>DATFXR010000748.1:0-2398 GCA_035315685.1 Vicinamibacterales bacterium | reverse complement strand
ACCATCAACCGAATCGCGCACCGTCATCACGTTGTCCGGCGAGTCGGGATCGACCACCGCGTAGGCCGCATGATCGCGGTCGGCCAGCGAGTGGTCGGATTCCTTCTCGGTGACGACGAAGTCGCTGCGCACGAGCCCGCGGATCGGTTTGCCGTTGTCGGTGGCGACGGGCGGATAGACACGCACCAGCCCGGCTCGCTGCGGCACGTCGAATTGCCATCCCACCCACAACAGCGTGAAGCCCTGGGCGAGCAGAAAGCCGTCGCCCACCTGCTCAGCCGAGATCGGATCGAGGCTGCCGGCCGCATGGTCGAAGAAGCCGAGCATTCCCTTGCCGCCGCGATTGGACACCTCATAGAGCACGGCGCCGTTGCCGCGCGCGATTTGCTTCGGCTTGAGGAGATAGAAGTCAGACGAAAACTCGACCCGGCCGGCGGCGTTGCGCGGCGCTCTGTCGATGTCGGTGACGATCCGGTTCGCCGGCAGCGACGGATCGACCGCGAAGTAGATGCGGCCCGACAGCTTTTCGTACGCACCTGTCGCGCCGAATGCTGCCCCACCCGCGACGTCCGCTCGCGACTGGACCTCGATTCGAACCACTTCGGCCGAAACCGGCGCGGACACCAGCGCGAACACGATCGCCGCCCGCACGGCCTGTCGCAGCAACGCCGTCATGCGCTCCTCCTCGATTCAGTAAGACCCCGCCCCCGGCCCCCGACTCGGACGCCGCTCGCGCTACTTGGCGAGCGGGTCCGGGCGCAGCTGAAAGTGCATCACCTTGCTCGTCGTGCCTTTGCCCGTCTCCATGTGGAACGGTGCGCGCGTGCTCACCGTGGCGTACAACCCGCGCCCTTTCCATCCCGTCTTCCCATCGTCGATCCGGCCGTCCATCCACTTCGTATAGAAGCCGGTGGGATAAGGCACGCGCAGCACTACCCACTTGCCGTCCTTCAGCACGAGCAGGCCTTCCGACGCGTTGCCGGTATCGATCGGCGTGTTCTCACCGAGACCCAGCGCATCGTGCCAGTCGACCCACGTGTAGTAGCTCGCTTCGGCACTGCCGGGATCGGTCACGCCTTTCATCTGCGGGAGCGGTTCCGGATAGAGCGTCCAGCCCTCGGGACAGTGCTGACCGGTGGCCTTCGGCCCGTTCAGCGGCCCCTTGCACTTGCGGCGATCGAAGCTCGCCATGTGACCGCTGGCGAGCGCGGTCCAGAAGACGCCATTGCGATCGACGTCTCCGCCGCGCGGAGAGTAACCCGGCAGCGGCGGCTCGTAGACTTCGGCGAGCGCCGTCTCCGGCGGATTGGCCCCAGGATTCAGACGCACGACCGCGCCAGGGTATCCGAGCACGCTTCCCCAGATCGATCCGTCGGGCGCCGGCGCAACCGAGTAAAAGCCGCCGCCGAATCGTCTGTCCTTCGCGGGATCGGCCGGCTGGTTCGGCTCGGTGTAGGCGTCACGCTTGCCGTTGCCGTTCGTGTCCATGACCAGTGTGGTCCAGCCCTGCGATTTCTCCTCGTCGTGGGTCTCCTCCCACATCTTCGTGTTCAGCCATCCGACCACCGGACCGCCGCCGCTGGTCCACAGCGTGCGGTTCGCGTCCATCGCGAACATCAGGTGGTGCGTGCCGTAGCAGGTGCTGATGTGGGCGATCTGACCCGTCTTCGGGTCGTACATGGCGAGCTGACGTCCGGACGTCGCCAGCGGAAAAAGCTTCGCAGACGGATGCGCCGATCCCTCGCGGCAGAACTCGGGATTCTGGGCCGGCCGCACGGTCGACGTGATCCAGATGCGCCCCTTCTCGTCGAACATCGGATTGTGGACGTTGTTGCGGCTCGTCCAGATCGGCTCGTCGCCCCAGTACGGCGACGGCTGCGGCATCGTCGCCGGCGTGCGCGGCGTGTTCGGATCGCGCACGGTGAGCTTCACCTGCTTGATCTCGTTTCGCACCGGATCGAGAACCGGCAGATAGTCGGCGCTGAGTTCGAGCGAGCCATAGATCAGGCCGTTCGCGTTCAACGTCGGCGAGCGACGATCGGTCGAGACTTCATCGTGCAGATACGCCTTCGGATCCGCCCAGTCCCACTCCGTGATGACGACGTTGCGCTCGATGCCCTGTGGACGCGGCGGCGCCGGCGGCACCTCGCCCGACGCGATGCGATCGGTCCAGTCGGCGAACATCGCGAGCGCGCGCTCCTTCCCCATCGCGTTGAGCCCGCCCGCCATCTGCTGGCCGGCCTGCCCGGACTGAATGCGGCGATCCCACGCTTCGACGCTGCTGTGGAAGGTGCCGAGCTCCTTCGGAATCTCGCGCGTCCCCTTCGTGCCGAGTTGATGGCACGCGGTGCAGCCGCCTGATTTCAGGCGCTGAATCCAGTCGCCCTGGCTCTTGATG
>DATFXR010000747.1:0-27074 GCA_035315685.1 Vicinamibacterales bacterium | reverse complement strand
GAAATGCCGCGTACCGCCTTGACGCGCGGCGCACCGAGGAGGGCGGTGACGATCGGATAGGTGACCTGATCTTCGATGATGTCCGGGCTGCGATCCCAGGTGGAGTAGACGATCACCTGCGTGTCGCTCAGGTCGGGCACGGCGTCGAGCGGCACCTGACGAAGCGAGAGCCAGCCTGCCGCCGCGCCGGCGAGCGCGAGAGCGACCACCGCGATGCGGTGCCGCGCCGAGAGATCAATGAGTCTGTTGATCATGGCCGTGGATCCGCGTCTCGGAATCAAGCAGGAAGGTGCCCGAGACGACGATGCGGTCACCTTCGCTGAGACCGTCCAGAACCTCGACGCGATCGCCGAGGCGGCGGCCGGTCCGCACCTGGCGCGATTGGAAGACCCCGGCGCTCCGTTCGACGAACACGCGGTTGGTCAGACCAGTCGCGACGAGCGCTTCGGCGGGGACCGTGATCGTCGCCCCGTAAGGCACCAGGAGGTTGACGTCGACGAACATGTCAGGGCGCAGAACGAACTCGGCGTTGTCGATCTCGAGCCTGATCTTCGATGACTGCGTCGTGGGGTCGAACTGGGGAAGCACGGCGGCGCTGACCCGGGCGTGCGCGGGCAGCACGTGGCCGGCCAGCGAGATCTCAGCGGCCATGCCGGGCCGCACGCGTTCGGCGTCGCGCGGCGGCACGTCGGCGAGCACCCACACCTGACGGAGATCGGCGACGCGGAAGAGCTCGGTGCCTTTCATGATCTTCTCGCCCGCCGACACGTTGCGGGCGGTGATGAAGCCGTCGACCGGCGCGCTGACCTCGATGTTCGCTGGAATGACGCGGGTCTTTCTGATTTCCTCGATCTGTGGCCTCGACATGCCCAGCGTGATCAGGCGGTCGACCGCCTGCTCCTGGGCAACCTGCGCAAACGCCATCTGCACGGAGCTCACCGTTTCGTTGCGTGTCTCGCGATCGATCGAGTCGAGGGCACCCACGAACCCCTGGATCGGCTGACGGATTTCCGGGCTCGAATAGGTGAGCAGCCACTGGTCCTTGCGAACGGCGCTGCCGGTTGTGACGCCGGCCAGGTCGCGGACGTACCCGTCGAGACCCGCGTTCAACTTGTAGATGCCTGTCTCTTCTGCAGCGACGCGGCCGAACAGCCGGACGCGCTCGACGCCAGCCTCCTGGTCGACGGCGCGCACGCGGACACCGATCATCCGCTGCGTTGCTTCGTCAACCGCGATGGCGCCAGTGGCACGCGCAGCGGGCGCCAGGTCGGCTGGCGCCTCGCCGTCTACATAGACCGGCTCGAGTGTCATGTTGCAGTCCGGCGCGATGCCCGGCTTGTCGGACGTGTACGACGGGTGCATCGGGTCGACGTAGTAGAGAATCCGGCGACCGTGCAGGCCGGACGCGGTGACCGTGTCCTGGCGCGAGTGCCACGAGCCGGCGACGAACGCCAAGCCGATCGCGCCACAGAGCAGGAACGAGAACGCTGCCTTTCTGATCATCGGACTCTCCACTCCTATGGGCAGGCCGTCGATGGACATGCGCCATTCGACGGCCTGCTGCGCGGCCGACCGTGCCGCTACTTGATCGTCCAACCGAACATCATCGCGTGGTCTTCGTGCGCGAGGTTGTGACAGTGGGTCACGAATCGCGCGCCTGCGCCCTTTCCGTTGAACGTGCGGAAGTTGCGATAGATCACGACCTCCTCACCCGGATCGAGCGCGACGACGTCTTCCTTCGAGATGTCGTCGGGGTGCCGCGGGTCCAACCCCGCGACGACGCCGTTCCGCGTAATCACGCGGTGCTCTTCCATGTGCAGATGCAGCGGGTGGACCCACCCTCCGCCACCGTTCCGCACCGTCCACATCTCCGGTCCGCCCCTGGACACGGTTCGCATGGCATTGGTTGGCTCGAACGGCCGACCGTTGATCAGCCATTCGACTTCTCCGCCGAACGCGCCGCTGCGCTGCAGCTCGAACGTGAAGTTCGGCAGCGAATTCAGCTTTTTCGTGTTGACCAGCGGCAGCGGACGGAGTTGTGTGGGCACCCCACTGTGGTCCGGCGCGTCGTCGCCGATGACGATTTTGATCATCGGGCACTTGAAGTTGGGCTCGAAGTCCGGATCGGGCACGACCGTCCCGTCGTCGAGCACCTTCGTCGGTTCGTTCCACTTGCGACCGGTCGACATCTGCAGGGTGTTCACCAAATAGATCACGTCGCCCTTGGTCGTCGGCGTCCCGTCCATGTATTTCGAGAAGTCGACCACGAACTCGCGCCGCTTCGCCGGCCAGATCTCGAACGAGTCGCGCATGATCGGGTACGGCAGCAGCCCTCCTTCGCTCGCGATCTGCGTGAACCGCATGCACTGCTGCGCATTGGGAACGCGCCACTGACCCTGCCGTTTGTTCGGATCGGGATCGGTGGCCAGCACTGGGGGTTCAGTGCCGTGGCTGCCGGTCTGCATCAGCATCAGGTTGTAGATGCGCGCGATCGACGCGTCGAGGAAACGGAGGCGGTACTTCCGGCGTTTCACCTCGAGCACTGGATACGCCGTCCCATTCACCGTGAAGATGTCGCCGACGAATCCGTGGTTCGGGAAATGACGGAAGAAGGTGTGGCCCCACCATTCCGGGTGCATCTCACCGCAGCCGTTGTGGAAGTCCTTGTGCGGCGTCACGCCGTCGTCGAGGCGGCAGTCATACAAGGCCAGCGGGATGTCGTACTCGATCCGTCCACTGATCGGATCCGGCACGCCGGGCAGCCGGAGATTCGACTTGTTCTTGGTGTCGTTCTCGTTGCCGTAGTCCATGCTCGGGTCGTAGATCGGATACAGACCGACCATGCCCTTGTAGACGTCGGCGCCGGTGAAATCCATCTTGTGGTCGTGGAACCAGAAGAACGACTGCTTCTCGGCGCTGTCGCCGCCGGCCGGCCAGTTCAGATACAGGTTGTCGCAGTATTCACCCGGGCGGTAGGCCTGCGGTTTGTGATGCGGGTTGCCGTCGCTCTCCGGCGCGGTGTGGCCGTTGTGCAAGTGCGTGAGGAACGTCGCGTTGTCCGCGCCGAAGTCGTTGCGATCGAGGTTGAACGGGTTCTCGTCGAGGTGGTTCTCGAACCTGACGATTGCCGGCCGGCCGTACATCCCGTAAATCATCGGGCCGGGGAACGTTCCGTTGAAGCCGTAGATCGTGCTGCCGGGCAGGTACCGCGGATCGGAACTGGTGGTTCCGGGCACCTGCGTCGGAGCACCAGTGGAGTCGATCGGCTGCACCAGCGATGTCGTGAAACTGTGCTGCCTCACCTGGAGCTGGATCCGGTAGAAGAGCGGATCCGGCAGTCCGAGCTGGCTCGGCCAGATCTCATGCTGGCTGAGCGCGTCGGAATCCTGTTGTCCAATTCCGGGTCCCGGTACCGGGCAGAGTGTCCCGGTCGTGTTCCAATCCGCGATCGACACCGGCTGCATCGGCGTCGGGATCGGCAGCGGATCGGTAAACGGCGACAGAATCAGCGGGCTGGTCGGGAAGACTTCCATGACTCCCGTCCCGGCGCAGCCGGTGTTCGTGATCTGACCTGCGAATGCCTGGCGCGGCGCGCTGATCCGCAGCCCGGCGGTGGAGGCGATGACGAGCCCGGTGCCCATCTTCAGCAGGTCCCGCCGGTTCAATTTGAGTTGGTCTTTTTTGTCCATCGTCTTCTCCTGTCTCGGTTGCGACGGCACCTACCGGCCTTGAAAGGGATTCAGATTCAGAAACCGTTGAAGCGGCATGGGCGCGCCCGCCGCGCCAGTCGCGGGAATCTCGATCATGTTGTCCGTGCCCGGGACGCTGTCACCGTTCGGCACGAAGAGTTGCGGATGATCGAACGGGGCCTGCTGGAACCGCACGCGATCGTCGGTGAGCGACAGCAGGAACGCGACAAGACCATTCATCTGATCCGCTGACAACATCAGCGGCACGATGGCGGGCGCTTTGGTCGCGTTAGGAAAGTCGCCGCCGCCGTCGTAGAAGTCCACCACCTGCGCGAGCGTTGCCTTGCCACCGTTGTGGAAGTACGGCCCGTTCAGCTCGATGTTGCGCAGCTGCGGGACCTTGAATGTGCCCGCAACGTCGGCGCTCTCCGTCTTCGTCATGGGCCCGGAGAGCAGTGGGAATCCCTTCGCGTTCAGCAGCAGGTTGGGGAACGCCGTGTTCTGGCCGATCCCGGCGCACCCCAGGCCGTTGCCGGGTACCTTGATGATGCTCGGGTCGGAGAGCGCCTGGAACAGATGGACCCATGAGAGCGAGTTCCCGAACGGATCCGTTCCGTCGACGCCGGGATCGTCTGCTGTCGGGCGGACGCCGATGTTGTACCAACCGGTGTCATAGGTGGCGACCGGGAGCGAAATCGGCGGCGCGACCACCTGGCCAAACGCGTCGATGGTGTTGACTGCGTAGGTGGCTGGATCGAATGTGATGACGTCGGTTCCAGCCGGCACCGGGCTGAGCGGCCCCGGAGGCGTCCAGCTCAGATTCGTGAACATCCGTTCCATGCGCAGATCGAAACCGGCTGCCTTCAACGCGGCATCGCCCGCTTCGATGCCCGGCCCGGTCAGGTTTCGCAGCGACGCGCTCGTCGTCTCCGCACCCACGTGGCAGCCGATGCAGCCGACGCCCGCGCCGCCGGTGTTGAGCGATCCGGTTCCACCGAGCACACCCGACGACGTGAAGGCCGACGGCTCGACGAGCGGGAACGACGACGGCGGCAGCGCCGGCAGCTCGAACATCGACAGCCCGTTCAGGATGTCGTCCACGGTCACGGTCCGCGTCGCGCCCGTGCTGTCGACGACGGTGATGCCTTCGTTGGCCAGCCGCGTCACCACCTGGTTCAGCGGCGTCGTGTCTGGAAGTGGCGGCCGCGGGAACGCGGCACCTGCCGGCGCGAGGTACTGATCGAGCGGCGTGTTGTCGGCAACCAGGGTGGCCTCGTACAACATGATCGAGAGGCCCCAGAAGAGCGACGTGTTGGCCTCGGCCATCGTGTACGTCTTGCCGTTGATCTTGACCGTCTGCTTCGAGCTCGCGTTCCACCATTTGGCCTTGAACGCCTGCTGGATCATCGACGCGTAGGTGGTCGTGAGTCCCTTGACCGGATCGGCATACGAGCCGAGCACGCTGTCGGTCGGATCGACTTTCTGCAGGCCGAGCGGTTTGAGCCCCAGGAGTTTGTGCCCGAGATCGGGGAACGAGCGGTTCGCGGCCGACATTTCGACCGGATTCAACGGAGGGCCGACCGCCTGCGATGCAAGCGCCGCGTCCTGGATGTGGATGTCGATCTGCGTCGGCCCGGTCACGCCGAGGTACCACACGCGTGCGGTGGTGTCGCGGTTGCCGAACGGGTTCACCCCGTTGAACTCCGACTGCGCCCGTCCGTTCCAGAAGTTGCGGTGATTGAAGACGGCGTTGATCACCGACGGCGTGTTCTTGCCGGTCACCTGCCGAACGTTCACGCCGCCGACGTTGAACACCGGATCGGGCACCGCCGTCGTCTGTTCCGCGCCGGTCTTGCTGTTGAATCCCGCGAAGTTCGACTTTCGCACACCCTGCGATCCGACGATGTTGTCGTTGTCGCTCGTCGCGCTTCGCGTCAACGGGAAATCGAGCGCGCCGAGCGCGCGGTTCGGAGCTTGCGCGTCCCATGCGTTGTTGGCGCCGGGGTTCAACTGGTTGGTGCTGCGCCCGTCCTGACCTGCCTGGAAGTGACACGTTGCGCAGGCCGTCTTGTTGTCGCTGCCCGCCTGCACGTCCCAGAACAGAGCTTTCCCGAGGCGGATCGCGGCGCTCAGGTTCGCGACGTAATCGACCAGGTCGCCTCGGATCGTGGGCAACTGGGTGACCTTGTCCGGCGGAATCACTGGATTGGGTACGGACTTGAGCGAGGAGAGCAGCACCGGCGGAAGCGCGGGCGGCGCGAGCGGCGGGACGACGCCGAAGCCGCCGGGCGCGTAGCACACGTAGGTCTGCGGCTGCGCGAACAGAGCAGTCGGGCCGACGAGCACGAATACCAGAGCGACGAGCACGCGTGGACCGAGCTGGCCCACCCAAGCAAACCTTCCAGTCATCGTCGTCCCTCCTTCAAGTAGGTCGCGCACAACTGTCAGCCAAGATACGAGTGGCGGTGAGAATCAGAAAGTGGGTGATCCGCGGTGCGACATGGGGGAATTCATGGATACACGAAGGGGAAAAAACCGACGGACGCGAATCGGCGGATCGTTAGTCGGGTTCGCAGATCGATTGCAGATCGAGGTGCTACTGATGTACGGCCAGGCTCGAGGACGGCGCCGCTCTTACGGGCGGCGGTTCGGGTGGGTGGTTGTGATCGGTGGGGCAGTGAGTGGCCGGAAGATTGAGAACGTCGGCGCGGCGCTGGCGGCGGCCGAAGGCCGCCGCCAGCGTCAGTCGATCAACCCTTGCACACGTCGCCCGAGAGCGTAGTGGAGCTTTTCGTGACGACGCCGTTGGCGTTGACCTTGAACACGATCGTCGCTTTGGTCGTCCAGTTGTCGAGCGCCTTCGAGCCCTTCATGAACAACTTCGCGGTGAACGTCAGGTCGGTCGTCGTGTTCGGGTCATTCGGCACCGCCGCAGTGATGCTGAACTGCTCGTTATCAGAGTACGAGTACGTCTTGGTCGCGTCGAAAATGTCGACGCCGGTGCCTTTGAACAGGTCCGAAATATCGAGATGGAGATCGCCGCTGCCGGTGACTTTCGTGACAATTGACGTAGTCTCGGTGCCCGTCACTTCGACGAGGTTGTTGCCCGTGCAGGGATTCACAACCTGGAGGTCGAACGGCTGCTGAACCGTCTGCGCCGCCGCACCCAGCGGCAGGGCGAGCAAAGCGCTGGCAAAAACGACTCCGACGAGTGGCTGACGAAGTGTGGCTGCGGTCATGGCTGGTTCCTCTCTTTGCTCGTCTGGGTCGCAACCGTCGCGACCCAGGATTTCCTGAACCGACCGAATGCGCCGATTCGTGGAGCGCTTCGGCAAATATGCTGACAAGATAAGACTCGGCCGCAGACCTCGTAAGCGGGTGTTATGCGGTGCGGACGGAGGGAATCCACGGCGGAGCCGGACGGAAAAACTCGGCGCATCGAACTTCGGCATTCGCCGCGCGAAACCGGCACGACCGAGAAATGGTGTCGTTGTTTCGGGATCGATCGAAGCGGGAGCCGACCTGTTGCGGGATTGAGTAGTGCCGTCCGGTGGTCGCCGGACCACCGGACGGCGTTCGTCTATTTGGGAAGGAACGAGGGGTCGCAACCGTAGGAAAGGTAGAGGCCCGTCGCGTAGTCTCTGATGGTTGGACTCGTGTACTTGTATGTGATGACCGCGAGCAGAGCGCTGCAAACCGTGCCTTCGCCGCCGCCGCCTTTGCCCTTGGCTTCGACGCGCGTGCCGCCGACGATCATGCCGGAAGCGACGAGCCCCGACAGAACCATGGCCGCACCAAACCGCCTCATGTTATGCATGTCTTATCCTCCTAAGAAAAGATCGCTCGACGTATTACTGAGCAAACATAGGGGAAGCATCGTTCTCAATCGAGTCGGAGCTTCCCCGTATCACGGCCACAGAAAACCCGGGTATCAACAACCTGAAATCCCGGCATCGCCCCACACGGTGTGACAGAGCGGTCGAAGCGCGACGTGTCGCGTTTCGACCGCTCTCGTGAACCGCCTACTGCCGGATCCTCTGCAGTTGAGTCGGTCCTGTCGATCCGCCAAGGTTCGAGATGACGACCAGTGGCGTCGCCGGCGGCAACGCCGGCTCCTGGATACCGACGATGTCGAGCGTGTAGATCCCGCCGCCCGTGTTCAGCATGATCCCGAGCGGACCGGGATCGACGATCGTGCCGGTCGTCGTGAGATACGGCTCGAGCCTCAGCACGACGTTCGGACCCACGGCGTTGGTCGTCGCGGTGATGAGCAGCCGCTGCTTGCCGGTGCGGTATTCCGTTGTCATGGTGATGACGTCCGGAACCGGGTTCACCGTCACGACGATGATCTGCGGTGCCGAGGCCGGCGACGGCGGCTGGCCGCCACCCGGGTTGAACACCGCCGTCACGGCGATCTGAATCGTGGCCGCCGGCGTGGCGGGCGGGAGAGTTGGTATGAAGTTGAGCGTCTTGCCCTGGACCGGATTCGGGAGAACGGTCAATCCGCCACCGGGGAGCTGCGTCCACGTGAACGTGCACTTCGAGGTCTGGTCGACGCCAAGGAACGTGCACGACGCATTCAGCGTCTGAGGCACACCGGTTGGCACGGACAGCGGCCCCGCCGGGTTGATCGTCACCGTCGGCAGGTTCGGCGCGTTGATCGTGACGGTCACGCTCTGCGCGGTGCTCAGACCGGTGATGCTGTCGGTGACGGTCAGCGTGATGGTCTGCGCCTCGGTCGCCGTGACGACAGGGGCCGTGTAGTTGGTCGACGCAGCCGTTGGCGCGCTGAACGTTCCTTTCGTCGCGGTCCACGCGTAGCTCGCGATCGCACCAGGACTGACGGTCACCGTACTCGTGAACAGCACGGTGGTGCCCGACGCGATGCTCGATGGACCGTTGATGATCACGCCCGGTGGAATCGGCGGCGGCGGCAGCGGCGCCGCGTCGGCGACCCAGGGATTGAGCGCACCGGGCGCCAGCGTGCCGGGCAGTTGGACGAACGGCCCGTTGAGGTTTGGATTCGGCGTGAATCCGCCCGCCGACATGTACCCGCCCGACGCCAGGAACGGCATCGTCTCGAAGTTCGCCGGCGGCACCGGCGCCCCCGGAATCTGCTCGGGGAAGATGTACTCGCCGATCGGCGCGTGGTACTGCCCGGTGGTGAGACCGTTGGCAGCGATGACGCGCGTATTAGCCGTACCAGTCGTGCTCTCTACGACAGCACGCACCTCACGCGTGGCCGGCAGGAACACGCCCGTTGGCGGCGGCGTGCACCCTTTGGCGTCGGGTCCGACGACGGTGGCGGTGCACGGCGGACGGAACCGCCAGCGTCCCGCGACCGCGCCGCCCAGCGCCACGATGCCGCTGTCGACCCCGACCTTGCCCCAGTCGCGATCGCCAGTCTGGCCGGTCGGGAGCACGTCAATGCCATACAGGTGAACGTTCCGGGTGACGTCGGTCGAGAACCCTTCGAAGCGTGTGCGTACCGCGGCCTCCGCCGCGCCAGGCGCCGTCACGCCGCCAGTGCCCAGCAGCGCGACGTCGATCGCGACGTACACCGGATCGATACCGGCCGCTGTATAGATCGCGATGTTGTTCACGATCGTGTGCGCAGAGATGTAGGTATTGGCCGCGCCGGGCCACGGGCTGGCGGTCGGGGATCCGCCATCGTGGACCAGTGTGCCGGCGAAAGTCACGTAATCGCCGATCTCAAACGGCGCCTGAAGCCTCGGATCGAGCGGGCCCGTCGGACTGCCCGGCGGGAAGTTGCCGGACATGGTGAAGACCCCGGAGAACGCGCCGTTCACGAACTGACGGTTGCTCTGCGGGCACTGCGGGTCGGCACCCGGCACACCTGCACTCGCGCCGGCAAAGCGCGGCACGCACATCGGATAGCCAGTGACGCTGCGGATCGTCGGGTTCTCCGAATCAACGGTGAACCGCGGGTCTGGCGACACCACGCGTCCATAGCGTCCAACCGGATCGTTGATGGCAATGCGAGCGCCGGTCGCCCCGTTGGCCGCGCCAACGTAGATCTCGCCCTTCGCATAGTCGATGAAGTTGATGTAGCCGGCACCGGTGTTGAGCGCATCTTGCGAGATGGTCACGAGTCCGGCCCTGAGGTCGCCTGCGACCACGTTGCCGACCACGTGCACCTGGTAGGTTGACATCGGCGTCGGCACATCATTCAGCGCCATGCCGGTGGCCACGTTGGTGTACGGCGACGGAGCGGTGGTGAAGAGCTCCGCCCAGGTCAGGGCGTTCGCCGGCAGGATGACGATGGTGTTCGACGGCAGAGTAACCGTGTGACCGTTGACCACAATGTGTCCGCCTTGCAGTAACCCAGAGCCGACGCCATCCAGCGTCGCACTCTGCAGGAAGCCGGTGATATCGAACTGCGACGCCGCGGTTGGCGGCGTCGGCAGCTGCGCGCGCAGGCCGACACTGGCCACCGCCAGCACGGCGAGCACGAGCAACACGAGATGTGTTGAGGAACGAGTTCGGGCGGTCACAGCATGCATGGCAGGGCCTCGCTTGAGTGAAGAGAGAGACGATTCGGACTCTTCGCCAAGGTAGGGCTGCGGCCCGATCTCAGGTAGCGGGTGATCCACGGTCTGCGACTGGGGAATTCCGGGAGGCGTGCGCGGGAAATTAGAGGGGAGCGCTGACACAAAAAAGGAGCGCCGCGATGGCGGCGCTCCGTTAACTCCTGAACGATCTGCGACTCTAGCGATAGTGTGCGACGTCGCGCTCGTCGTGCCGGTGCCGCCTGAACACGTCGGCGACGTGCCATGTGAACGAGCGGCTGAAGGTCGCGCCGTCGCGGGTGAAGGTGACCGTCACGTGGTAGTCGCCGGCCGCGTTGAAGCCGATCCGGCCGCGAATCACGCCGTGCTTCCGATCGATCTCCAGGCCGGGCGGCAGGTTCATCGCGTTGAACACGCCCCGCGCCTGACAGTCGTCGGCGTCATTGTCGTCGTTGTGCATGGCGCCGGGCAGCGGCGAGTCGGACGGCGCGATCTGCACTTTCAGTCGTACTCGATCGCCTTCGCTGTTGAACTGATCGAGAATCGGCGCGATCGGGTTGGTCGGCGGCGGCGGCGCGACAGCGACGACGTTGATCAGCACGCTGGCCGTCGCCGACGTGTAGTTCGCGGCGTCAGTCGGGGTGAAGACCACCGACAGCGTCTGACCGTTGCCGGCCGGCAGGACGGTGCCGGCAGCGGGGGAGTAGACAAACGCTCCCGGAGCATTCGCCGTGGCATTCAACTGCGCCGCACCGAGCGGCGTGCCGGCGGTGATATCGGCTGGCGGCGCCCACGCGATGACAGGTACGGCCTGCTTGACGACGATCTGAACGCTCGCGCTCGAGTCGGAGAGATTGGTG
This sequence comes from Vicinamibacterales bacterium, assembly GCA_035315685.1. Taxonomy (GTDB): domain Bacteria; phylum Acidobacteriota; class Vicinamibacteria; order Vicinamibacterales; family CAVVIG01; genus QHWK01. Next base: position 15,995 of record DATFXR010000747.1, on the reverse strand, counting down.
TCCGTCGGCGTGAACGTCACGCTCAACGTCTGCGTTCCCGCCGGGAGCACGGTGCCGGCCGCGGGGTTGTACACGAACGATCCGGCCACGCTCGCCGTCGCGTTCAATTGCGCCGCACCCAGCAAGGTTCCGAACGTAATCGGCGCAGGAGTGGCCCAGGTGACGACACTCGAGCCCCTGGCGATGGAGAACGACTGCGGAACGTCAGCCGCAGCCTGATAGTTCGCGTTCCCTGCCTGGGACGCCGTCACCGTGCAGCTGCCCACGCCGGTGATCGTCACGATGTTGGCCGACACCGAGCACGAACCAGTCGCAGCGAACGTGACCGGATTGCCAGAGGCGCCGCCAGTGGCACTGATTGCGAACGGCGCATCACCAAACGTCTTGTTCGCCAGCGTGCCGAAGGCGATCGACTGTGACGCCTTCGCGATCGTGAAGGACTGGGGAGCGTCGGCAGCTGCGAGGTAGTTCGCGTTGCCGGCCTGCGACGCCGTGATGGTGCAGCTGCCCGCGGCGAGCAGTGTCACTTCATGATTCGTGACGCTGCATTGACCGGCCGCGCTGAACGTCACGGGCTGGCCGGACGCGCCGCCGGCCGCGCTCACGAGGAACGGCGCGTCGCCGAAGACGTGATTGGGCAGCGGGCCAAACGCGATCGACTGCGACGCTTTGTCGACGTGCAGCGACAGCGTGGCCGATCCGGTGCAGTTGGCCGAATCGGTCGCGCTGACGCCATAACTGAAATCGCCTGCCGACGTCGGAACGCCGGCGATCGCGCCGCTCGACGCCAGCGTCAGCCCCGGCGGCATCGTGCTCCCGCTGTCGAGGCCGAACGTGTACGGCGAGGTGCCACCGGTCGCCGAGACCTGGCCCGAGAAGCCGGCCTGGACGACGGCGCCGCTGACCGAGGACTGCGTGATCGACAGCGGGGAGCAGGAGCCGGCGGCCACCGGCATCAGGACCACCGCTGACGTTGCGCCGTTCTTCGTGCCGACGGCGATGATCCATCCCTGGTTGTTGATCCCGACCGCCTTGTCGAGCGTCCAGACGCCATCGGCTGGATCGACGAGCGTAGCAAGGTCGAGCATCGTGCCGTTCTGGTAGAGGAACGCGCGGCCTGCGGCGTCGGCGATATTGGTCGTCGAGCTTATGCCGACAACCTGCCCGACGTTGTTGATGCTCCAAGCGTTGCCTTGGAGGTCGCCCTGCAGCATGCCGTCGCCGAGGACGACCAGGGTATGCGCGGCGTCGTTCATCCACAGCGTCGCGAGCGTGTTGGCCTGTCCGGACAGGCTCCCGACCGCTACGCCGTTTCCATTTACGCCGTTTGCGATCCCGCTGCGGGCCTTCCCGTTGATGGGGTCCGTCAGCGTGTCCAGTACGGCCAGGCTGTGCGCCGCATCCGTGTTCCACATTCCCGCACGACCGGTGCTGCCGGACGCGGCGAATGTGTCGCTGATCAGCGCGCCGACGGCGAGGCCGGTGGGCGCCACCGCCCGGACGAACGCACCGTTCACTGTGCCGCCAACCGTCGGCAGCAGCGTCCGGTTGAACCTGCCCGGATGACCGGGCAGATCCTCGATCCAGAAGACCGGGTTCATTTTGTCGAGGGCGGGGTTGCCGCTGGTAGAGAAGTTGCCGAAGATTACGCTGGCGTCGGTGACTCCAGTTGCGTACTGGTTGCTTCCGCCCGAAGGATCGACCTCAATCGCGCCGGATGGCGTCATCAGCAGCGCTTTCGGCTGCATGTCGCCGATGTCGCCATAGCCGGCGATTACCCCGGAGAGCGAATTGATCGCCCAGGGCTGTGCGTAGGTGCCCTTCGGCAACTTACCGAGATCGGTCGGCACGGCGTTGTGCCACGCGACCAACGTCGAATTGACGCCGGCAGTACCGCAGTAGCCGACGACGGTACCGTCGTCGGCGATGGCCGTGGGCACGCAGGAGCCTACCTGTGGCAGCGGCGCAAGCTGAACGACGTGATACTGCACGCTCGACGCCGACTGCGCGGCAGCCAGCGCCGGAATCGTGAGAAGAAATGCTGCGAGAGCTGGGAGTGTGTGCTTCATGGCACCTGAGACGACCGCCACGGGGCGATGACACACTTTTCTGAAGCGTCACCGATACCGGCATTTTTCCCGTCGCGTACCCGATGTTTCCCGGCCGGACGATGGGGAAGGACCGCTTACGGACCGAGACAGTCCCCGCCTAACGTGGGCGCATGCAGGCGTGCAGCGGCTGTCCCCATTTCGTCGCCGGGATCTGCAATCAGACCTCCGCCAGCCGGCCTGCGCCGTGCGCCGAGGAATGCCGCATCTCGCGGCGCGACGCGGACCTCGCGGTGCTCTTCGACCGCTATCACCGTCACGTTGTCGCCTGGGCATGTCGGATGAGCGGCAGCTATGAACTGGCCAGAGATCTGGGGCAGGACGTATTCATCAAGGCCTGGGCCGCGTGGGATCGTTTTCGCGGCGATTCGCAGTTCACGACGTGGCTCTATACGATCACCCGGAACTGCTATCGCGATCACATGAAGGCGCGGGCCGCGAGACCGCACGAAGTCGACGATCGCGCGCTGACGACAGATTCGCCCGTTGTGGAGAACGATGCCATCGCGGCGCTCGAAGCGGCGCACGCCGCGGCGCTGGTGCGGCGGCTGATGCGTGACGCACGTCTCGATCGAATCGAGACACGCGCGTTCGTTCTTCACTACGGACGCGAGATGTCGTTGCAGGACGTTGCAGCACGGCTGGGACTCACAAACCCCAGTGGCGCGCGCGCGCCAATTACCAGCGCAAAGCGGAAGCTACGGCGTTCGCTCGAACGATGGCAACATCTTGCCGCACGCACCGCCGCGGCCGGCGGCACTCACGCAGCCGCCTGACGCCAGCTCGCGACGTCAGCTGCTCGCCGGCAGATACCGCTCGTACAGCACTCGACACGCGCCGGGGCTGAGGTAGGTGGAACCACCGCGCACGGCATCAATCGCACGCACGAGGTCGTCGCCCGCGTCGGCTTTCAAAACGTATCCACGGATCCCGGCATTCAGCGCGGCGGCGATCAAGTACTCGGCGACGTTCACCGTCAGCAGGATCAACGGCACGTCGGGAATCGCTTGATGGATCAATCGCGCTGCCTGAATGCCGTTCATGCCAGGCATGGCGTAATCGAGAATGATCACGTCCGGCATCGTTTCGATGGCCAGCCGCACCGCGTCAGTGCCGGTCCCCGCGGTGACGATGCTCAGCAGGTCAGCTGTTCGCAGCAGGTCGCGAATCGACCGTTGCACGATCGGGGAATCGTCTGCCACCAAGAGTCGCAGCGCCATAGGGTTTACACCCGCGAAAACCTTCGCGCAACCGGTCGGAGTGTTGCGCCGTTCGGTAGAGCACGAGGAGAGATGGACGTCCGGAATACGTTGCGAACATACCTGCCGCCGCGATTGGGCAACAAGTCGGAAACGTCCGGTGCTTCGGCGGGAAAAACCCGGTACCGCTCAGGCGTCGATGATGCCGTGGCGGATGGCGTAGCGAACCAGCCCGGCGGTTTCGTGGACGTCGAGCTTCTCCATCAAACGCGCGCGATACGACTCAGCCGTTTTCACCGTCAGTCCGAGCAGCACGGCAATTTCTTTCGACGTTTTTCCTTCCGCGACGAGCTGCAGCACCTGTCGCTCGCGGGGCGCAAGCGGATCGCCGGCTGGACGGTCGCCGGACAGATAACCGTCGACGACGATGCGTGAAACGCCGGGACTGAGGTAAATCTCGCCCCGGACCACTTCGCGGATCGCGTGCACGAGATCTTCCGCCGCCTGCGTCTTCAGCAAGTACCCGCGGATGCCGGCGCGCAGCGCCATCGCGATCTGGTGCTCCTCGGTGTGCATCGTCAACAGGATGGCGGCTGTCGCGTAGCGGTTCTGGAGAATCTCGCGGCCGGCTTCGAGGCCGTTCAGCGTCGGCATCATGAGATCCAGCACTACGACGTCCGGTTTGTGCTTTTGCGTAAGCTGCACCGCATCGCGGCCATTCTCGGCTTCGGCGACGACGGCGAAGCCCTCTCGTTCGAGGAGCGCGCGCAGACCTTGACGCACGATGTGGTGGTCATCCGCGAGCACGATCCGAAAGGACATCTCAAGCCTCCAGCGGGACGGACGCGCGGAGTTGCGTGCCGCGCTGCGGACCCGACAGGATCGCCAAGGTCCCTCCGACGGCCTCGACGCGGTCACGCATCAGCGTGAGGCCGAGGCTGAAGCTGTCGCGTTGCTCCGCCGCGGTTTCGACGTCGAAGCCGACGCCGTTATCGGAAATCGAACACAGAATTCGCGCTGCATCGCTGACCAGAGTGACCGACACTTGCGTCGCTCGCGCGTGCTTGGTGATGTTCGCGAGACCTTCCTGCACCAAGCGATAGAAGACTATTTCGACCGCCCTAGGACAGGATGAGGCAACTGAGACATCTACGTCAACGGAAATTGCAGAGCGGCGGCCAAACATCGTGCACAGAAAGCGGACGGCTTCCGCCAGTCCGAGATCTTCGAGCATGCGCGGGTGCAGTTCGTGTGACACCCGTCGCAGCTGCTGTTCGGCGAGATCGAGGTGACGCCGGACCTGCTGGATGCGCGACTGCTGTTCAGGGGCCAGGTCGCGCGCGACGTCGGCGAGCGTGATGTGCGCCGAGGACAGAAACTGGCCGGCTTCGTCGTGCAGGACTGAGGCGATGCGCGCTGCTTCGTCTTCCAGGGCGGCGTTCAACCGCCGCAACGCTGCTTCGGTACGCTTCCGTTCGGTGATATCGCGGCCGGTCGACACGAAATGCGTGATCGCGCCGTCGGCATCACGGATCGGCGTGATCGACTGGTCCTCGTTGAAGAGCCGACCGTCCTTGCGCTTGTTGGTCACGACGGCGCGGAAGACCTTGCCGGCGAGAATCGTGTCCCAGAGACTCGCGTAGAACTTGCGATCGTGCCGTCCGGACGCGACGATCCGCGGAGTGCTGCCGACTGCCTCGCTGCTCGTGTAACCCGTCATCTCCTCGAAGGCTGGATTTACGTACTCGATAACACCATCGCGGTTGGTCACGAACACGCTATCGGCGGTCTGCTCGATCGCGCGTGAGAGCTTGGTGAGCCTCTCGTTCGCGGCGGACAAGGCGACCGTCCTTTCCTCGACCCGCTCCTGGAGCCGGTCTGAGGCGCGGCGACGCTGGAGCAACGCCTCGGTGACGTCGCGGTATTTGGCCGCAATCGCAGCGACCGCCGGATCATGGAGCATGTTGCTGAGCTGTGCCCGAATCCAGCGCCAGTCGCCCGACTTGGCAAGAACGCGGAAGGTTGCTTCGGCCGTGTGGCCCGGCGTGCGGGAGACTTCGGTCAGCATGGCCCGCGCCTTCTCGCGATCGTCCTCGCAGACCAACTCGAGCGAGGACTGTCCGATGAGCTCGTCTACGCGATAGCCGGTCGGTTGGCCGGTCGGGCTCGCATACAGCACCGTGCCGTTGCGATCGAAGAGAATCACGCGGTCGGCACTGTGTTCGATGACCGCTCGGAAACTCCGTTCACGCGCCACGAGCTCGTTGTGACGGCCGAGGATCTCGCGCTCACGCGCCGACACGGCCTCGGCCATCGCGTCGATAGAGCGCGCGAGCTGCAGGAGCTCCGGCATCCCCTCGCCCAACAGGGTCCGCGCCTCGAGATCGCCGTTCGTCAGGCGATGAGTCGTGTCGCGCAGCGCGTCCACCTGCCGCGTGAAGTGACCGCTCGAGACCCACGCCACAGCGGCCGCGAATACGCAGGCGAGAACGAGAGCCGTTGTCGTATTCCATATCGCGCGGTCGGCGGCGGCGGTGGCGGCGGTAACCGGGATGCCGGCTGCAACGTACAGACTGTCGGCTGGCTTCGGACTGGGCAGCTGCACGTAGGCGAGCACCCTCGGTACGGTATCGATATCCGTGAACACGCCCGTGGTGACACCCTCGCGGGCGGAGGCGACGGCCGAGCGAAGGAACAGATCCTGGCTGGAGGACCGCTCGCGCGGATCGGGCACGCGCGGTTGACGGACGACGAGGCGACCACTGCGATCGAACACGCGAATGACCGTGCCCGGGGGCAGCGTCGCGCCGGCCATCATCGACCGCAACCACACCGCATCGACGACGCCGAAGACGACGCGGTTCGCGGCATGGGCGCCGACGACCGGCTCAGCGAACACACTGCCGATGCGACCGGCTTCGTCGGCCATGAAGTCGCTTGCCGCGAAGCTGCGTGCGGCGTCGGCAACCAGCCGGTGGATGGTGGCGGCGAGGTCGGGCGGCAACGGCGCGTGTGACGCGGCGATCTGCCCGTTGGCGATCGCAACACCGACGTTGCTGTACAGCGTCCCATGCTCGACCGCGCTGTGCAGAATCGTCGTCACGGAATCGGAAGAGCCGGTCCCTCCGATGGCTGCGGCGACCGCGTCGAGTGCAACCTGCGCCTGACGCATGCTGGCCTCATGGACGGCTGCGAGATGGCGCGAGAACTCGAGGGCTGCGGTTTCGGCGTCCGCGAGCTCGTGGGCACGCCATGCGGACGCGATCTGAATGACGATCACTGCGAGCGGAACGACGGCGAGGATAATCGGGAGAATCAGCCGAGCCCGAAACGTAAACCCCTGGGTGGGCGCGCGCATCGACATCTCCAGCTACCGCGCAATCGCGCGAACCCGACCGACATCATGTATGGGGCTGGCGAAGCCGTCGGCAGCAGTGTCATATTAAGGTTGAGCTGGTCGGGGGTCAAGAGTACATAAACGTGCAGCACGTCCATTTGTGATTCCGATGGGCGTCACGGTCGGGGGCGAGTCGCCGCACAATCCATCCACAGGGGTGTTTTTGGCGGGTTTCACGTTGAGTCCGATAATGTATGTTATGTTAACTTAACCGCGGAAGGCCCTGGATTCCACGCCTTTCGGCCATCTCCTCGGCACGGTCGCCATCCACACGCCGCGCCACATCGCGCCCCATAACACACTGCCCCCATCATGCGGTCCATTGGCCGCCATTCGGCGTGGGGCGCGCCTTCGGACTTTCAGCGAGTACGCCGCACCGGCTGCCCACCAGGCTCGAACGTTTTCACCCTGGCCGCCTGCGTGAACGCGGATCGCGTTGCGCGGACGTGTGCGCGCTACTTGGCCTTCCTCAGGTCGCGAAGGATCGCCTCGAGCGCGTCGATGATTTCCTCGCGTGAGGCGCGGCTCTTGTTGAAGCTCAGTTTCAGATTGAAGGCCTTCGAGGGTGCCTTGAAGGCAAAGACGTAATGCTTCGGACGCCCGGCTTTCGGTTTGGCTGCCGCGTCGCGGAGCTGCTGGCGCGTGGCGCCGCCCTGGCTGGCAATCTTCTCGACCAGCGCGGTCATTTTCTCCGGCGTGCTTTGCCTAACTACCTGCAGTAACAATGACTTAGACGAAATGTCGGCCAGCCGACACAGGTTCCGGACCTCGTCGGGCATCCCGACCAGCGCCAGCGACTCGGTGATCGAGGTCCTCGACTTGCCGAGCCGCTGCGCCAGGTCCTCGTGGGTGTAGCCGCAGCTCCCCGCCAGCCCGTGCAGCGCCTCGGCTTCTTCGAACGGCGTCAGGTCCTTGCGCTGGAGATTCTCGATCAGCGCGAGCTCCAGCATCTCGGTTTCGTCGACGTCACGGACGACGACCGGCAGCTCCTGCAGACCGGCCTGGATGGCCGCCTGGTAGCGCCGCTCGCCGGCGACGATCTGGAAGCGGTCGCCGCGCTGACGGACCACCAGCGGCTCGAGGATCCCTTTCGAGGTAATCGACGCGATCAGCTCCGACAGGTCGCCCATGACCTGGCGCGGCTGGTTCGGGTTCGGGTCGATCTGCTCGATCGGGACCATCCGGCCGACCGGCGTGCCGGCCGAGGCGGCCAGCGCCTCCACGTAGTGCTCGTCGTGTCGCATCGCCACGGTCTCGGGCAGCCCCCGTCTAGGCACGGTCGATGACCTCCTCGCACAGGCGGTAATACTCGGTCGCACCGGTCGAATCCGGCGCGAAGGTGAAGATCGATTCCTTGTAGGCCGGGCTCTCCTCCAGCCGGACGCTCTTGGTGATCACGGTCTTGAACACTTTCCCGCCGAACACCTTCTGAATCTGCATGCGGATGTCGCGGGCCAGCGCGGTCCGCTTGTCGTGCATGGTGATCACGACGCCGAGAATCCGCAGTGCCGGGTTGGGTCGCGCGCGCACCTTCTCGATCGTTTCCAGCAGATCGTCGGTCCCTTCCAGCGCGAAGTACGACGATTGAATCGGGATGAGCAAGTGTGTCGCGGCGACTAGCGCGTTCACCGTCAGCAGACCGAGTGTCGGCGGACAGTCGATCACGATGTGCGGGAACTGCGCGCGGATCGGTTCGATCTTGTCCTTCAGCCGGAAGTGCGCGTCCAGCTCGCCGACCAGCTTCTGTTCGAGCTTGGCCAGCGCGATCCGCGACGGGGCGACCGACAGGTTCTCGACCTGCGACGGCAGGATGACGTCGCCCAGCGCGACGGTCGCTTCGGAAATGGCGTCGTAGACGCTGCGCGTCACCTGCGGCATGTCGAGAAACGACATGGTCGAGTTGGCCTGGGGATCGAGGTCGATGAGGAGGGTCGGCTTCCCGCGCAGCGCCAGCGCTGCAGCCAGGTTGATGGCGGTCGTGGTCTTCCCCACGCCGCCCTTCTGATTCGCGATGGCGACGATCATCAGAGGGCGAAGCGGATTCTAACCCATAGTGGTGTCCTGATGGCGAACGCCCTACATCTTGTACTTGCCTAAATCGTCGGGGTCGAGGCTCTCGAGCCACTTGTGGAGCCGATCAGCGTCCGCTTTCTCGGTCGTGAAGTCGACCGTCTTCGCATGATCGATGACCGTCTCCTCCACGAAGATCGGCGCCCGGGTCCGCAACGCCAGCGCGATCGCGTCGCTCGGCCGCGCGTCAATGGCCACCGTGTCCCCGCGGCCGTCCAGCGCCAGGTAGATGAGCGCGTAAAAGGTGTTCTCCTGCAGGTCGCAGACGACGATCTTTTTCACCTCGGCCTTGAGGTCGTGGATGACGTTGCGCAGCAGATCGTGCGTCATCGGACGGGGCGTGGCAATGTTCTCGATCTGCAGCGCAATCGCGTTCGCTTCGAAAATGCCGACCCAGATCGGCAGCACTCGCTGTCCGTCCTTGTCGCGCAGGATCACGATCGGCGTATTCGTGATGGGGTCGACCATCAAACCCTTGATGGTCATCTCGATTTGCATAGGTCCTTACAAACTAGGCGCCGGAGCGCCATTGTCAATTCGTCCCCAGACCGAGTGCGGACCGGCGCGTTCGACGCGCACGGCGAGCGTCCGGCCAATCCAGGCGGGCGGGCCCGGCAGATTCACGACCACGTTGGTGCTCGTGCGCCCGGACAACTCCGTCTCGCGGCGACGGCTGGCCGCGTCGACGAGCACGTCGACGGTCCGCCCCACCAGCGCATCGTTCAACGCCGATTGGATGTCCCGCTGCAGCGCCTGCAGCGCCACAATCCGCCGCGTCTTCTCCGTTTCGTCGACATCGTCGGCGAGCTGCTTGTCGGCACGCGTGTTCGGCCGCGGCGAATACTTGAACGAGAACATGCTGTGGTAGCGGACGGCGGCCGTCAGCGACAGCGTGTCGTCGAAGTCGGCCGCGGTCTCGCCCGGAAACCCGACGATCATATCGGTCGACAGCGCGACGTCCGGCAGCAGATGACGAATCTCGGCGACCAGCTCCAGATAGCGATCGCGCGAGTAGCGCCGCCGCATCGCATCGAGCACGCGCGTCGATCCCGATTGCACCGGCAGATGCAGATGCCGGCAGATTTTTGGCAGCTGCGCCATCGTGTCGAGGAAGCGCCGGGACACGTGGCGCGGGTGCGGACTCGCGAAGCGAATCCGCTCGATGCCCTCGACCTCGTGGACGGCCTCCAGGAGAGCGCTGAAGTCGCACGACGAATCGTCGGGTGCCGAGTAGTGATTCACGATCTGGCCGAGCAGCTGCACTTCGCGGTGGCCCGTCGCCGCGGCCTCTCGCACTTCGGCAACGATGTCCGCCTTCGGCCGCATCCGTTCGTGGCCGCGCGTGTATGGCACGACGCAGAAGCTGCAGAACTCGTTGCAGCCCTCGATGATCGTCACGTAGGCCTTGACCGGGTCGGCGCGCCGCGTCACGCCGAGCGGCCAGGCGATGTCGTCGTAAGGGTCGAGCGCCAGCAGCCGCTCGGCGGTCGTTTTCGAACGGGAGCTCCGTCTCGACCCGCGGTGGACGGCCACCTGTTCGACCAGCATCGGGAGGCGACGAATCTGCTGGGTGCCGACCACGACATCGGCGACGCCCGCGGAACGGTTGAAGATCGCCTCGCCTTCCTGCTGCGCGACGCATCCGGCGACGGCGACGATTGGGTCGTGCCCCTGCTCGGCAGCGAGCAGCCGCAGCTCGCCCAGACGCGTATAGAGCTTCTCTTCGGCGCGCTCGCGAACGCTGCACGTGTTGATGACGACGAGGTCGGCGTCGGACGCTTCGTCGGTGGCCTCGTAACCGGCCTGCTCGAGCAGCCCCGCCATCCGCTCGGAGTCGTGAACGTTCATCTGGCAGCCGAAGGTCTCAATCAGATACTTGCGCGCCACGGTCAGTGCTTCCCTCTGCGCCCTCTGTCCGATGATCGGGTGTCCTTGTCGATGCGAAGTCGCGCGTCCCTGCCGAGCCGACGCATACCTTCGCTTTCGCCTTTCGCTTTCGCCTCACCCGGGCCGGGTGGAACCGCCCGAATCTTCCGCCCCACCAGCATCTCACGTGCGGAGGCCCGAAGGCCATCGCTGATTGCCTCGCCACCCAGCATCCGCGACAGCTCCTCGACCCGCCCGGATTCGTCGAGCCGCCGAACGGTGGTCCGTGTGCGGCCGTGATCCACACGCTTTTCGATCTCGAAGTGCGTGTCGGCGTAGGCGGCAATCTGCGGCAGGTGCGTGATGCACAGGACCTGAAACGCAGATCCGAGCGTCCGCAGCGTGCGGCCCACCACGTCGGCGACGCGGCCGCCGATGCCGGCGTCGACTTCGTCGAAGATCAACCCCGGTGCTGACGCGCTCGGTGGCCGATCGGCCGCACCGCTGAACCCATGCCGCGACGTCGCGGTCAGCGTCTTGATGGCCAGCATGATTCGCGAGAGCTCGCCGCCGGACACGATGCGCGCGAGCGGCCGCAGTTCTTCACCGGGATTCGGCGACACGAAGAACTCGGCGGCGTCGATCCCTCGTGCGCTCCAGCCAGCCTCTGGCAACGGATCGCCAAACCGCACCTCGAACCGCGTCTGCTCCATCGCAAGGTCGGCCAGCAGCCGCTCGAGAGCCTGTGCGAGCAACCCGGCGACGCGCCGCCGTTCACGCGACAGCTGCTCTGCGGCGTCCAGAAAGAGCTTGCGTGCCGTTGCCAGCTCGCGCTCGATCTCCATGAGCCGGTCGTCGCTGCGCGCGAGATCGGTGAGCTCGCGGCGCAGCCCCTCGCGACGCGTGATGACCTCGGCCAGCGATGGTCCGTATTTGCGCTTCAACCGCTCGAGCAGCGCCAACCGCTCCTCGACCTGCTGCAGGCGCGCCGGCGATGCATCGACGCTGTCGGCGTACTTGCGCAGGAAGCTCGCGAGATCCTCCAGCTGTGACTTGATGCCGTCGCGCGCATCGAGGTACGGGCGGAACCGTGGATCGAGCGACGCCAGCTCCCCGACCCGGCGCCACACCGTTCCCAGGGCCGCGAGAATCGCATCGTCGCTGTCATAGAGGGCCGCGTAGCTCTCCGTGCACAGCCGCTCGACGCGTTCGGCGCTCGCGAGAACCTGGCGGAGCGCCGCGAGATCTCCGTCCTCTGACGGCTCGCGCAGCGCCGCTCGATCGAGCTCGCCGAGCTGAAACGCGACGAGGTCGTGGCGCGCGTCGCGATCGCTGACGAGCGCACGCATTCGTGCGAGCTCGTCGTGCGACGCGCGCATCGTATCGTATGTGGTTGCTGTCGCCGCAAGGAGTTGGTCGAGCGCCCCAAATGAATCGATGACGTCGAGGTGCGTCGAGGGATCGAGCAGCGTTTGATGCTCATGCTGCCCGTGGAGCTCGATCAAGCGGCTCGACAGGTCCTTGAGCGCACCAGCAGTCGCGAGCGCACCATTCACGAAGGCGCGGCTTCGTCCCTGTATTGTGATCTCTCGCCTGACGAGCAACTCTTCCCCGCCGCTCTCGAAGATCGCTTCAATCGCCGCCGCGTCCTCGCCGGTGCGCACGAGATCACCGGATGCGCGACCGCCGAGCAGCAGGCCGACGGCCTCGACCAGAATCGATTTGCCGGCGCCGGTCTCGCCTGTCAGAACGTTCAACCCCGCGTCGAACTCGACTTCGACAGAATCGATGACAGCGAGGTGTTGGATGCGGAGGAAGCGAAGCATTGCCGAAAGAGAGAGAACTCCAATCGTAACATAGGTTTGACAGCAGTTTTTTCAGCGTGCTACAGTTGTGCGCATCGCGCTGTCCCAGCGGCGCACTGCCATGTCTCGGAGGGTCGTTTGCGCACGCTCGGAAGCCCGCTGCTCGCCTTGCTGCTGCAGGGCGCGGCGGGAGGTTCGCTCGACGCTACCAGTACGAACACCGGTATCGTCAGTCTCATCTCTCGCGCGACTCCACTTTCAATAGTCATCCTCGCGGCACTCACGCTGCTGTCGGTCTGGTCCTGGGGCATTTTCCTCTATAAGTGGTGGACGTTCCGTCGCGCCGCCCATCAAAGCGCGCAATTTCTCGACGTGTTCCGACGGAGCAACAAATTCTCCGAGGTGCAGGCGATCGTGCGATCGGTTGGCGACAGTCCGCTGGTCGGGCTGTTCCAGACCGGATACGCCGAGCTCACCGCGCAACTCCGACAGACGGCGCCCGACGTCGGCAACGGGCCCAATCCGCGTCCCGCTGGCGGACGTCCTACCTTGAAGAGCGTCGCAGCGGTCGATCGAGCGTTGCTGCGCGCATCAGCGGTCGAGGTGAACAAGCTCGAAAGCCATATCGGGTTTCTGGCCACGGTCGCGAGCATGGCGCCCTTCGTCGGCCTCTTCGGGACCGTGTGGGGCATCATGAACGCCTTCGAACAGATTGGCGTCACCGGCTCGACGAACCTGCAGGCGGTCGGCACACCAATCGCTGAAGCATTGATCGCGACCGCGATGGGGCTCGCCGCGGCGATTCCGGCAGTGCTCTTCTACAACTACCTGACGCAGCGCGTGAAGCTGTTCGCGTCGGAGATGGACGACTTCTCGATGGAGTTTCTCAACATCGCCGAGCGGAATTTCACCTAGTGGATCGCTGAGATGCCGAAACTCGCGCCATCAGCAGGCGCCTCCTCCGCACGGTCGGGCCGCAACCGCCGCGTCGCGACGTCGCTCGCCGAGATCAACGTCGTCCCGCTGGTCGACGTGATGCTCGTGCTCCTGATCATCTTCATGGTCACCGCGCCGATGCTGCAGCGCGGGATTGACGTCAAGCTGCCGCAGTCGCGCCGCGCCGCGCAGGTCACCGGCGAGCGCATCGAGATTACCGTGCCGGCGAGTTTCGCGCAGCAGCAGACGCTCTACATCGGCAAGGAATCGATTCCCGCGCGCGCCTTCCAGGAGCGAATCCGTCAGCAGATCGAACACCGCGATAATAAGGAAGTATTCCTGCGCGGCGACGGCACCGTCACCTACCAGGACCTGATGCAGGTGATCGACATGCTGAAGGGCGCCGGCGTCACCAACATCGGCATGGTGGCGCGGATGCCGGGAGAACGGTGATGGACGTCACCGACGTGCTCCGCGACCGGATGCAGCGGCCAGACGGCCTTCAGCGCATGCTGACCTTCTCGATGGCGGCGCATCTCGCGCTCGCGGGCGCGCTCGTCTTCGCACCGGGAGGCCTCCTCCGCCGCGACACGAGGGCGCCAATCGTCATGACCATTTCGCTGGGTGGCGGCGGCGAGCGCGTCGCCAACGGCGGGATGACGCCGATCGGCGGTCGGCCGGTTCAAGAGGTGAAACCGCCCGACGAGCCGGCGAAGCGCGAGGCCGTTCGTCCACCTGCGGCGAAAGCACCCGAGATGACCATGCCGCTGCCGAACGCGAAGGTGACGAAGGCGGCGACGCCGGCCAAGCCGGTGAAGAGCGCGCCCGAGGAGTCGCATGGCCGGACGCCGACGCGCGGTCCCCAGGTGATGTCGGGCAGCGCGATCGCCGACACCGGCGCGCGTGGTCAGGGCTTCGGCCTGTCCAGCGGCGGCGGACCGGGCGCCGGCTCGACGCTCGACGTCGCCGATTTCTGCTGTCCCGAGTACATCGCCACGATGGTGATGCAGATCAGACGCGCGTGGAACAAGGATCAGGGTACGACCGGCGTGACGGTCGTGAAATTCACCATTCAGCGAGACGGCCGGCTCACCGACGTGACGGTGGACAGAGGCAGCGGAATCGCGACGCTCGACATCGCCGCGCAGCGGGCGGTCCTGGCGACGCGGGCGCTGCCGCCGCTGCCCGACGCGTTCCCGAATCCAACGCTCGGTGTGCGCCTTACTTTCGAATACCAATGACCAAAGCACTCCTCACTGGAACGCTCGCACTCGCGCTGCTCGCCGCGGGATCCCACGCCCAGCAGCCGGCCTCCCAACAACCGCCGCCACCGGCGCCTCAGCAGCCAACCGAGATCCAGACGACGATATCGGGCGAGGCGGGCGCCGCTCCGCGGTTGGCGGTGCCCGATTTCATCGCGCTGTCCTCCGATGCGGAGACCGTCGCGATCGCAAAGACGATCGGTGAAGTGGTCTGGGACGATCTGAACTTCGAGCGGGAATTCGCCTTCATCCCCCGTGACGTCTATGCGACGATCCCGAAAGCGAGCTCGTTCGGCGATATCCCGTTCGATCGCTGGCGCGAGCTGAACGCCGACGGGCTGATCGTCGGCACCGTTCAGAAGATCGCGGCCGGCTTCCATGTCGAGATGCGGCTGTACAACGTCCGCACGCGGCAGGTGATCTACCCACGCCAGTACGACGGAGCGGCCAACCCGCGCCTCTACGCGCACACGATCTCCGACGAAATCCACAAGTCGCAGCGCGCGCTGAACGGCGTCGCGCGGTCGAAGATCACGTTCGACTCCGATCGCGACGGCGAGCGGATGGGCGGCACGGTTCAGAGCCGGAACATCAAGGAGATTTACATCGCCGACTACGACGGCGAGCGTCAGCAGCGCGTCACCGTCGGCCGGACGCTGAACATCACGCCGCGCTGGTCGCCGGACGCGCGCTCGATCGCCTACACGTCGTACCGGCGCGGCGGCGCGAACATCTTCATCTCGAACATCTTCGCGGGCACACTCGAAGAAGTGACCAAGGGCGACAAAGCCGGCGAGAACTGGCTGCCGGCATGGTCGCCGGACGGCACGCAGGTGGCATTCACGTCGACGCGCGACGGCAATCCGGAGATCTACGTCGCCAACCGCGACGGATCTGGCGTCCGTCGCCTCACGAATCATCCCGGCATCGACATCTCGCCGACCTGGTCTCCGACGGGGACGCAGATAGCGTTCACCTCTGACCGTTCAGGCTCGCCGCAGATCTACATCATGGCTGCAGACGGCACGGGACTGTCCAAGAAGACGTCCGAGTCGTACTGCGACAAGCCGACCTGGTCTCCCGCGCCGTTCAACGAGATCGCGTATGCGTCGCGCAACGGCCCGGGGTACGACATCAAGGTGCTCGACCTCGCGACCGGCCACATCCGCCAGCTGACGTTCGGCGAAGGCACCAACGAGAGCCCGGCGTTTGCACCGAATGGGCGCCATCTGGCCTTCATGTCGACGCGGTCGGGCAAGGCGCAGGTCTTCACGATTGCCAGCGACGGGAAGGATCTGCATCAAATCACCAAGACGGGCAACAACGAGAAACCGGACTGGTCGAGGTAACGC
>DATFXR010000746.1:0-7127 GCA_035315685.1 Vicinamibacterales bacterium | reverse complement strand
TATTTCCCCGACGCGAGCCTGCGGATCATCGCGTCGCGCTCCTTACTGCGGACGCCTGAACAGGCCTCCATAGACGGCTTTGCCGAGAATGTGCCCCTGGATGGCCTTCATCACGTTCGCGCGCGTCTCGAAGGCATCCGCTGTCGGCTGCACGTCGATCTTCGTGTCGAGCGCATACAGCTCGAACATGTAGTGGTGCTTCGGCCCGTTCGCGCCGGCACCCGGTCCGCGGTACACCTGGCCCGTCGCGCTGACCTGAAAGCTGCCGTCGGCGAGCTTCGGGCCTTTCGGGGCACCTTCGGCCAGTCCGGTTGCCGTTCCAGGAATGTTCCAGACCACCCAATGCGCCTGATCGTCGGTGGTCTTGTTCCGGGCGACGTCCATGTCGTGCATGTTGAGCACGAACGACTGCGTGCCGGCCGGCACGTTCGCCCACGTGATCGCCGGCGACGTGCCTTCGCCCGGCGCCGCGCCTGGCGCCGCCTGGCTGTACTTCACCGGGATGTCGGAGCCGTCAGGAAACGCGGCGATCGTCATCGTCATCGCGGGAGCCGCCGGTGCGCCGCCGCGCTGGCCACGATCCTGCGCCGCCAGCGGCATCGCGATCAGCGCCACGACCATCGAAACGAGAACGTGCTGTCTGGCCCGCATGGTTTTCTCCTCATCGCGAACGAGAGTGCTCTCCGACGTCACAGCGGCGCGAAGTGTAGCATGGCGTCGGCGCCTGCCGACGATTACGTCGCCCACTCGCAGAACGCTGCGTCGAGAGTCGCGGTCGTTCCAGACGGCGCATCCGGCGGCGGAAATGGAGCCCTGAACGTGAACGCGTCCGCCGACGGTCCGCGTTCCTTCAGGATCTGCAGCTTCTCCTTTGCCTCCGCGACCGTCGGGATGTGTCCGGCAGGAACCCACCAGAGCGCGAGGATCGGGCCTTCGATCGGCTCGAACCACTGCGACCGGTCGCGCAACGGCACGACGTGCCCGCTCCGGTAGACGAACTGTTGCAGCGCCTCGAGGGACTCCCACACCGACATGTTGATCGCCATTCGCGCATCGTCGTACGGGCGGATTGCCGTGGCGTTGCCGTCCTCGGTTTGCAACCGCCACACGAATCCCGGACTGCGATCGGCAAGGGCATTGATCGGATCGAGCTGCGATCGGAACCCTTCGATAATCGGATCGTCGATCGGCGCGCGAAGACGTCCGATGTTGACCTGAGCCAGATGAAAGCGAGTCACGCGAGCCTCCTACCGTCACGCCGTCGGCGTCGGCGGCCGTTGCCCGGTTGCGTTCAGCTGCTTGTAGAACCCGAGATCCTCGCCGCGCACCAGCTTGGTGATGTAGACGATCTGTCCGTAGTGCATGCCGAAGTGCTCGACGACGTGATAGACCGCCTCGACGCCGGTGACGGTATAGCCCTGGATGTGCAGCGTCGCGAGCAAATCGGCTTCGGTCAGGCGCGAGAGAACGGCCGATGCGTCCTGCAGCGTCGCGCCCAGCGTGTCGAGCAGCGCGGCAGGCGGCATCGGTTCGCGCGCGGCGAATTCGGCGCCGCGATCGCGCGCGTCGCCGGTTCGGTTGAAGGATCCCACCAGCCACTGGCGCACGTTGCCGTTCAAGTGCAGGATCAGATTGGCGATGCTGTTGCTGGCCTCGTTGGGCCGCCACCAGACCTGCCGTTCGGTCAGCGTTTCGACGCAGCTGCGCAGGCGCGGCCAGTACTCATCGAGCAGCTGGGCCCGTGAGAAGTCGAGAAAGAGGCGTGTCGTCGAATCAGCTGGCGTCATCATCTTTGGCACCCCGGCGGCCTACTCGACTCGGTCGAGTCCTCGAAACATCACGCCCACGCGAGCAGATCGAGTGCCGCGACGTAAGTGACGAACAGGAACGGGCCATAGGTCGTCGCGCTCCGCGAAAGGTGCAACTGCCGAAGCGCACGCGGGCACCACTCGGCAAGCAGGCCGCCAAAATAGCAATCAACGGCGGCGGCGCCGTGCCGGCTGAGCCCTCGGCTCATTGATGTCGACCGGTCGGTGCTCGTCGTGATGACCACCGACCGGAGTGCGCGAGTCTGCGCGCAGAACTGCGCGGTGTCGTGTCGCGGCTTTACTGCCGGTGGAAGCGCGCCACGAGAACCGCCTTGCCGAGCACGTGGCCGTCCATGGCGTTGATCACGGCTGTCCTCGTCGCGGCTGCTTCCTGCGGCGTACCTTGCGGCACCTCGAGTTTGGTGTCGAGCGCGTACAGCTCGAAGGTGTAGTGGTGGTACGGTCCTGGCGGCGCGCCAGGTCCCATGTAGGCGTTCGAGCGCAGACTCACCTGCCGCGTCCCGTCCGGCAGCTCGCCGGCGGCGACGCCCTCCGCGAGTCCGGTCGACGTGCCCGGAATGTTCCATACGAGCCAATGCGTGATGTCCATCTTCGACCCCTTGTTGAGCACCGGCTCGGGATCGTGCATGAGCAGGACGAAGCTCTGCGTCCCCATCGGGACCTGCGACCATTTGAGTTCGGGCGACGGCGCCTTGGGACCGCCCGCCTGGGTGTACTTGTCGGAGATGACGCCGCCGTCTTCCCATGCGGACGACGTCATGATCAGCGGGGGCGTCGCCGGTCCACGGCCGCCGCCGCGCGCCTGTCCGCCGCCGGCCGGCGGTGTCTGCGGTGTCTGCGCACCGATCGACACGACCGTCATCAGGGAGATCGATGCCGCCATGGTCGTCGTCAGCACGCGTCGGATACTTCGTCGCATTGTGTCGGCTCCTTCGAAAGGGAACGCACCGCGCGGGATTATACCTGTGCCATGAAAACGGGCTACTTCGTCGATCGGTTGAGTTTTCAGTCGGCATTCGTTCCGATCTTCGATCAATCGCCGAGTGCCGCTCGCGTGCTACGTTCACGATCACGATATCCGTGGCGGATTTATCATCACCGCACTCGTTACTCGGCGGGAGCGCCAGCACGAACTCGATTCGCATCGCCGAGACGGGCTACGACGACAGGACGAATCGTTTCGAGCTGAAGGCCGACTATCCGTTCGCCGGCGACACGTGGCACCAGCGGACGGTCATCGAGCCCACGTCAGCCGACGCGATGATGGCGACCAGCTATCTGAGCTTCGGCGCCGTGCCCGAGTGGAAAGGCGTGGAGATCAAGTACACACGCCGGGCGAATTGCAGTCCCGGCACGCCGTAATGCACGCGTCACGGCCGCTTCGCGACCACGAAGCCGAAATGGTTTCCGCCGAGATTGGTTGCAAACAGGTCCTGTCGATCGAGCACCTGAAAGCCGGCGGCTCGAAGATCGTCGAGAATCAGTGCCGGATCGAGGACGTGATCGTCCATCTGCGCCTGCCTGGACTGGTTCGGACTACGAGGAGTCGGCTCACAGAGCACCAGCTGGCCACCAGGTTTCAGCGCGTCGTACAGATGCTTCAACACCGCGACACCCCTGGCCATCTCGTGGTATGCGTTCAGGATCAGCGCCCCGTCGAGTGCCGCGACCGGCAGACGGGGATCGTCTTGGGTGCCGACGACCACCGCGACATTGGTGATGCCCGCCGTCGCCAGCCGCTGCCGTAAGGTGTCCGCGACTTTCGCATCGACATCGACCGCGTAGACCTTGCCGGTCGGGCCGACCGCCGGCGCCAGGCGAACGGTGAGAAACCCGTCGCCGGCTCCCACGTCTGCGATGTTCGCGCCGGCCCGCACGCCGGCCGCGGCGAACAGGTCCGGGACACGCTGCCACGAGTCGCGCAGCTGTTCCGACTGCGCGGCCGCAGATGGCGGCAGGAACGAGACTCCGGCGAGCACCAGCGCCGCACTCCTGGGCACGCGCATCATCGGCTCGTCTCCGCCTCGTTCCTGGCTCCTTTGCTACGCACGCAGATTCTGGACATCGCCGGGCTACGAAACATTCTCGTTCCACCTGGCATCGGCGTCGGGGACGAAGGCCAACCCGCCGTTGCCGTTCGTCACGAGCCAGCCGCCGGGAACCCTGGCGCGCCACAGCGAAAACGCGGCGCCGTGGCAGACGACGACTTCCCAGTTGACCGCCAGCGATTCACCAGTGACCGTCTTGGCCGTCGTCGCACGTTCGGCCGACTGAGCCGACGCCGCGCCCAGCGCGCGGAGGATGTCGGGAGGGAGCGGCTCGCCACACTGACCGCATTCGTCGCCCTGATGATTGGGAGCAATCGCCCGTCCACAGCGCGGGCACGCACCGATCGCGCGACCGGGCTCGGGCAGGCCGCGGCGCCGCAGCTCCGCCCGGATGATGCGCTCACCGTCGGCGGTGTATTCAGAGAGCTCCTCTGCCGCCTCGAGAATCTCGTCATCGCCTTTCGTGCGCCAGACGTTCTCTGCCTCTGTCATGGAATCCTCCCCCGCGAAAATCTAGTCGCGGAACGTCTTCTTGAGCGCCTTCGGAACAGCGCTGCGCAGCGCACGTTCGCAGCCGCCCGTGCAGACGCGAAAGATCAGGTCGTCGCCCGCGCGCGCCGGCTCGGAGTCGGCCGGCGTGACAATGCCCATCACGATCCGGTCCTCGTCGATCCGAATCGGAAGCGAAAGGCCTTCGCGATGAGAGACTCGGTCGCGATGGGCCAGCGTAAAAGCGACCGTGCGGCCGGCGCCGTCCTCGAGATCGATCTCGCACCAGGCGCACTGGCTCAGCGCGACGTCGAGGTCCATGGCCTCGACCTGCTGCTGCGTCAGCGGTTCCTCAGGTGACAGATCGTAGACATTGCTGGTGACGTCCACGTCGAACCACGCATCGAACATCGCGCGTGTCCGATCGGACGGCCAACGGGCGTCGTCCGGCAACCATGACCCGAGCTCCAGCTCGAAGATCCCTTCCCAGTAGTCGTCGAGAATCGTCGAGAGGACCGCTTCGGGCGTCGTCTCGGGGACGAGGTAGATCGTCCGATTCTCGTCCGACATCTCCGGCGTCAGCTCAACGCCGTCGTTCAAGCTGTTCGCCCAGTCGAGGTACGGCTGCTTCCGCGTGATGGCAACGGCGAATCGATAGAGGAACGACATCTCCACATCCTATGCGCACACCGATAGACGGATCACCGTACAAGAAGAAAGGGCGGCGATCTGTTCGATCGCCGCCCTGACTGACGACTGACGACTTGCGACTGACGACTCTCGTTACTCGCCCAGGTCGCCCGTTCGCGGACCGAGCGCTTCCTCCGGTTCCACGAAGTACTCCATGTCGCGCTCGAGCTCGAGCTCGTCGTCGCTCGGCTGCGGCGGCGCCGGCGGCGGCGGTGGCTCGTCGGCCGGGATCCGCACGTTCCGGTAGTACTCGAACCCGGTCCCGGCCGGAATCAGCCTGCCCATCGTGACGTTTTCCTTCAGGCCGCGCAGGTGATCGACCTTGCCTGAGATCGACGCCTCGGTGAGCACCCGCGTCGTTTCCTGGAACGACGCCGCCGAGATGAACGAGTCGGTCGAGAGCGACGCCTTGGTGATCCCGAGCAGCAGCGGCCGGCCCTGCGCCGGGCGGCCGCCGTCGGAAATCACCCGCTCGTTCTCTTCGAGGAAGCGGAACTTGTCCACCTGCTCGTCGATCAGGAACTCGGTGTCGCCGACGTCCTCGATCTTGACCCACCGCATCATCTGCCGCGCGATCGTCTCGATGTGCTTGTCGTTGATGTTCACGCCCTGCAGCCGGTAGACCTCCTGCATCTCGTTCACCAGGTACGACTGCAACGCCTTCTCGCCAAGCACGTTGAGAATGTCGTGCGGGTTGCTCGGACCATCCATCAACGGCTCGCCGGCGCGGACCCGTTCGCCTTCCTGCACGTTGACGTGGACGCCGCGCGGCAGTCCGTACTCGCGCGGCTCGGCTCCCGGCTCGTCCGGGATGATGATGATCTTCCGCTGACCCTTGACGATCCCGCCGTGCTTCACGACGCCGTCGATCTCCGAGATGATCGCGGTCTCGCGCGGCTTGCGGGCTTCGAACAGTTCCACCACGCGCGGCAGACCGCCGGTGATGTCCTTGGTCTTGGTGGTCTCGCGCGGAATCTTCGCGAGCACGTCGCCCGCCGACACCATCTCGCCGTCCTGCACCATGAGATGCGCGTGCGACGGCATGTGGTATTTGCGGTTGACCTTGCCGTCCTTGCCCTTGATCTCGACCGCCGGCTGCTTCTTCTCGTCCGGCGAGTCGACGATGATCAAGCGCGACAGGCCGGTCACTTCGTCGACTTCCTCGTGCACGGTGATGCCCTCGAGGATGTCCTTGAAGCGGACCTGGCCCGGCTCCTCGGTGAGGATCGAGAACGTGTACGGATCCCACTCGACCAGCACCTGGCCCTGCTCGACCTGCTGCCCTTCCTTCACCTTGAGCCGCGCGCCGTAGACGATCGGATAGCGCTCGCGGTCGCGGCCCTTCTGGTCCTGCACGACGAGCGATCCGCTGCGGTTCATCACGACCAGTCCGCCGTCCTTCGCTTCGACGACGGTCATGCCCTGGAAGCGGACGGTGCCGGCATTGCGCGCTTCGAGCGTGGACTGCTCGCTGACCCGCGATGCGGTGCCGCCGATGTGGAACGTGCGCATCGTCAGCTGCGTGCCCGGCTCGCCAATCGACTGCGCGGCGATGACGCCGACCGCCTGGCCGAGCTCGACCAGCTTGCCGGTGGCGAGGTCGCGGCCGTAGCACTTGGCGCAGACGCCGCGCCGCGAGGTGCAAGTGAGCACCGAGCGGATCTTCACCTTCTCGATGCCGGCGTCCTGGATGCGCGACGAGAGCTCCTCGTCCATCATCTCGTTGACGTCGACGATCGTCTCGCCGGTGAACGGATCGGTGATCTTCTCGAGCGTGGTGCGGCCGATGATGCGATCGCGGAGCGGCTCGATCACTTCGCCCGACTCGACGATCGCGCGTGCCTCGATGCCGTCCACGGTGCCGCAGTCGAACTCGTGGATGATCACGTCCTGTGCGACGTCGACGAGACGGCGGGTCAGGTAGCCCGAATCGGCGGTCTTGAGCGCGGTGTCGGCGAGGCCCTTGCGGGCGCCGTGGGTCGAGATGAAGTAGTGCTGCACCTCGAGCCCTTCACGGAAGTTGGCGGTGATCGGCGTCTCGATGATCTCCCCCGACGGCTTCGCCATCAGG
>DATFXR010000745.1:0-8131 GCA_035315685.1 Vicinamibacterales bacterium | reverse complement strand
ACCTTCAGCGTCGATCCATCAGCGGCGCTCGTCGGACCTTGCGAGGACGGCGCGACTGGCGCCGCGGGGTTCGCCGAGCTGCATGCGTACACGCTTGCCGCAAGCGCGCACACGCTGAACATCGTGTACGTTCTACATTTCATTGTGGCTCCAGACACTATGGCTTCAGAGAAGCGGGGGTGAGCGATGGTAACCGAGTTGCTGCGAAAATAAAATCGAATTTGCGACCTCAGCCGCGGTCGCGCGTGAAAAAGTACGCACGTCCTCCGTGCTACCATCAGTCGCACCATCGGCACGTCACGACTCGCGCCTTCACAGACATACGAGGAGATCGATGCACACGACGAGAACCATCACCGCGCCGGCGACTGTACTCCTGCTCGCATGCGCGTCCGCTGCGAACGCGCAGCAGCTGCTCGGCGGCAAACTGACAGTTGGCGTGAACGTCGGCGCGCAGACGCGCTCGTCCACGGCCAGCTCGGACTTCAGCCAACCGATTTACGGTCAGACCGCCACGGTCACCACACAAGCCAGCGTCGACGGCGGTCCGCTCTTCGACCTGAACGGGGTCTACCGCTTCATGCCGAACATCGGCGTCGGCGTCGGCTACACGTTTTTCAGCGACACCGGCGTCGCGCAGGGCGCCGCGTCGATCCCGAACCCGGTGTTCTTCAATCAGCCGGCGGCAGTGCCGATCAACCCTGTCGACGCCAAGCACTCCGAAAACAACGTCTACATCGTCGTCGCCGGCTTCGTGCCGATCACGCCGACGATCGAGCTGTCGATGTTCATCGGCCCCTCGTTCACCAGCGTGAAGCAGGACCTGATCAACTCGGTGACCGTCCCGCCGGGCACGCAGAACGTCGTGTCGTCGATGCAACGGGAGTCCGGCACCGCCAAAGGCGTCAACATCGGCGCCGATCTGTCGTACTCGTTCACGAAGCTGGTCGGGGCCGGCGGATTCATCCGATACAACGGAGGCTCGGTCGATCTCCCGTCGCTGAGCGACGTCAAGGCCGGCGGCTTCCAACTCGGAATCGGCGCCCGCCTGCGCTTCTAGACGGCTGCCGCGCTACCTGGGGTCGATCGCCGGCACGTACAGCGAGCGATCGACGAAGTCGTTGTCCTGCCACGACGGCCCGTTCGTACCCGGGACATCGGAGAGCACTTTCCAGATGTGGCCGTCGGGGTAGCAGATGCGCCCTGCCGCGAAGCTGTAACCCCTCCACGAGACGATGTTCTCGCCGCCGTTCTTGATCAGGAGGCCGGCGCCGGATCCGCGCAGCAGCCACGCGACGCGCTTGGTGACCTCGAACGCACCTTCGACGGTGCGTGACGGGTTGACGGCCGCGTGGACGCAGGCGACCAGATCGTAGCCGGGCGTCGATCCGCAGTTTTCCCAATTGCCGCCGCCACCGCCGCCGCCACCGGCCGGTGGTGGTGGCGCGATCGGCTGTAACATCGTCTGGAACGCGCGCGTGGGCGACCAGGGTCCGAGCGTGCGCGAATCGAACGCGCGCACGTGCCAGTAGTAGACCGTGGCGTAGCCGAGATCGGATCCCGGCGTAACGCCTGTCTGGTTCGCCTGTTCCGCGACTTCCTGGAAGACCTTGTTCGCGAACGTGTTGGTATCGGAGAGTTCGAACAGGTAGGTGACCGCGCCGACAGGTCCACTGCGAACGGCGTTGTTCACGACAAACGTCGGACGCAGCGGTGTGTCCACCTGGTTGACCCCGGGTGAGACGAGCTCTGGCGGCTCGATGACGATCGGCGTGAACACGTCGAACCCCGCGGCGGCGGAGAAGGGACCCGTGTTCGCGCCATCCTGCGCCCTGACGCGCCAGAAGTAGCTGTGCTCGGGCGCGAGACGATCCGCCAGTCGAACGCTGGTGCGGCCACCATCGCCCGGCGTGATGCCGTCACGCGAGAAGACGATGTTGGTGAATGCGGCGTCAGCCGCGATCTGGAACACGTACGAGAGCGGCCGAACGCCAGTCGTGCCGGCGTTCTCGGCGAGCAGCGTGAGCGGCTGCTGGTCAACAGGAATCTTGACACCCGACGACGGCTCGAGCGTCTTCGGTGCCGAGATTTCGACGCCAGGGATCGGACCAGCGACCTCCGGACTCAGCGGGTTGGAGCTCTTTGACGTTGTGCAGGCCGTCGCCGCTGTCAGCGGGATGATCGCCAGCAGCCCGATCAGGGTTCGGTTCATGGTTGACCCACGCGCGACCGACTCGCGCGGCTGTCCAGCACTACAGTCGTGCTGCAGCGTGTATCGACAGGATGTGGAGGGGACTTTAGACAGTGAAAAGGAACGACTTGCCGGCTTGGCGCGTGAACGGCGCCGCGTGGTGGGCCGTTGTTTCCCCGGGCTATAATCACGGCCCGCACGAATGAACCCACGGCCGCTGAACATCCTGCAGGTCTGCGATCACCTCGGGTGGGAAGGATCGCGGATGCACGGCGTCAAGCGCCTCTTCGGTTGGATGATTCACCGATTCGATCCCAGCTGTTTCAGGGTAAGCCTGCTGAGCCTCAGGCGCAAGGACTTATCTGAGGAGACTCTCGAGTCACAGGGCCTCGACGTCACGTATCTGCACCGGTCGAAGTTCGATCCGCTGACGCTGCCGGCGCTCCTGTCGGTCGTCGACCGCAAACAGATCGACATCCTGCATCTGCACGGCTACGGCGCGACGACGTTCGGCCGGATGGCGGCGGCGCTCCGCGGAATTCCTGCGATTCTTCACGAGCACGCCAACCTGACCGACACGCCGTGGTTTCAGAAAATCGCGGATCGCGCGCTCGAACCGTACACGGACATCGCGCTGGCGGTTTCGCGAAGTACGGCTGAGTTCGTGACGAAGGCGCGGCAGATCCCCGACTCCAAAGTCAAAGTCGTGTATCTGGGCGCGCCGCTCGACGAGTTCGGGCGCGAGCGCAGTACGGATGAGGTCGCCGAGGCGCGACGCGAGCTCGGCATCGGACCAGACGACGTTGCCGTCGGGACCATCACCAGGCTCCACGAATCGAAGGGCAACCGTTTCCTCGTCGAGGCAGCGGCGCGGGTCGTGCGCCAACGGCCCCGCGCGCGCTTTTTTCTCGTCGGCGAGGGGCCGCTGCTTCCCGAGTTGCAGGCGCTTGCGTCGCACCTGAATCTCGGAGACCGCTTCGTGTTCGCCGGATTCCGCCGCGACGCGGCCGCGACGCTGTCAGCCTTCGACTTGAGCGTGTTTCCGTCGCTCTGGGAAGGGACGCCGCTGACGGCGTTCGAGGCGCTGTCGATGGGCAAGGCGATCGTCGCGACCGATGCCGATGGTCTGCTCGACATCCTGACCCCGGATCATGACGCGCTCATCGTGCCGAGGCGCGACGCTCAGGCGCTCGCGGACAAGATCGTCTGGGCGCTCGATCGTCCTGACGAGCGCGCCCGGCTCAGCGCCGCCGCGCGCCTGACCGGCCGGCAGTACGACATCGGCGTCTTCGTCCGCAAGATGGAGCGCCTGTACACGCTGCTCCACGGGACATCCCGCGCGACCAGACGGAAGGGCATTCTCGCCGCCGATCTGTCGTTCCTCACCTCCGAGGCGCCGGCGTGACCGCCGCGCGCCTGCGGCCCCTGAAGGCGCCGGCGTGACCAGCACCGCGCGTGCGCTTCGCGCCCCCGGCGCGATCGCGGCGGTCGCCCTGGGGATCGTCCTCCTGGCGTTCGCCGCCACACTCGACCTGCCGCGTGAGACGCAAAGCTTCAAAGGCGACGAGGCGACCTACTACAGCCTCACGAAGAGCATCGCCACCGATTTCGACTTCGCCTTCGAGCGCAAGGATCTCACGCGCGTCTGGGAAGAATTCCGCGGCGGTCCGGAAGGAATCTTCCTGAAGCGGGGCAAGGTCAATCGCATCCGTTCGTCGACCACGTTCCCGTTCGTGCGGCGGGTGAAGCTCGAAGATCCGGTTCGCACGCGGCTGTACTATGCGAAGTCGTTCATCTACCCGCTGGTCGCGGCGCCATTCGTCTTTTTCTTCGGGACGCACGGGTTCCTGGTTCTGCATGCACTGCTCCTCAGTCTCGATCTGTTCGTCGCCTATTGCTTCCTCACAGCGCGCGGCAGCGAACCGATCGCGGCCCTGGCCTTCGCCGTCGTGTTTCTCGGCGCGTCGGTCGTGCCGGTCTACTTCGTGTGGATGACGCCGGAGTTCTTCAACCTGTCGCTGGTCTTCTACGCCGTCTTTTTCTGGGCGTACAAGGAGGCCGCGCCAGAAGGTCGCGTGGCCGCCTCACGCTTTCTCACCACCTCAACGTCCGATCTGGCAGCCGCCGCAATCATCGGCGTGTTGACGTTCTCGAAGCTGTCGCACGCGATCCTGGTCGTCCCGCTGGTCGCGGTTGCTGCCTATCGGCGGCAATGGGGTCGCGTGGCGGCGATCGCCATCATGTGGGCGGCTGTGACCGGAACGCTGTTCGCAGCGAACGCGGCGATAACCGGCGAGTTCAACTATCAGGCGGGCGATCGGAAGACGTTCTACGGCCGCGATGGCTTTCCGTTCGCGAACGATCGAGAGACCTTCGAGAGCATCGGTCCCGTGCGCGAGCGCGGATCGCTGATGGTCGGCGATGTGCTCGCCAACGAGCATACGTTCACCGTCCTCGGCTACAACCTCGTCTACTTTTTCGTCGGACGTTTCTGCGGGCTCGTTCCGTACTTCTTTCCCGGCGTGCTGAGCCTCGTCCTGTTCCTCGGGACCGGCGGCCGCCGCGTGTGGCAATGGCTGCTCGCCGCGACGATCGCGGCCGCCGCGCTCGTCCTGCTGGTCGTCACGCCATTCACCTACTCGGGCGGCGGCGGTCCGGTCGGTAACCGCTACTTTCTGAGTTTCTATCCCGCGTTCCTGTTCCTGACGCCGGCGCTGGCCGGCCTGCAATCGGCCGTCATCGCGCTCGCGGTCGGGGCCGCGTTCACCGCACAAATCGTCCTCAACCCGATATTCGCGTCGCTCCATCCTGGCGAGCACACCAAGAGCGGGCCGCTCCACGCGCTGCCGATCGAGCTCACGCTGCTGAACGATCTGCCGATGGCGTTCGACGCCGATCGTTCGAGGCGACCGCTTGCCGGCAATCCGCCGATGCTGGCGTACTTTCCCGACGAAGGCGCCTTCTCGCCCGAAGGCGATTCCTTCTGGGTGAGAGGGAAGTCGCGCGCCGACGTGGTTCTGCGCGCACCCGTCGCGGACCTCGGCGGCGACCGGTTCGTCTCGAAGAAAATCACGAGGCTTGCCGTCGAGGTGCAGAACGGCGGCGATCCGGGTCGAGTAACTGTCTCGACTGCGGCGGAGTCGCGGATGCTCGTGATGAAGCCGGCGGAGATCGCGCGCTTCACGCTCGCGATGCCTGCCGGAGTTCCCTATCATCGCGACGAGAACCCGACCAGCTACCTGTACGTCGTCTCGTTCCGCACGACAGCCGGCTTCGTGCCGTTCCTCGACGCGCCCAACTCGAGCGACAGCCGCTTCCTCGGCGCACACGTGCGGCTGGTGCCGGAGTATGCCGATGCCGAGACCACCGTATGGCGTCGAGACGGTATCACGCTGCAGCACTGATCAGGATCGACGTGGAAACCGCAGAGATCGCGGAACACGCAGAGAGTCTTTATGTACGTTCATTTGTGTCGAGTGTCCGCCTTCAGGCGAACCGTGAGAAGTCCGGCTAAAGCCGGACACTACGTCCTCCAGAGAAACGAGAAACGTGAGGTTCGTACAAAGAGCTCTGCGGACTCTGCGGTTGACGGAATCTATCGAACCGTAATCTCGGAAAGCTGGACGCCGAATGCGCGCGCGCTCGGCGTACCGAAGACCTGCGCCAGCGACCACGGCGGCGTGGTCACGATGTCGATGCGCCGCGGCTGCGGAGGCCGGGAGGTTCGCGGCGGCAGTTGGAGCCTCACGTCTCTCCACACATCGTTCGTGAGCTCGAACCGCTCGAACACGCGGCCGTCGATGGCGACGGTGACGCGAACCGGCTGAGGGTGCCTGTCGAAGAACATCGTGCGGACCGGAATCAGAACTTCTCTCGTCTGCGCCGGCACGAAAAACGCCGCGCTCGGACTCGCCCAGCGCGTCCGCTCCCGGCCGGGCCGCGACTCCCACTCGTAGAATCCGAAGCTGCTCTCCAGCACGTTCAGCTTCCGCTCTTCGTCACGAGCGCGCAGCGGAA
Source organism: Vicinamibacterales bacterium (assembly GCA_035315685.1). Lineage (GTDB taxonomy): Bacteria > Acidobacteriota > Vicinamibacteria > Vicinamibacterales > CAVVIG01 > QHWK01. The sequence goes on along the minus strand of DATFXR010000745.1, from coordinate 1,923 downwards.
CGCTCGCCAACAGAAGAACAATGGCCGCAGCGACCACGACCGCGGGCCCGCGCCACTCGCGCCCGTCCGACCCCTCCAGCCCCTCCCGCCCTTCCTGCCCATCCCTCCGTTCCAACCCCTCCGGCCCGTCCCGCCCCTCCAGCCCGTCCGGCCGCCTGTCCGCACGCGCGATCGCAGCCCCGGCCAGAATCCAGAACGGAACCGCGACTTCCGGGGTGAGCAGCGGATGCCCGGTGAGCCACGTGGTGACGAATACGGCGAGCCCTGCTGCTGCGCCGCGGAGCACGCTATCGTCTGACCGGCCTCGAGCACCGCGCACGAGGCGTATGGCGCCGGTTGCAAGCAACCAGAGGAACGCCGCCAGCCCGATCAGACCCAGTTCGCCGCCGACCTGAAGGAAATTGTTGTGTGCGTTCTCGCGAAAGAAGAACCAATAGATGGACGACGGCATGAAGCGGCCGGACTCGTCGATGTAGCGGCCGACGCCGACGCCGAATACCGGCGCAGAGGCGATCATCCGCAGCCCGGTCGTCAGGAATGCCGCCCGCGATTCGAACGAGCGCTCCAGATCGCGGCCGGCGACCGACCGCGGATCGAGCCCGACGACCAGCGCCGCCGCGACCGCGATCAGCACCGCCCCCGTCGCGAGTGGCCACAGCGGCCGCTCGCGCCATGCGCTGCGCCTGGCCGCGATTACCAGCCCGATCAGGGCGAGCAAGCAGACGACCGCGGTGCGCGAACCGGTCAACCACAACGCGATGAACAGGACAGCGGCGCCAAGCGCCCACGCACGGCGCTGCGCCAGCGCGCGACCATGGCTCTCATACAGGGCGAGCGCGACGCAGCACGCCATGGCGAAGTACGACCCCGCGGCGTTGACGTCGGCGATTTCGACGCTGATCCGGCTCGTGACCAGTCGCGTCGCGAGCGAGCGGATCGAGTCAGCACCACGGAGGACCGGCGCGAGGGCGACAAGGTTCGCGACCGCGGCGATGGTGGCGGCAACCGCGATCGCCTCGATCACGGACGATGAGGAGCCGTCGCGGCGAAGCCAGTAAATCGCCAGAGCGAGCAGCAGTCCGCCCTCGAGGAGTTGTGCGGCGGCGCCGACGGTCGTCCACGGCTCGGGGCCGCTCACGAGGTAATCGCGTACGAGGAACGTTCCAAGGCTCGTGAGAAAGAGACGATGGCTTTCGAGACCAACCTGGCTGACCGTCAGCACGACCGCGAGGGAAGAGAGGACGACCGCTGCGAAGAGCACCAGCGGCAGCGCCATCGACGGCGAACCGGCGGGGTCGTCCGCGCGGGCTCTCCAGCCGACCGCGATGAGAAGCCCTGACAACGCCGCCAGCACGAGCGATTCGGTGTACTGGATCGGCGCTGGGCCAGCCATCCGAGTCAGTCCAGCGCCGAACGGCGCGACGACCGCAAGCGCCGCCACGCCGATCGCCGGCGCGACAAGGCTGAGCACCCAGATGACCGCGAGCACCAGACGCAGCGGTAGCGGGACGATCGGCGAGGTGAAGACCGACGACAGCGGCATCAGCAGGAGCGCGCCGCCCGTGGCCGCACCCGCGCGCCCGGCGAGACGCCAGGCCGATGCGGGCACACGAGCAATCGATTGACGACCAGCGCGTGTCAGATGCAGTGCGATTCACAGTACGCCGCCAGCGCAGCGAGGTCAAGCCGTCGCGCTATGATGATCCGTCCCTCATGAGCGACGGGTGGGCGCGGCCGCGTCTTCGCGGCGAGTACGCGGTCGTCATCGCCGCGGCGATTGTGTTGACCGCGGTCTTCACCTACCCGATCGCGTTCAAGCCGGGCCGCGTCGGCCGGATCGACAACGGTGATGGTCAACTGTCGATCTGGAACGTTGCCTGGGTCGCACGCACGCTCCCGGTCGATCCGCTGCACGTCTTCGAC
>DATFXR010000744.1:0-21915 GCA_035315685.1 Vicinamibacterales bacterium | reverse complement strand
TCGGCGGCGGCGCCGGAATGTATTCGCCGAGCAGACGGTGAACGATCCAGTAGCCCCGTTTGACGGGACTCGTCCGCAAGCCGGGCGCGTTCTTCGTGAGGAACGCGGACATCGGCAGCAGTCCGCCGCGCGCGTACTTCTGCGCCTCGTCTATACGGACCCACGATCCCTCAGGCGGCTCCGGCATGCCGTAGTGCCTGGCGAGGACCGCGTTGACGAACGTGTAGTTGCCGTACAGGAAATCGAGGACCGAGCCGTTCCGCTGGATGATGTCCTGCACGAAGCGAATCGGCTCCTCGAACATCGCCTCGCGCAGCTCGTTCGTGAACTCGGGGAACCGCTCGCGGTCCACCGCGTTGTGCTCCTCGAACCGGCGGATGTCGAGCCAGTTGCCGGCGAACTCCGTGGCCAGGTGACGGACGCGGCCGTCCTGCACCATCCGCCGCGCCTGCCCGACGATGACGGCGGGTTCGTGCAGATCGCCGGCCGCCGCATGCCGCATCAACTCTTCGTCTGGCATGCTCGACCAGAGGAAGTAGCTCAAACGACTGGCCAGTTCGTAGTCCGACAGCGGCCGGACGTCGCCGGTCGATGCCTTGCTGTCGGGCAACGTGTCGACGCGATAGCAGAAGTACGGCGACATCAGCACGCTGGTCAGCGTGTCGCGAATCGCCTCCTCGTGGCTGAGGTGCTGGTCGCGCAGCGAGCGGTAGAAACCAAGCAGATCGTCCGACTCCGCCTTCGTGAGCGGACGCCGATATGCCCGCGCCGCGAGCGCCATCAGCGCGTTGAGATGCCCCGGTTCGGCCGCGGCCTTCGCCCGCTCCAGCCCGCGAACGTTTGCGTCCATCCGGTCGAAATAGTCGCGGACGACCTCGAGCGCCGTCTCGTTCGTCACCTCGCGCGCCTTGGCCAGGTAGACGTCAGCCAGTTGCGCGATCTTCTCTTCGGACGTGACGTCCTCGTCTTCCGATCGGAACGCGTTGAACTCGGCCGTGGCCATGAAGCTTGGCGGCTCGGCGCGCTCGAACCAGATGAACTGCTTGAACTGCCGGACAGGGGCGAGCGTGATGAAATCGAGCTCGTTCCAGAGCGTATCGAGCCGACGCCGCTGGCTGGCATCGAGCACCAGCTCATAGAGCGGACGATCGTCGCGGAAGTAACCCATCTGGCTGTGGAAGCCGGCACTGAGGAGGCGGTGACCTGCGGCGTCGGAGGCAATCTCGCGTGCGTCGGTCAGGAACATGCGGCCGCGTTCCGAGATAAAGAACTGGTCTGGAAACAACGCGCAGAAGCGGGTGAACGACTGTTCGTAGTGGAGGCGCGCCTTCTGTTTGGTCGGCACGAGCAGCAGCGGGTCGGTCTGCGCGTATGCCGACATGTCGAGCTGCAGCGCATTGCCGTCACAGCTCATTCTGTGGTCGGCGTACTGCCGATCCTTCCAGAGCACCAGCGACTGCGAACCCCGCGCGATTCCGCGCGCCGGCAGGTTGTCGAACGACATCGCGACGCGCGGCCGCAGGCCGGCGACGAGGTCGCGCATCCACCCAAGGGCGGGACCCAGCCCGTTCGGCTCCAGGTGATCGACGGGCGCCGGCAGGCTCCGCCACCGGACCTGAAGCGCCGCCAGCGGTCCGATGTCTTCGCCGCCCGCGTTCAACATCGTCCAGATCTTGTTCAGATAGGTCGCGCTCACCTGTGCGCTCGCCGCCGCGTCCGCCAGCGTCATGCGCGGCTGGCGCAGCGCCGCGCGGTGCTGGTACCGCCACGCGGCGAGAAAGTACTCGCCGTAGTCGAGCGGCTGACGTTTGTAGAAATCGACGATCCGATTGACGGCGTACTTGTCGCGATCCTCGTCCGTCACGACTGGATAAGGCGCGAACGAGAGATCGCCGGGCAGAAACAGGATGTGGTCCGCAACGAGGCGGGCGGCGTCGAGGTATTTCTTCACCAGCGCCGGGGACATCGCCAACGACTCCCCCGAGTTGTCGAAGCCCGCCTGGTTGGCGGGATCAACCGGAAACTCCTTCGTCGGCCGGATGTCGACGCCGGTCAGGTCGTGAACGGTGTAGTCGTACTCGGCATTGCTCAAACGCCGCGCGAGCACGACGCCCGGATCGTTCGGATGTCGCTTCGCGTCCTCGGCGCTGACGGTCTCGATCCAGTCGATGACGGACTGCCGCGCGGCAGCCGTCGGGTGCTGCCTCGCCTGGCTCGGCGGCATCTCGCCGGCCTTGAGCCGCGCGAGCACGAGATTCCACCGCCGTTGATCGCTGACGATGGAGTCCGGCGTGGCGTACGACGTCAGGTCGAAGCCGGCCGCGGGCTGGCGGCCGCCGTGGCAGGCGTAGCAGTAAGTCTGCAGAAACGGTTTGATGGTCGTGTCGAAGGCGTCGGACCGATCGGTCGACGCGGAACGACCCGTGGCCTGGCGCGAAGCAGCGGGCACGCCAAACGCGACCAGCGTGACCAGCAGGGTGCCGACGAAGACAGGCGTCCGCGGACTCATGGACCGTGCTGAATTCTATCGCTCTCGCAGGCCGGAGGGCGATAGCCGACAATCGCTCACGCTCGAGCCTGCGTGGCACTAAAATCCGATTGCATACCCGATGTCTGTCGAACCCTCGAGCGACGCGCATCCTGCTGTACGACTCGAGCTGCCGGCGGCACCCACCGGCGCTGCATGGCAGTTCATGGTCAGGCTCAGCGAACAGCTCCGGCCGCTGAGGAATCCTGTCGAGATCCAGGAAGTGGCCACGCGTCTGCTCGGCGAGCATCTCGGCGCCAACCGCGTCAGCTACGCCGACATCGAGGGCGACGAGTTCGTCGTCGGGCGGTCGTACGCCAACGGTGTGGCGCCATTCGTCGGCCGCGGGCCAGTCGCGTTGTTCGGCGAGGGGCTTCTCGAGACGTATCGCCGCGGCGAGACGGTCGCCGTCCATGACGTCCGCACCGACCCGCGGTTCACGGAGAACGAGCGCGCGGGCCTCCTCGCCAACGACATCGCGGCGTTCGTCGGGGTCATGCTGCACAAGGAGGGGCGGTGGCTGGCGGCGTTCGGTGTCCATAGCGCGACGCCGCGGGTCTGGACCCGCGAACAGATCGCGCTGATCGAGCAGACCGGCGAACGCACGTGGGCGGCCGCCGAGCGGGAAGGCACCGTTGACGCGCTGCGCCGGAGCGAGGAGCGGCAGGCGTTCCTGCTCAAACTGAGCGACACCGTCAGGCCGCTCGGCGATCCCGCGAGAATTCTCGCGGAGACGTGCCGCCTGCTGGGAACACGTCTTCGCGCGAACCGCGTGATCTACGGCGAGATCGACGGGGACCAGTGCACGGTCGTCGACGACTACGTGGACGGCGTGGCGTCGCTGGCCGGACGTTTTCGCTGGACGGATCTCGGCGGCAGCCGAATCGACGAGATCCTGCAGGGCGGCACCCTGGTCATCAACGACACCGCGACCGATCCGCGAACGGCGCCGGAGCGCGAAGCGCTGCAGGCGGTCGACATTGGCGCCTACGTCGTGCCGCTGCTGATCAAGGACGGGCGCTTCGTCGGCGCGTTCGGGATTCACAGCCGGACACCACGGGCGTGGACGCAAGACGAAATCGCGTTGGTCCAGGAGGTCGCCGATCGCATCTGGTCGGTGCTGGAACAGCGCAAGGCCGAAGCGGCGTTGCGCGCCAGCCAGGAGCGGCTGGAGTTCCTGCTTCGGCTCAACGACGCGCTCCGGCCCCTGAGCGACCCCGGTGCCGTGCAGGAAACCGCCGCGCGGCTGCTGGGCGAACACCTGCAGGTCAACCGCGCCGGCTACGCGGAAATCGAGGGCCGCGAGTACGTCATCCGCCGCGAGTACGCGCGCGGCGTGCCGCCGCTCGTCGGCCAGGGACCGGTCGGAACCTTCGGGGCGTCGTTGCGCGATGCCTACCGGCGCGGCGACACCGTGGTCGTGAACGACGTCCCGAGCGATCCGAGATTCACGGACCCGGAGCGCGTCAGCCTGCAGGCCCGCCAGATGGCGGCGTTCATCGGCGTGACGCTGCTGAAAGGCGGCCGGCTGGTGGCCGCCTTCGGCGTCAACCACGCCACGCCACGCGCGTGGACGACGATGGAGGTCGAGCTCATTCGCGACGTCGCCGAACGGACCTGGGACGCCGTGGAACGCACGCGCGCCGAGGCGGCGCTGCGCGAGCGTGAACAGCGGCTGCGTCTCGCGCTCGACGCGTCGGTGGCCGGCTCGTGGACGTGGGACGCCAGGACCAATCACATCGACTGGGATCATGGTTTGCGCCTGCGATACGGCTTCGCGCCCGATCAACCGCCGGCGTTCGACGCGTGGCTGTCCCGCGTGCACGAGGACGACCGGGATCAAGTGCTCGGTCTCCTCGGCGAGATCCGGCGCACGAACGGCATCGACGCGTGGGACAACACGTTCCGGATCGTCCGCCCGGACGGAACCGTGTGCTGGATCCAGAGTCGGGGACGCGCCAATCGCGATGCGAACGGCGAGCTGACGTGGCTCACCGGACTCGAACTGGACATCACCGAGCGGCGGCGGAACGAAGAAGAACTGCAGGCGCGCCGCGACGCGGAGCACGAACGGGAACTGCGGCTGCTGCTGGAAACGGCCGCGCAGGGCATCCTCTCGGTCGACGCCCACGGCACGATCGTGACCGCGAACCATGCGCTCGAGGCGATGTTCGGCTGGGCGCCGGGGGAGCTGATCGGCCAGTCGATCGAGCGGCTGCTCCCCTCATCGCTTCGTGGCGTGCACGCGCACCACCGCACCGGATACTTCGCCGCGCCGTATCCGCGTCTGATGGGAGGCAACCTCGACCTGGCTGGCGAACGGAAGGATGGTTCGACCTTTCCGATCGAAGTCAGCCTGAATCACGTCGCCACGCCGAGCGGCGGACATGCCTTCGCGTTCGTGACCGACATCACGGAACGCCGGCGGGCCGCGTCGGCGCTGCGGGAGCGCACGGTCGAACTGGAACATCGGACGGCGCAACTGAGCCAGTTGGCATCCGACCTCACGCTCGCCGAGCAGCACGCGCGCGAGCAACTGGCCAAGATGCTCCACGACGGCCTTCAGCAGCTGCTGCTGATTGCGGCCCTGAACCTCGACCAGCAGATGAAGCGCGATGCGCAGCGAGGAGCGCCGCCGGTCGAACTGCTCGCACGGGCGAAGAGTCACGTCGACGAAGCGATCGGCGCCGCGCGGGTTCTGAGCTTCGAGCTGTCTCCTCCACTGCTGCAAAGCTCGGGTCTGCCCGCCGCGCTGACGTGGCTGGCGGATTGGACTCGCAACAAGTACGGGCTCGAGGTGCAGGTCTCCGCCGACCCTCTCGCCGATTCCACCCGCAAGGACGTCCGCACGCTGCTGTTCGAGTCCGTCCGCGAGCTCCTTCTCAACGTGATCAAACACGCGCAGGTCGATCGGGTCTCAGTCGATCTGGGCGTCGACCCGGATGGCATGCTGAGCATCGACGTGACCGATCAAGGCATCGGGTTCGACCCGGCGGCAGTGGTCGCTCGTGCGAAGACCCGACAGGTGGGATGGGGCCTGTTCAGCGTCCGCGAGCGGCTGACGCTGCTGGGCGGCCGGTTCGACATCGACAGCGCACCCGGACGTGGGACGCGGTTCCGGCTGATCGCGCCCCGAGGTACTGCGGAGGCCGCCGTCGCACCGGCTGTCTCCAGGCCAGCGCCGATCCAGCCAGTGTCCGGCATTGCCGCCGGCACCGCACGAGAGCACGCGCTGCGGATTCTGATCGTCGATGATCACGCCGCGGTGCGCAAGGTCCTCCACGAGCTGTTGGAGGAGCGATCCGAGCTTCGCGTGGTTGGCGACGCAGCCAACGGATTCGAAGCGATCGCCCAGGCGCACGCGCTCCGGCCGGACGTCATCCTGATGGATATCTCGATGCCGCACATGGACGGCATCGAGGCGACACGGCGTCTGCGCGCCGAGCTTCCCTCGATTGAGATTCTCGGCCTCTCGATGCAGCCGCGAACGCAGGAGCCCCATCCGATCGAGCGGGCTGGTGCGGCGGGCTTCTTCACCAAGGGTGCCGACACGCAGCGACTGATCGACCAGCTCCTCGCCATTCACGGCGCCAGCGTCCGCCGGTTGCCCCAGTAGCGCGTAGGTGCTCCATCGGGACCGCGGGATCCGCCACGAAGACACGAAATCACGAAGGCGAAAATTGATTCTTCGTGTCTTCGTGCCTTCGTGGCGACCGCTACTACTTCAGCGGGGACGGGGCACAAGTCCCCTCACGTGCGAGCGTCAAGCGAATCATGCAAGCCGGTCGGCTCTGATCGTCGTCCCATCCATCATCGCGTCGAGACTGAGCGACCCCGCGCCGACCCGCACCAGCTGACACGCGCAGCCGAGCAATGCCACGTTCCGGATGAAGAGGAGAAGCTGCAAGCGGAAGGTCGCCGCGTCGGGTGCCGCCCAGAAGTTGTGCATGAACAGCGTCACCGGGACCAGGAACACCCCGAGCAGGCAGCCGCCCACTCGCGCGCGATAGCCGAACAGCACGCTCAATCCGCCGAGCAACGCAATCACACCTGAAATCGGCACCAGGACGGTCGCCATCGGCACGCCGTGCTCGGCGGCCAGCGCGATCTGCGCCGGCGTGAAGTGGCCGGCTGACGCGATCATGAAGATCATCGCGAACAACTGGCGTCCCACGAGCACCAGGTAGTCGGTTTCTTCGGAGTGAAGGCAGGTGTTGGACATGGCGAGTCCCTCCTGATCGCGGGCACGAATGCGCGCGGAGGCAGGACGCGTCGAGGGTCCGGGGGCCGGTGGCGCGAGCCAGCAAACGACTCGCCACCGGAATCGTGATCGCTGGCACGCGGTCGTGGCAGCGTCTGTTCGTTCGATTCGCGCACGCGACCGAGCGGGTCGATTTCGGATCCGACCGCGGCCTTACAGAACCGTCGCGAGAACCTTTACGTCTTCTGTTCCGTCCGATGCGCTCGAAGGAACGAGCGAATCTGGCGCACCGCGAGTGGAATCCGCTCCTTGGGCTCTTTCCACGGGAACATGCTGACTTCAGCGTTTGGCGCGAGCATCGCCGCTTCCATCGCGACGGCGTACGGATGAGCCGGGATATCGTCTGGCAGGATCAGGATCGGGGTTCGACAGCTGCGCACGAAATCGCGTGTCACGGTGAAGACGAAGTCGGGGTTGGTGCGATACATCCTGGTCAGGAATTTATCGACCGTCTCCATCTTGATGTCAGGCCGGCGTGCGATCAACGCCGGGCCCCAGCCCTTCATGTTGGTCTCGTAGAAGAGATCGCGCATCTCGGGACGCGATCCGCTGGGCTGCGCCAGCACGGCCGCGGCGATGCGATCGGGTGCGCGCTTCAGGAGGTTCCAGATGAAGGGGCCGCCGATGCAGAAGCCCAGCACCATGAACTTCTCGATGCGGAGATGATCCATCAGGCCGAGATGGTCATCGGTGTAGGCATCCCACGGCCGCTCGATCTCGAGGGGGCCGGACGACTGGCCCTCGTTCGCGTTGCGGAGGTCCGCCGCAATGCAGCGGTACTCTCCCTTGAACTCTTCGATCGGGTTGAAGGGCGAGCCGCTGGTCAGGCCCGCGATCGTGGAGTTCAATCCTCCGCCGGCGATGAGCAGCAGCGGGAAGCCTGAACCGGTCTCCTCGTAGTGGATGCGAACGGGGCCCTTCTCGTAGAAGGACATGGCTTTTCCTCCTTGCCCGGTCTGTTCGGCAAACCCACGCGGCGCCGCGGCCATCGCCGCCGCCGCTGCGCCCGCTCTCAGTATCTTGCGCCTGGTCGGATCCATGGGCGGCGTCTCCTCGATCGCCGCATTCTAGCGCAGCCGCCGAACCTGGGGGCGACGTAAGATCGGATGATGAACACGGACGATCTTCGCAGGCTGCAGGCACCACTCAAAGAGAAGTATCGCGTTGAACCGGACGCGGCGCTCGTGACGTTGACGGCGCGCGGCGAGATTGGCGAAGGCATCAGCTGCAGCGTTCGCACCGGGCGGGCGCTCGTGAAAGCCGGACTGCATCCGGCTAGCGGCGGCACCGGCGCGCTGGCGTGCTCGGGCGACATGCTGCTCGAAGCGTTGGCGGCGTGCGCCGGCGTCACGGTGAGTGCGGTCGCGACCGCCACCGGCATCGAGCTGCGCGGCGGCGCGGTCCACGTCGAAGGCGACCCCGATTTTCGCGGAACCCTGGGCGTGTCGAAAGAAGCGGCGGTTGGCTTTCGGGGTATCCGACTGGCGTTCGAGTTGGACACGGACGCGACCGACGAGCAGCTCGATACGCTGATGCGCCTCACCGAACGCTACTGCGTCGTCTATCAAACACTGCGTCAGCCGACGGCGATCGCGGTCACGCGCACGCGCGCGATCGCTGAAGCGTCCAACGAGCACCGCTGAGACATCGGGTGGCGCGAAAGCGTCAGTCGAGCGTCACTTTCGCTCGGCTAAAGCCTTCGCGCTACGTCCTGCCTTCCAGCCTTCCGTCCTTGCCTTGCTGCCTTCCAGCCTTCCGTCCTTTCCTTCCCGCCTTCCCGCTTTCCCGCCTTTCTTCAGTGCTTGAGCTTTCCGTTCGACAGCACGCCGTTCTTGAAGAGATCTGACAGGTCCTCCGCGTTCGCCGCATCGCCCAACAGCGGCCCGACGCGGAAGAGCTCCTGCATGGTCCGGAGGAAGGAGGAATGCGAGAAGTTCACTGGACTCGCGTACGGCACGCCGTTCTCGTTCTTGTGCACTTCCTTCGAAATGACGATGAACGGAATCGTGTGGCTGAAACTGTCTGCGTTGTCTCCTGCGACGCCGTCGCCCTCGGCCTCGTCCCACCATAGCATGATGACGCCGTGCTTCTTGTAGGCCTCGGACGCCATGATCATCGGCACGAGCTGACTCAGGAAGTCGTCACCCTGCCTGATTTTCGCCGGGTCGCCGGTCAGCCCCTTGTACCCATCGGCCAGCGCCGTGTGCATGTCGTTGAACTGGTTCGGTGTGATCCAGTTGTAATCGGCGACCGCATCGGCGGCCAGATCCGCCTGCAGCTGCTGCAACGGCGCGTAGTGCGACGACAGCGGATTGGCAGGCGTCGGGTCGTTGCCGCCGTTGGAATCGGTGAAGAACACCATCGGGTTGTGTTTCGCCGCGTAATTGAACTGGTTCGAGAAGTTGTACTGATTGACGCCGCTGACGAACCGGCCCGAGAAGCTGCTCAGTGGAACGGTCCACATGTTCTGCGGCAGCGGCACGTTGCTGCGCTGACCGTTGGTCACCTGCAGATCGGTGTCCTCCTGGTACGACCGCCACGTTCCGCCTGACGCCGTGATCAGCGTGCTTAGGTGCAGCGTGGTGTTCTGGTTCGTACCGTTCGTGCCGTACGGGTCGTTGTCGTTGAAGACACCGAAGTTCGTGCCGGCCTCAGCCCAGATGTAGTTCGGTTCGGAAGGATGAATGTGCGGGTTGTTGCCACTCTCGGTAGCCAGGACGTTGTGGTAGGCGGCGGCATAGGCGACTTGATCGCTGATGCCGGGCGCCGTGCCCTTTATGAGACTGTTGATGAAGGGCGCGTTCTGGTTCTGAAAGATCTGCTGAATCCCGCCGGTGAACTGGTTCGCAGGCTGCGTCCAGTTGTGATTCTCCATCGCGATCACGAACACCGTCTTCACGTCGTCTGCGCGAAGGCGGCTGCCGGCCAACGCCAGCGCGGCAACACCGGTCAGCGAGCAAACAATCAGTCGATATCTTTGCACCGAAACCTCCTTGAACCCGATGCTGCTCACGGCATGTGAGCGCACAAGAGCCCACAACTAGCAAGCGGGCTTGACGGTGCGGTGACGTCGATGTGACCGTCGACACACGAGACCATGAAGAAACCATCAGGAAGCCCGGTTCAGCTCCCACGAGCGAACACCTCGAGCGGCGATCTGCGACGCGATCTCGTCCGCGTCACGTAGCCCAGCCGGGCATACCGGGAAGGCGAGGCTTCCCACTCTCCCTCCTTACGGCGTGTCATTGCCGAGAGACATCATCGTCTTCATCGGATGACGATCCGCAGCGGCGATCACCTCGTTGTTCGTCGCCGGTTGGCGAATCGTTTAGAAATGCGGGCGATCGAGCTCAAAACAATGTGAAACATCAGCTGGAATACTGTGAACAAACGCTAAGACAGGCATTTGCGTTGCACGGGCGGCCCGTCGCGAAGAAGTCGCATGAAATCGATCGTCTGCTCCTTGCGCGATCCGTCGCTCGATGCTGCGGAGTGTTCGCTCGTATACGGCGGGATGGCCAACGTGCTGGCCTTCGTCGTTCCGCTGTTCCATCGTTCGACCGACGCGAGCCTCGCGTTTGCCCTGCTGACGCAGCTGCTTCTGCTGCTCACCGTGCTCGCGATCACGGTTGCGGTCGTCTGCGGGACCGAACTGACGCAACGTCTTGCGCGGTCCACCAGGCAGCGGCAGTCGGATCATCGACACGCCGGCGCAGCGTCGATCGGGGCGCTCGGTTTGTTCATGAGTCATCAACTGCATGAACGGGCGCTGATGGCGGCAGCTGTCCTGGTCTTCGCCTTGATCATCGCGATGCACTTCGTCGTGCGGGGCGATATCGCCCGGCGCGTGCCGCGAGGCTGGACCAATTGGAGTGCCGGCGGCTTGCTGGCCCTCGTCCCGTTTCTGGCTCAACCTCGCTCGGACCGCGGCTGGCCGACGCCGCTTGCGATCGCCGCCGCGGCGGCGGTCGTCGCCTTCGCGGTCTTGCCGATGCTTGCTCTGAACCGCCGCTCTCCGTCTCGACTCGCGCGAGGATGGCGGAGGCCCGCGGCGCTCGCACTGCTCTGCATCGTCGGCTGGATGCCAGGACTCATGGCCGAGGAAGTCGCGCCCGCCCTGGCCACTCGCTTCGAGGCTGCCCCCGCATTGCCGCATCGACCGAACGTGGTCGTGATCACGCTCGACACCGTGCGCGCCGATCACCTGAGCGTCTACGGGTACGCGCACGACACGACGCCGAGCCTGCGTCGCTGGTGGGAGCACGGCGCCACCCGTTACACGAGCGCGTTCGCGACGTCGGACATGACGCTGGCTAGCCATGCGTCGATCTTTACCGGTCTGCTGCCGAGCGAGCACGGCGCGCACAGGCATGGATCGCGGCCGGATACCGGACTGCGTCCGTCAGCCGATACGCTCGCCGCCCGTCTGCACCGCGCCGGGTTCGTCACCGCCGGCATCGCCGCCAATGCGGCCTATCTCAGTCCCCGTTTCGGATTCAATGCCGGATTCGACTACTACGATGCGCGCCGGCCACCGCGGCTCACCGCGCCGTCGCCGTCGTACTTCTTCGGCGGAACACTTCTCTACTGGCTGCTGGCGTACGCGGGGCCAGACTTTCAATTCAACTATCGATCGGCGACGCAGATCACCGACCAGGCGCTCGGCCTCGCCCCGCAATTGAAAGCGACCGGCCGGCCGTTCTTCCTGTTTCTGAACATGATGGACGCGCATACGCCGATGGTGGCGCCTCCGGCGTATCGGCACGCCTTCGGCGTTCGCGACGATGGGTTCTATTGGGTGCGCGAGTACCCGGAGCTGGTCAGGGACATCAATTCGGGAGCGCGCCGCATCACCAGGAACGAGCACGCGAACCTCGTCGCCAGCTACGATGCGGCGATCGCGTATCTCGATGCCGAATTGGGTCGGTTGTTGAGAAGGCTCGAGGAACTCGGTGTCCTGGACGACTCAGTGATTGTGATCACGTCGGATCACGGCGAGCTCTTTGGCCGCTCGGGTGCTCTCGGGCACGACGGCGTCGGCCTCGTGCCAGGTGTGTTCCACGTGCCGCTCCTCATTCGCTTTCCGGGCGACCGCGAGGCTCGGGACGATCGCCGGCCGGTCAGCGCCATCGATCTGTATCCGACGATTCTCGAGAGCTGCGGCCTCTCGGCCGAGCGCCCGCCCTACGCGCGCACTCTGCAGTCGCCGGCGCCATGGCCGCAGCGGCCGCTCTTCTTCGAGTCGTTCGAGAGCTCGTGGCTGGCCGCGCTGCATCCACGCTTTCGCGGCGATCAGCGCGGCGCCCTGATCGACGATCGGCTGATCCAGATCGGCCGCGAGGATCGGCCGGCGCCCGGATCCTGGCTGTCCAATCGCGCGTCCGGGTCGACGCCAGCGCTTTCCCCCGCCATCCTCGAACGGGCCTATGCCGCACTGCACGGGCTCGAACAGGCCGCTGTCATCGATGAAGGGATGACGCCGCAGGCCGACAGCCCGTTCGATCGCCTCCGCTCTCTCGGGTACGTCACGCCGTAGACCGGAGAAAAGCAACCGCGGAGTTCGCAGAGATCGCAGAGTTCTTTCGTACACGGAAGAAATTCTGCGCGCTCCGCGTTCTCTGCGGTTGCTTTCCCGCTGCCGGTCCGGAAAGCAACCGCGGAGTTCGCAGAGATCGCAGAGCTCTGTTGTAAGAAATTCTGCGTGCTCTGCGTTCTCTGCGGTTGCTTTCCCACACATCAACGCACCGGCGAAATAGATCGGCCCCTCCCCACCTATCGACCATGGGGTGCACTACGCCATCGGCGCAGCCGCGCTTGGCGGTGCGTGGAGGACTGTCTGTGAAGAAACTTTGTGTGGTGATCGTTGCGTTGATTGCGTGCTGCCTCGCCGATCGCGCGGCAGCGCAGGACACCACCGGCACGATTGCCGGCCGGATCGTCGATGCGCAGAACCTGGCGGTACCCGGCGTCACCGTCACGGCCACAGGTTCGCAGGGTGTCAAGACCGCCGTGACCGACGGCGACGGACGGTTTGTCGTCCCGTTTCTGACGCCCGGATCGTACGTCGTGCACGCCGAACTGCAGGGATTTACGCCGGTCGATCGAAACGACGTGCAGGTGCGTGTCGGACAGAGGGTCGAGGTGCCGATTCTGCTGCAGGTCGGCGAGCTCAAGGAAGCGGTGCAGGTGCTGGCGGCGCCGGCGACAGTCGACACCACCAGCACGACGATCGGCGCGACGCTCGACAGCGCGACGCTGTCACGCCTGCCGGTCGGCCGCCGCTTCAGCGACACGCTCTACCTCGCGCCCGGCGTCAGCACCGGCGGCACCGTCGGCGTCGCCAACCCGTCGGTCGAAGGATCGAGCGGCCTCGAGAACCAATACGTCGTCGACGGCGTGAACATCACCAACGGCGGCTACGGCGCGCTCGGCTCTTACTCGATCGTGTTCGGCTCGCTCGGCAACGGCACGCCGTACGACTTCATGCAGGAAGTCCAGGTGAAGACCGGCGGCTACGAGGCGGAGTTCGGCCAGGCAACCGGCGGCGTCATCAACGTCGTCACCAAGAGCGGATCGAACGCGCTCAGGGGCAGCGCCTTCGGATATGTGCGGCCGCACTCGTTCGAATCGGCGTACGACACGGTCGAGAGCGTCGAAGGGACGGTCAACAAGGTGGCGTCGCAACTGAACGACGTCGGCGCGACGGTGGGCGGGCCGATCGTCCGCGATCGGTTGTTCTTCTTCGGCGCCATCGATCCGCAGTGGCAGACCGACACGTTCACCGCGCCGCCGGGATTCCCGCTCCAGTCGCTCGGCAGCGTCGATCGCGACCGCCGGATCACGAACTACGCGGCCAAGGCCACGTGGCAGAACGGCGCCGCCCATCGCTTCGACGCCTCGTTCTTCGGCGATCCAGCGACCGGCGCGATGGGGCCGCAGCGAACCGGGTCTCTCCTCAAGCAGACCTCGTCTGGCTACAGCTCGCTCGAGTACGGCGGCCACAATCAGACGGTTCACTACGACGGCGTGCTGACACCGCACTTTCTCGTCGACGCCTCGTTCGGCCGCGCGCTCAACCGCATTCTCGAGACGCCGTCGGTCGACGAATGGCTGATCACCGACTTCCGGGTGACGCCGCGGATCCGCAGCGGCGGCCTCGGGTTCTACGAGGCGGGCAACCGCAGCAACAACTGGCAGGTGCAGGCGAAGGCCACGCAGATCCTCGCCGGCTACGGCGAGCACCAGATGCGCTACGGGTTCGACTACGAGCACCTCGACTTCAGCCAGCTGCTGCAGTATTCCGGTCCGACCTTCACGGCGCCGGACGGGCAGCAGACCGCGACCGGCGCCACTGTCGACATCATCCCGGATCCGCTGTACGGCCAGATCTATCACGTGAGCCGCGCCAGCCTCACCGGCGCGCGCCCGACGACGCAGCACTATGCCGCGCTGTTCGTCGAGGATCAGTGGAAGATCGGCAACTCGCTGACCATCCGTCCGGGCGTTCGCTACGAACAGGAAAAGATGTCCGGCACGCTGGTGCAGAACTTCTCGCTGAAGAACAACTGGGCGCCGCGGATCGGCGTCATCTGGGATCCGTCGAATGCCGGCAGGGCCAAGGTATTCGGCAACTACGGCCGCTATTACGGCCGGATGCCGAACGATCTCGCGTCGCGCGCGCTTTCGTCGGACGCATCGATCACCGCCGACTACTTCGATTCGAACCTCACTCGCCCGGTGCCCAACGGCACGGTGACGATCAACAGCCTGAACGGCACCGTGACAACGAATCACTACACGCTGCTCGGCTCGGGCGGTGATGACATCGATCCCGACGCGAAGCTGAGCTACTACAACGAGTGGGTCGCCGGAGCGGAGTACGCGATTCCGCACGGACTCAACCTCGGCGTCCGCTACGTGCACCGCGACATCGGGCGCGTGCTGGAGGACGTGCAGCCGTACCCGATGGTGGCCGTGTCACTGGGCCTGCCCGGCGCCGCCACGGCGAACTACGTGCTGACGAATCCGGGTCCGAGCACACCGGTCGTCCAGGATATTCCCGGCGTCACGGTCGGCTTCGAATCGCCGGTCCACGACTACAACGCGGTGGAGTTCCTCGCGAACAAGCGGCTCGGCAACAACTGGTCGCTGAACACGTCGTACCGGTGGTCGCGTCTGACCGGCAACTTCGAGGGGTTCTACCGCAACGACACCGGTCAGTCGGATCCCGGCATCACCTCGCTGTACGACTACCCGACCAACGATCCCACCTACGCGACGATCGGCGCGACGGTGTTCGGCTACAGCGGCGACATCCGGTATCTCGGTGCAGCCGGGAGCGGACCGCTGCCGCTCGATCGCACACACGACATCAAAGTGTATGGGACCTACGCGTTCGACTTCGGGTTGAACCTGGCAGTCGGCTTCGAGGCCGAGTCCGGCGCGCCGCTGACCGCGTTCGCGGCGCATCCGGTGTACGACAGCGGCGGCGAGATTCCGCTCACGCCGCGCGGTGCCGGATTCCAGACCTCGAACGGCTTCCAGAGGCGCACGCCGTGGACGGCGCCGGTCAACACCGAGGCGTCGTACATCCTGAAGATGGGCGGCCGTTCGCTGCAGCTGATCGGCGGCGCGTTCAACCTCTTCAACACGCAGACGGTGCTCGATTACAACAGCTTCTCCGAGATCCAGTTCGGCGTCGCGAACGCCGACTTCGGCGTCGCCGGCTTGTCGGGCGTGATCGGCGGTCAGCAGCTCGTCGCGCCGAGGCAGTTCCGCATCGGCGTGCGCTACCAGTTCTGAGCGGCAGCCGGATCAGCAGCGGGAACGCAACCGCGGAGATCGCAGAGAACGCAGAGACTCTTTGGTGAAGTACACGAATAGAAATTCTCTGCGTGCTCAGCGTTCTCAGCGGTTGCTTTCCAGGGGCTGCGGGACCGATGACACGACGGAAGGCAACCGCGGAGCTCGCGGAGACCGCAGAGACTCATTGGTGAAGAACACGAATAGAGATTTCTCTGCGTGCTCAGCGTTCTCTGCGGTTGCTTTCCAGGAGCTGCGGGACCGATGACACGACGGAAAGCAACCGCGGAGCTCGCGGAGACCGCAGAGACTCATTGGTGAAGAACACGAATAGAGATTTCTCTGCGTGCTCAGCGTTCTCTGCGGTTGCTTTCACGCTGCTGGTCCGGCTCACTTCCCGCTGGTGGACTGACCGCGACGGAACACGGGCTGCATCCAGGCGACGCGGCCGTTCGAGTCGAGGATCTTGGCGCGGACGTAGCGCTCGTCGCTGGAGAAGGTGTAGGTCGCCGGGCTCGACGCGATCTCCTTCAGGACGCGCCCGCCGGCACCGATGAACTGCACACGGTATTTGCTGAATGACTGCTCCTGGATCGTGATCGTCATCGACGTGCCGGTCACCTGGTAGTCGCGCAGCTCGACACCGGTGGACGCATAGAAGTTGCCGTGCTCGAGCGCCTCGACGATCGGGCGCGGTGCGAGGCGCTCTGCGCGGACGACGACCCACCCTCTTCCCGGACCGGAGACATTCGGGTTTCCCGGCTGCTTGAACACGTGCGCATCATCGTCGGCGATGCCGTAGATCTCCTTCCCCGACGACAGCAGTCGATCCCACACTTCCTCCATGGCGGGCACGCCGCCGCCACCGAGGTTGTTCACCTGCGGATGACCGTTGTAGATCTCGAACAGCTTCTCGCGCTCGAGCCGCTGAAGATCGTCGCCTGAGATCGCCCATTCGAAGTTCGGGTGGTTGACGTGAGGTATGCCGCCCGCATGCCGGATCGCGTCGACGTTGGCCTGGATGACCGCGCTGACGCTCGACCCGTGCTGCGGCTCGACGCGCTCGGATACATCGAGGCCGTTGATGTGAATCGGCTTCCCGTCGGCCCGATCGCTCACCTCTTCGCCCTTCACGATCAGAAATTGATCGTCAGCACCGAGAATCGAGTTCAGGCCGTCGACGCGGGTCAGGTGGTTGTGGTCGGTGAGGACGAGGAACTGATAGCCGTGCTCCCGGTACCATCGTGCGACCTCGTCCGGCGTGCTGTCGCCGTCGCTGTTCAACGTGTGGGTGTGGGTGTTGCCCTTGTACCAGCGCAGCGCCGCCGACTGAGCCGCCACGGTCGGCGTGCCGAAGGGCCGGACGCCGAGTGCGACGGCGGCAAGCACCGAAAGCGAGGTAATCAGCAGCAGCGGCCTGATCATGGTGCTGGAGCGAGGCCCTGATAGTATCGCGGCTGGGTCGCGATGGCACGCTCCGGGCTCCCACGAAGGCACGAAAACACGAAGAACACGAAGCTTTTGTACTTAAAGAATTCTTCGCGCCTTCGCGTCTTCGTGGGCGCCTTTCGGCAGCGGGAGGGTCCGGCTCCGCGGCCTCCCACGAAGGCACGAATACACGAAGAACACGAAGCTTTTCTTGTACAAGAATTCTTCGTGCCTTCGCGTCTTCGTGGGCGCCTTTTGGCAGCGGGAGGGTCCGGCTCCGCGGCCTCCCACGAAGGCACGAAAACACGAAGAACACGAAGCTTTTGTACTTAAAGAATTCTTCGTGCCTTCGCGTCTTCGTGGGCGCCTTTCGGCAGCGGGAGGGTCCGGCTCCGCGGCCTCCCACGAAGGCACGAAAACACGAAGAACACGAAGCTTTTCTTGTACAAGAATTCTTCGTGCCTTCGCGTCTTCGTGGGCGGCCTTTTGGCAGCGGGAGGGTCCGGCTCCGCGGCCTCCCACGAAGGCACGAAAACACGAAGAACACGAAGCTTTTCTTGTACGAGAATTCTTCGTGCCTTCGCGTCTTCGTGGCGGACCGCCGGTGCCGATGCAGCACGTGCGCGCCACTCTACTGCTGATACAGGTCGATGAAGTTCCTGCTCCCGTCGTACCTGAAGATGTATTTGTGCGCGTTCTCCCATTCGTGAGCCGGGGCCGCGTTCTTCTTCAGGTCGTAGTCGATGGTGAACATCTGCCCCGGGTGCAGGTCCGAGTCGAATCGCACGTGGAACCGGTCCGAGCGGTTCTCGTTGGCGTAGTCGTAGGTCTGCCAGAACCACTTCCTGCCGCCCGGCTGCAACACGTCTGTCGTCCACGAGCCGTCGCCCCAGCGATGATGCATGCGGATCGTGACGTGCGTGCCGTTCTCGACGCCAACCACTGCGAACCGGTTTGCCGCGCCGACGACGGCGGCCAGTCCCGTCGCGGCCAGCGTCAGCGCGACGAGCGCGACGCGCATCGTCTGTGAGTTCCTGATCGTCCCGAACGTGACCCGATGTTCGCCAGTCATCTGAGACTCTCCTTTCACGCGGCTCCGAACTGGCCCGCTTGCCGGCGTCCGTGCCCTTGTCGTAATCAACGCCGAGAGCGAGGCGTTGCTACACGACTCCCTTACGACAACGGTTGCAGGATCCGGTAGCGCAGCCTTCGGGCTGCCAATCACGGTCCGTCGTGGACGGTCAGGACGGCTGCGGTGACGCCCGGGGCGAGCGTGTCCGGCGCCAACGGCCTCCCACGAAGACACGAAGAACACGAAGAACACGAAGCCTCTTTGTACGAAACCGTTCGTGCCTTCGTGTCTTTGTGGGCGCCCTTTGGCAGCGGTAGGGTCCGGCCTTCAGTCGGATTGGGAGCCGCCACGAAGGCACGAAGACACGAAGAATACGAAGCCTCTTTGTACGAAAATCCTTCGTGCCTTCGTGTCTTCGTGGGCGCCCTTTGGCAGCGGTAGGGTCCGGCCGTCAGTCGGATTGCGAGCCGCCACGAAGGCAAGAAGACACGAAGAATACGAAGCCTCTTTGTACGAAAATCCTTCGTGCCTTCGTGTCTTCGTGGGCGCTTTTTAGACAGCGGCCGCGTTCGGCGTCCACCGCATCAGGTAATAGATGCCGTTCGAATCGACGTGCCGGAAGCCGAGGCGCCGATAGAGCGCGAGCGCCGGGTTGTTCGCCTCGACGTGAATCGTGACGGCCTTCCCGATGGCGGCTCCTTCAGCCAGGATCGACTGCAGCAACGCGCCGCCGAATCCATGACCCCGATACGCCGGGAGCAGCGCGATGTCGACAATCCGAATCTGATCCGGCCAGCGATCGACATAGAGCCGTCCAATGGGCTCCAACGTCGACCCGTACTGCCTCTCGACCATGAGGAATTCGCAGTCGGGATAGTACTGACGGTAGTACTGGTGCTGGTTGTCGAACTGCCAGCGCAGAAACGCGGCCTTCTGCTCGTCGGTCCACGGCACGGCCGTCAGTTCCTCGGTTCGCGTCGACGCATACACGTCCGCGAGAAACGGGACGTCGGCGTCGGTCGTGCGCCGCAACGACAACCCGGGCGGCGCAACGGTTCGAATGGCTTCGCTGTCCGACATGTCTGACTATGCGCGGTGCTTGAGTTCTAGAAACGGTTTCAAAACCGGCGTAGGGCCGCCCTTTGGGGCGGCCTGAGTGCGGGCTGAAAGCCAGCACCTACAGGTTTGGAACCGCTTGTATACTGCCGTCGCGAGTGTATCCGGAGGACACGTGCTCGACAAGCTGACCAAAGAAAGTTTCGAACCGAGCAAAGGCAGCGTGTTCACGGTGCGGCTCGGCGACGACGCCGCGCTGCCGCTCGAGTTGACCGTCGTCGCGGGCAACGGACTCAAAGGCGCCGCCAGCCGCGAACAGTTCTCGCTGCACTTCCGTGGCCCTGTCACGCCCGCGCTCGTGCAGCGGACCTACCGACTCGAGCACCCGCAGTTCGGTGCGCTCGACATCTTTCTCGTGCCCATCCGCAAAGACGCAGACGGGATGATCTACGAGGCGGTCTTCACGTGAAAAGCAACCGCGGAGATCGCAGAGTTCGCAGAGATTGAAGATCTCAAGACTGAGATCCGAAGACTCTGCGTTCTCTGCGGACTCTGCGGTTGCTTTCCCCTGTGCGGTTGCTTTCCCGCGCGACGTCGCACACTACGTGCGCGGCGGGAACACCCCCTGCATCGCGATGCAGAAGTTGAGCGTGAGATACGGCTGCATGTTGTTGTGCGGCTGGTCGCCGCCGGCCGGTGAAATCGCGCTGGCCGCCATGCTGATGACCGGGGGGTTGGCCGACGACGGAACAAACGGAGTCGAACCCGTCACGCGCGAGATCGCGTTGCCCGCCGGCGTCGTGCGATTGCCGACCGATGACTGGGCCATCACGTTGTGCGCGTGCGACGGCATTTCGGATGCGAGCAAGGTGACTGTCTGGGTGCCGCCCGTTTCGCCGAGATCGTGTAGCGACAGCCCCGGGCCCTGACCCGGATGCATCGGCGCATTGCCCTGCATGTTCGGCAGCGCGAAGTTCGACTTGCCGTCCCCGCCGTAGGTGGTGCCGAGCAGCGAGAACAGCGCCGTGTTCTGCGAGATCGGCAAGAGCTGACCGTCGCAAAAAGCCCAGCCCTTGGGCGCAAAGTTGAACGGATAGATTCGAATTTCAGCGACAAACGGATCCATGGCGCCTCTTCTCCTTACGTCTGCGACGGGAAGATCCCGAACAGGGAAATGATGAAATCCACGCACAGGTAGGGCTGGTAATTATCATGCGGCTGGCTGCTGCCCACCGGCGACATGGCGTTGGTGGCCATCTGTGCGTTCGGTGCCGCCGAGTTGAAGAACGACACCGACAGCGATTGGGCATAGGTATTGTTCAGCGGATTGGTCTGATTCGCGAGGCTCGTCGTCGCCAGCAGGGCGTGCGTGTGGGCCGGCATCTGCGCCACCGTCAGCGTGACGCTTTCGACGCCGCCCGTCTCGGCGAGCGTGAATCCGCTGCCGAAATGAATCGGGACGCGCCCTCTGAGGTCCGGAAGCGCGAAAGTGGACTGGCCGTCGCCGCCGTAGGTCGTTCCGATCAGATTGAACAGGGTTTCGTTCTCCGAGATCGGCAGGAGCTGGCCCTCGCAGAACATCCAGCCGGCCGGCGCGAAGTTGCCGGCAAACATCCGGATTTCGCCCACATAAGGTTGTGCCATCGATCGACTCCTTGCTAGGTCTGGCTCGGGAAAATGCCCTGAAGGGCGATGCAGAAATTCAGTACCAGAAACGGCTGCATGTTGAGGTGCGCCTGGCTTCCACCGACCGTGCTGATGGTCGCGGGATTGAGCGCCGTCAGGTTGTTGTCAGGTGGAAGATACGGCTGTTCGGCCGCGACACCTGGGAGGGCACTGACCGGCACCGGTTGCGTGCCGGTGCTGCTCGTCGCCGCGAGCGAGTGCACGTGCTGCGGCAATTCCGAGATGGAAAGCGTGTGAGCCTGCTCGCCGCCCAACTCACCGAGCGTGTGTCCGCTTCCCATGTGAAGCGGTGCGCGGCCCTGGAGGTTCGGCAACCCGAAAGTGGTCCGGCCGTCGCCGCCGTAGGTCGTGCCAAGCAGCGAGAACAGCGCTTGATTCTGGTTGATGGGCAGCAACTGCCCATTGCACAGCGCCCACCCCTTTGGCGGGAAGCTGAAGCTCATGATTCTGATCTCGGACAAAAACGGCTCAGCCATCCGGGCCCTCCTTAGTGATCGTCACACCACGCGCCACCAGCGGCGCGCGGGAACCGCGATGAACGCAACGATCGTCAGTGCCGGCGCGCCCGAGCGCCCGGCCGCGAAGACCGAGTGAGCCATCGCCGCCGCCGGAACGAGGTGAGGCATCGAGAGACGGGCCACAGTGACCGGCGGAGTGGCGCTCAGCGTAAGCGTACCGCCATTCAGGAAGCTGCAGGTCTTGCCGGCGGTGCCGGTGTTCGTGGTGGCGATCTCGTTGCTGACGCCACCACCGGCACCGGTCTGGAATAGCGTGCCAGTCTTCGTGCCCTGCAGGGGCTGGCCGGATGTGTCTACCGTTTCGTAGAAGATCATTCCGGTGGTACTCCCGCTGCACTGAGTATCACACGCGCTGGAAGTCGGGACCGTGTTTCCGTGAATCTCGGCATGGACGTTCGACCCCGAGGTCCCGCTGCCCTGGGCGTCGGCGCCGACGTAGATCGCATACAGCGGGAATCCGGTCGTATCGTTCGGATTGACGTCGTTGCCGGTGATCTTGACATCGAGCGCTGTCTGGCCCAGCCCAGCGCCCGTCGGCCCGAGTGCCTCGACGTCTATGCCGCGG
>DATFXR010000743.1:0-3765 GCA_035315685.1 Vicinamibacterales bacterium | reverse complement strand
GCCGCTGCAACGAGCGGCCGATCTCCGATCAGGAATTTCTCACCATTGCGAAGATCGTCATCTGACGTGGAACGCTGGACCGACTACTACGAAACGATCGCCGACGGCCTCCGGCAGATGACCGTCACCGATCGGTCGGGCGCCGAACTGGCGGCGGCTGACGGCGTCGCGCGATGGGTGTCGATGACGCGTGGCACCCACGACGCCGGCGGCCACCTCTACATCATCGGCAATGGCGGCAGCGCAGGGATGGCCAGCCACATGGCCGCCGACGCGTGCAAGAACGGCCACCTTCGCGCGATGTCGTTCAGCGACGTCGCGCTGCTCACTGCCACCGCCAACGATCTCGCATACGACCAGGTGTTCTCGCTACCTCTCGAACGGCTGGCGCGGCCCGGCGATCTGCTCATCGCCATCAGCAGCTCCGGGAACTCGCCGAACATCGTCCGCGCGCTCGAGGTCGGCCGGACCCGCGGCCTGCGCGCGGTGACGCTGACCGGCATGGGCGCGGAGAACCGTGCCCGGCGGCTCGGCGATCTGAATTTTCATGTGCCGCTGTCCCGGTACGGCTGGACGGAGTCGGCGCATCAGGTGATTCTGCACTACTGGTTCGATCAGTACTTGTGCGAGCACCGGCAAGGTGCCCTCTGAACGTTCTGATCACGGGCGGCTGCGGGTACGTCGGGACGAAGTTGACCGGAGCGGTTCTTGCCCGTACTCCTCACCACGTCACCGTCCTCGACACGCAGTGGTTCGGCAACCAGCTCGCGCCGAATCCGCGCCTCACCGTCCATGCCATGGACGTGCGGCAGATCGACGAGGTGGATCTCTCGATCTTCGACACGGTGTTTCATCTGGCGAACATCGCCAATGATCCGTCCGTCGAGTTGAACCCCTACTCGTCGTGGGAAGTGAACGTGCTCGCCGGCATGCGGCTCGTCGATCGCGCGGCGCGACAGGGTGTGAAGCAGTTCATCTTCGCTTCGTCGGCAAGTGTCTACGGACTGAAGTCCGATCGGCGCGTCACCGAGGATCTCGAGCTCTTCCCCCTGTCGGAGTACAACAAGACGAAAATGGTCGCCGAGCGGGTGGTGATGAGCTACGCCGACGCGATGACTACGACGATCATCCGCCCGGCCACGGTCTGCGGCCTCTCGCCGCGCATGCGCCTCGACGTGGTCGTCAACATGTTGACGATGCAGGCGCTGACGAAGGGGGCGATTACCGTGCTCGGCGGCGACCAGACGCGGCCCAATGTCCACATCGACGATCTCGTCGACGTGTACCTGTTTGCGTTCGATCATCGCCTGCCCGGGGTCTACAACGCCGGCTTCGAGAACCTGACCGTTCGCGAGATAGCCGCCGCGGTCACGCGCGAAATCCCGGCGACCGTCGCGGTGAAGCCGTCGAACGATCCGCGGTCGTACTTCGTATGCTCCGACAAACTGCTCGCCACCGGCTTCGCGCCGACGAAGACGGTGCAGATCGCCATCCGCGAAATGGCGGCCGCGTTCCGCGCCGGCTTGCTGAAGGACGATCCCGTTTCCTACAACGTGCACTGGATGCGGGAGCACAACTTTGCCTAGCGGCGCATCGATCGTTTGCAGCGTTCTATTAACCGCAGAGAGCGCAGAGACCGCAGCGGTGAGGCGCGACCAGCGGCTGGCGCAGCCGCCTGGCCCGCTTCGCGGGCGGTCGCGCCGGACCTTTCCGTGTCGCACCGCCTTCGCCCGACTTCGTGTCGTTGTGTCTCTGTGGTTCAACCAACGCGACGCGTCTCTGGATCTCTCGCCTTCGTGCGTCTTCGTGCCTTCGTGTTTTCGTGGGCCCGGCAGGTTCTTTGAACGTGTGGCGGCACGCCGCACGTGGTCACCGGGCCGGTGATCCGACTCCTGCTGCCGGTTGCAGGCGTTGCGGTGTTCTTCGCACTCTCGTGGGCGACGGTGTTCGTGTTTCAGCCGCGCGATCCGAAGCGGTTCTTTCTCGGGTATGCCCTGCTGCTCCTCCTCGCGACCGCGCTCACCTACCGCGCGCTGTGGCCGCTCGACCGCATCGAGGATGCGCTCGGACTCGCCTGCGATCTGCTGCTCCAGCTCCTCGCCTGCCTGACGATGTGGAACGCGTTTTATAGTGTGCTGTGGGGATTCTCGGGCAGCCTGATCTACGACCTCTTCAACGAGCCGGGACTCTGCCATCGCGACCGATTGATCCGATCGTATGAGGGCGACGGCGACCTGGATCGGATCCTGGCGCGCCGGCTTCCGAATCTCGTTCGCGGAGGCTGGGTGGACCGTCACGATCGCACGCTGCGGCTGCGGCCGAAAGGCGTCGTGATGGCGGTCGGCACGCTCGCGTCCTTCAAGGTGTTCTCGCTCGGCATGGGCGGAGGCGTGAAGTAGCGGTGCTGCTCCGCCTCGTCCTCGCAGTGCTCACGCTGTTCGCGCTGCAAGCCGCACTGGTGGCACTGATCTCGGCGGTGAGACGGCGCGGGAGCGTCTACGTCACCATTGTGATCGTCGCGTTCGCGAGTGCGCCGCTCGCGGTCTTCGCGGATCGACTCCTGTTCGGCCGGCCGCTCCAGCCCGACGGCCGGCTGTTCCTCGCCCTGACGCACCTGGCGCTGGGCGGCTTCCTTTTTCATTTCATGACCCTGCCCGATCGGTCGGTCACACTTCGAATTCTGGTGGAGCTCTTGCTCGCGCCCGACCGCGCGCTGTCGCTCGGCGATCTCACCGCACGTTACGGCGTGCGGACGATGATCGGATCGCGGCTCGCGCAGCTGCAGGACGGCCGGTGTCTGACGATCGCGGCGGACGGCGCGATCGCGCTGCTGCCGCGCGGACGATCGTTCGGCCGCGCGGTCACGGCAGGCCGGCGGATGTTTCGCATCACGAGTGCCAACTGATGAACAACCGGATTCTGGTACTGGGCGGGGGCGTCGCGGGATCGTCGATCGCCTACTATCTGAGCGAGAAGGGCTACGACGTCGCGGTCGTCGAGCGCAACAGCACGGTCGGCGGTCTCGCCCGGACCTGCACCTACAGCGGGCATCCCTACGAGTTCGGGCCCCATATCTGGTTCTGGCCGGGCGGCGAAGAAGACCCGGTCAACGCGACGATCGTGAAGCTTACCAACGGTGAGCTGTTCAGGATCGATCGCCGCCTCTTCACGTTCGTCGAAGGCGATCAGCGGAAGTACCGTTATCCGGTGCATTACCAGGACATCGCCGGGATGCCCGACAGGGAGCAGATCGAGCGCGAAGTCCGGCAGAACCGCGACGACAACCTCAAGCTCATCGAGAGCCAGCTGCCCGAGCTCGGGCACTGCAAGTTCGCCGACTACTTCACCGCGGCGATCGGTCCGACGCTCTACCAGAAATTCATGGCCAACTACACCTGGAAGATGTGGAACATCCCGGGCCACGAGCTGGAAACGTCGATGGTGTGGGCCGATCGCTTTCACCACGCGTACACGAAGCCGGGCGACAAGAGCGCCGCCCGCGGCCTGACCGGCTACGACCCGCTGAAGTTCGAGGATCACACGCTCGGCAAAGGAATCAAGTTCCAGGTGTATCCCAGGCACGGGTGGAACGCCGTGTGGGACGCGATGGTGGCGCGCTCGACGGTGATCAAAGATGCGGTCGCCGGTATCGGAGACGAACACACCAGGCCGTTCGTACGGCTGGCGAGCGGCGAGAAGCACTACTTCGCCGACTACCACACGGTGTTCAGCACGATCGATATCGACGAGCTGTGGGGCGAGAAT
>DATFXR010000742.1:0-10264 GCA_035315685.1 Vicinamibacterales bacterium | reverse complement strand
TGAGGCTGGTGGTTGCTGGAGCGACGATCGCGTGGGTGATCGGCGTCGCGTTGGTCATCGGTGGGACCGGGATGTCGATGCGCGCGGCGGTCGTGTCTACCGCTCCTTCGAGCGAGACCGCAAAGCCGAGTGCGGTCCTCTCCCCCGCGTGCGGCCTGCCGGGGTACGCGCAGGCCGGAGCGCAGTCGGCGTCGCCAAAGCGGCAGATGTCGGACGAGGCGTTCAAGAACGTCCAGCTGCTGAAAGGCATTCCCGTGGATGAATTCATGGGCGCGATGGGCCTTTTCTCGGCGGCGACGAGCATGTGCTGTCTGGAGTGCCATTCGCCGGATTGGGCCGCCGACACGCCGAGAAAGATCACGACGCGCAAGATGATTCAGATGGTGAACACGATCAATCAAACGAACTTCTCTGGACGGAAGGTCGTCAGCTGCTGGACCTGCCACCGCCAGAGCGATCGTCCCCAGGTCACGCCGACGCTCGATGTGGTGTACGGCGAGCCGATCTATTGGGCGCCCGACGATCTCTTCCTGCAGGCTCAGGGCGCGCCTGCTCCCGACAAAGTTCTCGACAAGTACCTCCAGGCGGCTGGCGGGGCCGAACGCGTGGCGAAGCTCACCAGCTATGTCGGCAAGGGCTCGGCCACTCTGTTCGGAGGAGGCTTCAAGAGCGCGGTCGAACTCTATGTCAAAGGTCCCAATCAGCGCGCTCTGATCATCCACCAGGAGCTCGGCGACAAGACGATGACCTACGACGGCCGGAATGGTTGGCTCGCGTCGGCGGTCACTCCCGTGCCGGTCCTGGACCTGACGGGAGGAGAGCTGGATGGCGCCAGGCTGGACGCGGAGCTGTCCATTCCGGGCCGGGTCAAGCAACTCCTCACCAACTGGCGCGCGGCCTTGCCGCGTGAAATCGCCGGCCGCTCCGTCAACGTTCTCCAGGGCACCGGCACCGGCGGTCTTACCGCCACCCTGTACTTCGATACGGAGTCGGGCCTGCTCACGCGCGTCGTGCGCTACGCCAACTCGGCGATGGGCCGCGTGCCGACGCAGATCGATTTCGACGACTATCGGGACGTTGCCGGCGTCAAGGTGCCGTTCAAGTGGTCCTTTGCATGGGTCTCGGGGCGGGATTCCGTCGAGCTGACCGAGGTGCAGCCGAACGTCGCGATCGACGCGGCGAAGTTCGCCAAGCCGGCTCCGGCCGTCGCGAAAAAGTAGGATCGACGCGGCGCGCGCTCCACGGAGAACGCAAAGACTGCAGAGACCGCAAAGATCCAGAGAAGATTGATCGAATGGGGTTCTTTGCGGTCTTCGCGGGCTTTGCGTTGAATCGACGCGTCGCGGCGGTCGCGGTCGCGCTGATCGCGGGATCGGGCTGTAACCGCGCCGCCGCACCGTCGCTCGGGGCGCCCGGCTCGCTCCGCGGCGCCAACGTGCTGCTGGTCACGATCGACACGCTCAGGCAGGATCGCGTCGGCGTCTACGGCCACGGCGGGCTCACCCCGAACCTCGATCGGCTGGCAGCGAGTGGCCTCCGCTTCGCACACGCCTTCACCACGGCGCCGCTGACGCTGCCGGCGCATGCGTCGATCCTGACTGGCCTGCTGCCGCGGCGGCACGGCATCCACAACAACACGGCGTTTCGCCTCGACGGGCAGACGCCGACGCTCGCGACACAACTGGCGGGCGCCGGCTACCGGACGGGCGCCTTCATCGGCGCGTTCGTGCTCGACGCCCGCTTCGGGTTGAACCGCGGTTTCGCGATCTACGACGACCATCTTCCGCACGGCGACCGCGCCACGTTCCATTTCGCCGAGCGTCGCGCGGCGGAGGTCGTCCGACTGGCGGGCGACTGGATTCTCCAGCGGGACGGAGGCAGCGGGCCGTGGCTGGCGTGGGTGCACCTGTTCGATCCGCACGCGCCCTATGAGGCGCCTGCCGACTATCAGCAGGGCGGCCGGGCGCCGTACGACGCCGAGGTTGCGTACACCGACGCGATGCTCGGCGCGCTCCTCACTCGGCTGCAGGCGGCGCACGCGCTCGATCGGACCGTCGTGGTGGTGACGGCCGATCACGGTGAGTCGCTCGGCGAACATGGCGAGACGACGCACGGCCTGTTCGGGTATGACTCGACGCTGGCGGTACCGCTGATCATCAGTGCGCCAGGCACGGCGCCCGGGGTTGCGGAGACGCCGGTCTCGCACGTCGACGTGCCGCCGACGATCCTCGATCTCGTCGGCGTGGATCCCGGCTCCGCACTGGACGGTCAATCGCTGGCGCGCACGCCGTCGCCCGATCGCGCACTGTATTTCGAGGCGCTCGATGCGTCGCTGACGCGCGGCTGGGCGCCGCTTCGCGGCGTCATTCAGCGCAACTGGAAGTACATCGACCTGCCCGAGCCGGAGTTGTACGACCTGACGGCCGATCCACAGGAGATGCGCAATCTCGTGGATCGCGACTCGCATGCCGACCTGCTGCGGCGCATGCTCGCAGCGGCCTCCGTGCGCGAGACGGCTGCCCCTCGCGTCGCCCTCGACGGCGAGGCCGCCGGCCGCCTTCGGTCGCTCGGCTACACTGCGGGCACTTCCGCGCGCCGGACGGTGACGGCGGCCGACGATCCGAAGCGCCTCGTCGCGCTGAACGAGCGGTTCAACACCGCGCTGACGGCGTTCGACAGCGGACGTGCGCAGGAGGCGCTGTCAGCGCTGCTGGACATCCTGCACGAGCGGTCCGACTTCGCGACGGCGCGTGCGAGCGCGTCGACGATCCTCGTCGCGACCGGACGTGCGGCTGCGGCGGTCGATCTGCTGCGCGCCGGCCTGGTCGGCCAGCCCGACTCGCCCGAACTCCTCGCGAAACTGGGCACCGCTCTTCGAGAGGCCGGCGACCTCCGCCGCTCGGCCGATGCGCTCGAGCGCGCGCGACGCGCCGGCGCCGATCAGGCCGACGTCGCCAACGATCTCGCCGTCGCGTACGCGGGCCTCGGTCGCACGGAGCAGGCGCGCGGGCTGTTTCGTCAGCTGGCCGACCGCAACCCTTCGTCGGCGACGACGTGGTTCAACCTGGGTCTGTTCGAGCTGCAGTCCCTACGGCCGGACGAAGCGGCCGCCGCGCTCCGCCGCGCCACTGCGATCGAACCGTCGTACGGCGAGGCATGGCAGGCGCTCGGCGCCGCGTTGCTGAAGGGCCATCCGCGCGACGCAATCGACGCGTGGCGGCGCGCTGAGCCGCTTCTGCCGCACGACTACGACCTGCTGTTCAATCTCGGCATGTCGCTCGAGAGCAGCGAGACGCCGGCTGACGCGCTTCCGTATCTGCGCCGGTTCGCCGCCGAGGCGCCGCGCGATCGCTACGCCGCCGACATCACCCGCGTGCAGGCGGTGATCGCACGCCTGGAGCGAGTGGGGCGATGACGTCGGGGGGTTCAGGGTTCAGGGTTCAGGGTTCAGGGTTCTCGGTTCAGGGTTCCCGGTTCAGGGTTCTCGGTTCTCGGTTCTCGGTTCTGGGTTCTCGGTTCGGCGGTCGCCCCTCCGGTGGAGTGTGCACGCTCGAGGTTTCCCGCTTCCGGTCGCCACGAACGCACGAAGGCAGGAAGACCAATTTTCTCCTTCGTGATTTCGTGTTTTCGTGGCGGATCCGCCGGTCACGATGTCGCAGGTTTGTGCCACCAGGCGTTCGCGGTTCGATGGTCGCCGTGCTCACGGTGTTGTGCTGCGCGTGCCGCGCTGGTTCATCAGGGCCGAGCGCGGTCGCGTCGGGGACGCTTCGCGGGTTCAATGTCCTGCTGGTCACGATCGATACGCTGCGCGCCGATCATGTCGGCGTCTACGGCAGCACGCTGGGACTGACGCCGACGCTCGATCGGCTGGCGGGCGAGGGCCTGCGGTTCGACGTGGCCCACGCGCACGTGCCGATGACGCTGCCGTCGCACACGACGATCATGACCGGGCTCTATCCGGCCGCCACCGGCGTTCGCGACAACGGATCGTTCCGCTTCGATGGAACGAAGCCGACGCTCGCCGGCGCATTGCAGCACGCCGGCTACCGGACCGCTGCCTTCGTCGGCGCGTTCGTGCTCGACGCCCGCTTCGGCCTGAACACCGGCTTCGACCTCTACGACGATCGCGTGCAGGGCGCCTCCGCGAACCTCGAGATCGTGCAGCGGACGGCTGACGCCGTCCTCGAACCAGCGGCGGCATGGGTTCTCAACTCGAACCCAGAACCCCGAACCCAGAACCGAGAACCGAGAACCGGGAACCCCGAACCCCGAACCCCGAACTCCGAACCCCGTCCCTGGTTCGCCTGGGTCCATCTCTACGACCCCCATGAGCCGTACACGCCGCCCGAGCCGTTTGCGTCGCGCTACCGGCAGGACCCGTATTCGGGAGAGATCGCCTATACCGACGCGGCGCTCGGCCGCTTGCTCGATCGGCTGCGCGGCGGCGCACTCGATCGCACGCTCATCGTCGTCACGTCGGATCACGGCGAGTCGCTCGGCGAGCATGGCGAGCGGACCCACGGGCTCTTCGCGTACGAAGCCACCCTGCGTGTGCCGCTCATCGTCTGGGCGCCAGGACCGATCAGGCCGGCAGTGGTCTCGGCACCTGCCCGGCTCGTCGATCTGGCGCCGACCATCCTCGACCTCGTGGGCGTTGCACCGCCGTCGTTCGACGGCAGGAGTCTTCGCCCGCGCGCGCCCGGCGAACCACCGCTCGACGATCCAGGATCGTATTTCGAGGCGCTGAACGCGAATCTCACCAGGAACTGGGCGCCGCTCAAAGGCATCGTGCGCGATCGGCTGAAGCTCGTGGACCTGCCGATTCCGGAGCTCTATGACCTGGAGGCTGATCCGAGCGAGCAGCGCAACCTGTATGCGTCGCAGCGAGAGCGGGCGCGCGATCTCGAGTCGCGTCTCGATCGTATCAGTGCGGGCGCGCAGGCCCCGTCGGCACCGGCGCCGGTCGACAGTGACGCTGCAATGCGGCTGCGCTCGCTCGGCTACGTCGTGTCCACGGCGCCAACACCCGCGCGCGCGTTCACAGCGGCAGACGATCCGAAGCGCCTCGTTCACCTGAACGCCATGCTCGACGATGCGGCGGCGGCGCTTGGCAGGAGCGATCCGGTGGCAGCGGTCGCGACCCTGCAGGCAGCCATCCGCGAGCGGCCCGATTTGACGATTGCTTACGATCGGCTCGCTTTTGCGCTGCGCGCCGCCGGCCGCACGTCGGACGCGGTTGCGGTACTCGACCGCGCCGCGCGGGAAGGGCACGCGGATCGCGCGCTCCTCCGTTCGCTCGGGTCAGGGCTGCGGGATCTCGGCGACACCGCGCGTGCGATCGCGGTGCTCGAGCCGCTCGCGCGCGAAGACGCGGCCGACCTGCAGACGCTCGACGCGCTGGGCCAGACCTATGCGCGCGCCGGCCGGCCGCGTGACGCCGAGGCAGCCTTCGAGCGCGTGCTCGCTGCGTCGCCAAACGCATCGGCGACATGGAACAACCTCGGATCGCTGTATCTGAGCGAGAACCGAACGGCCGATGCCCTCGCCGCGCTGGAGAAGGCGGTCGCGATCAACCCTGAACTGGCCGGCGCACACAACGGTCTGGGCGTAGTCTACGCGCGGCGTGGAGAGCTCGATAAAGCAGCGGAGGAGTGGAAGAAGGCGCTCGCGCTCCGGCCTGACTTCGCCGACGCGCGAGCGAATCTGGAACGAATAGCCGCGCGCGGCGCAATTAAGAATTAGGAATTAAGAATTCGTGATCCTCGGGCCGCGACGGCGGAGCACACAGAACCTCTGCGTGCTCCGCGCCCTCTGCGGTTGCTTTCCCTCTGCGGTCTCTGCCTTCTCTGCGCTCTCCCTCCGCTAGAACTCGAACCTGAATCCCATCTGGAATACGCGCGGATCGAGCACCGCGATGACGGTGCGCGCCGAGGTCGCCGACAGGTTGAAGTTGGTGACCGGATCGGCGTTCAGCAGGTTGTAGATGTCGAGCATCAGCGTCGCCTTCTTCGACCCGCCGAGCGGGAACGCCTTGTCGATGCGGAAGTTCAGCAGGTTGACGCTCTCCGACCGCGTCTGATCCAGGTTGGTCGCGAAGAACGCGCAGTTGAAGTTGCAGACGTTCAGATCAACCGCTCCGTCCGGAACGACGAGCGAGTACGGGAAGCCGCTCTGGAAGCGGTAGTTCACCCCGAGCCCGACGTCGTATTTGAAGGAATAGTGACCCGAAAGCTGCGCGTGGTACATCGTGGTCTTCTGACGATTCGGCGCCGTGGCGCTGATCGACAGCTGCGGGTAGACGCCGAGGGGATCGGTCGAGAGCGGGCTGCTCGAGCCGGTGTCCGGAATGTTGGCGGAACGCAGCTCGTCGCGCCACTGCATGTCGCCGCTCGCCTGGAAGAACAAGCCGGATCCGAACCGCTTCGTGAAGGCGACTTCGATGGTGTCGTAGTTGAAATCGCCGCCGGCATAGTTCGTGTAGGCCGAATCGGTGTCGTCGGCCAGAGAATTGGGCACGTCGAGCAGGTTGTAGGTCACGCCGTTGACGACGGCAGTCTTCGGTACCGTCAGCTGCCCGATCCACGCCGTCACGATCGGGGTGTAGTAGAACGGCACGAAGTCGCGCTGCATCTTGCGGACGTAGGTGCCGCGAATCGACGACTCCTGCCAGAACTGACGCTCGAACGTGGCGCTGATTTCGTCGGTATACGGCGTCTTCGTCTTCGGATCGACTGGCGCATCGGCGCCGCCAAGGCGCGTGCGGAACGTGCCCAGCTCCTGCACGCCGTCGTACTTCCCGTTACGGTTCAGGTCGTTGAAGTTGTACTCGACGTAGCGCTGGCCGGCAGGATTGGCTGCCGAGAAGCCGTCGGCGAGGTTGTTGTAGTAGCGGCCGTAGAACGCCTTCAGCACGTTCCTGCCGTCTCCGGTGAGCCCGTAGCTGATGCCGACGCGGCCGGCCACGTTGTTGTTCTTGAAGAACGACGCGCCAGCGACGGTCGAGTTGCACGGGAAGATACTGCCGCCATCGCCCGCCTGCAGCGCCGTGGTCGTGTCGCAGATTTCAGGTTTGCGGACGCCGTCCTTGTAGCCGACATCCTGATAGTCGTAACGGACGCCGGCGGTCAGCGACAGGCGATTGTTGAACGCCCAGCGATCCTGCGCGTAGAGCGCGTAATGCTGATCCAAGTTGGCCCCTGCCGTCCAACCGTTGTTGTAGTCGCTCGGCAGGCCGGTGTCGATGAACCGGATCCGATCCGCGGTCGGCGAAGTCGGCGTCGCATACGACAGCCGGTACGGTCCGGACTGACCGTTGATGCCGAAATGATACGAATCGTAGATGTCCTCGAAGCCGAACTTGAAGTCGTGGCTGCCCCCTTTCCCGGGCAGGTAATAGGTGGCCTGCGCCTTCACCTGCGGTTTGGACCGGAACGTCGAGAACGCGTTCCAGCCGGCGCCGGTCTGCTTGCCGGTGACGGAACGATAGATCGAGGGAATGTTCGCGGCCGACGCTCGCGGATCGACGGCGGGCACCATCGGCCAGTCGAGCGTGAAGCGGCCGACGTTGACGTTCAGGAACAACCGGTCGCTCAGCACCGACTGCCACTCGCCCTTGTACATTTTCGACCAGCTGTCCTGCGCAAGGATCGATTCCGGCGGAACCAGCGTCGACAGGTTGCGGTGCGGCTTCTGCTTGTGCCCGGCCTGAAAGTAGCCGATCAGCGTGTTGTTCTTGTTGAGCTTCGCGGTTCCCTTGGCCGTGTAGTTGTTGAACTTGCCGAGGTCGGTCGCGACGCTCTGCGATACGCCGGACACCTGTTTGTCGATGTGGAACTGGTTGTAGGCGCCGTAGAACCACACCTTGTCGCGCATCACCGGTCCGCCGATGTCGGCGTGGCCTTCCCAGAACAGCAGGTTCGGGTTGTTGCACTGCTGAACCCCCTCGCCGTTCACCGGGCACACGAACCCGCGCGCGGCGATGTCGTTCGTCGCGGCGTTGCTGCCGACGAAGCTGCCCGGCTCGTACGAGAAGTGCTCGAGGCCTTTGAACGTGTTGCCGCCGCTCTTGATCGTCGTCACGATCGCGGCGCCCGGCGAGTTCATCTCGACGTCGCTGCCGAGCGCGCTCACTGACACTTCCTCGTTGGCGAAGTAGTCCTCGTAGAAGCCGGTGCCGCCGACGCCTTCGGTGTGATCGACGCCGTCGGAGATCACGCGAGCCTGGTTCTGTACGCCGAAGCTCTCGTACCCGGACTGCTGGCTCTTGTGGCTGCCGCCGACGTCGAAACCTTGCAGGCGGATGCCCGGCGCCTCCGACAGCGCGCCCCACACGTCGGTGGAGTTCGGCACCGCGATCAACGCATCGCCCTTGAGGCTCGTGCCGACCTTCGTGGTCGTGACGTCGATGACCGGCGACTCGCCGGTGACGGTGACCGTTTCAGCGAGCGAGGCGAGCGGCAGTTGTGCGTCGACCGAAATCGTCTGACCGAGCACGACCTGCACGCCTTCGCGGGTCAGTTTCTGAAACCCCGACAGCTCGAACACCAGTTTGTAGACCCCCGTGGGAAGCGCCGGGAAGAGGAACTTGCCGTCTGCCTGCGACACCGTCGTCTGCACGCCAATCAGCGCGGGCGATGTCGCGGTAACGGTTGCGCCGGGCAGAATCGCCCCCTGCGCGTCGGTAACCTGACCGGTGAGACGTCCCTGGGTGGTCTGTGCAGCAGACGACCCCGCGAGCAGGGTCACGAACGCGAGCACGAGCACCGCCGATCTCGATCTCATCATTGATCCTCCGATGGGTGGTGAGGCCCTTGCGGTCGCAATAGTAGCCCTGCCGGACACTGACCGGACACTGTTTTTGTCTTTTTCCGGGAAGCCGATCCGATCATTTGGACGCGGGACCGACGATCGTCCCAAGTTGATGCACTCTTAACAAGTCGTTGAACGTCGCGAGTGTCCTCGCGAGGACGCCGTCCATCTGTTCGCGGCTGTGGGCGAGCTCCTGCGTCAGCTTGTCGCGGACCTCGAGCTGCGACGCGGTCGGCGTGAAATCGGCGTACGACACGACGTCGGCGAGGTGGGCGAACTTCTCGAGCAGCTGGCTCGGCGTGCGCAGAAAGTCCTGCCCACGCCCGGTGGCCGTCAGGTTGAAGAGCCGCGCCTCCACCTCGACGATTTTCTTTTCGAGGTCGTCGGCGGCGTTGACGACATCCTTAGGCGCCGACGCGCCGACCACCGCCCGCCACGACGCGAGCTGCGCGCGCACCGACTCCGCGGCGTTGATCGTGCCGACGGTGCCGTTCATGCCATCCCGAATGGCGACCATCGTGGCGGTCTGCGCCGCGACGTCGTCGCTGGTGCCTGCGGTGTTCGGATCCTTCTGCACGGCAAGCGTCGCGCTGCGCTCGACGCCAGCGGCGACCAACTTCACCGTGTACGTGCCCGGCGCGACCAGAACCGACAGCTGGCCCGCGGACGCCAGTTTGCGGAGCCCTTCCTTGTTCAAGGCGAAGTCGGGCACGTGCTGTGGCGGGGTCCGGAGCTTCGGT
The DNA here is from genome assembly GCA_035315685.1 of Vicinamibacterales bacterium. GTDB lineage: Bacteria > Acidobacteriota > Vicinamibacteria > Vicinamibacterales > CAVVIG01 > QHWK01. Next base: position 716 of record DATFXR010000742.1, on the reverse strand, counting down.
TCGTCGGTCGGATCCATGCGCAGGTCCCACCACACGCGATTGATCCCGGCCGCCGCCTCCTTGCCGACGTCCAGCGTCCGCACCGTCTTGCCGGCTGCATCGCTGATGACGAGTTTGATGTTCTCGCGCATCTCGTCGGGCGGCGTCGCCTTGAGCGAGAACGTGATCGCGGCGCCGTACGGCGGACTCCGTCCTTCGGTCGGATCATCGGGCATCGTCATCGGCTCGGTGATCGAACGGAAGCGGTAGGCGGGGCGTGGTGGGAAGAGATGCGCGGCTTCGTCGAGCGTCTCTGCGGTGAGTGTCCGCAGCGGCGTGATGTCGTCGAGGATGAAAAAGCCGCGGCCGTAGGTCGCGACGACGAGATCGTTGAAATGTTCCTGAATCGTCAGCCAATGCACTGGAGCGTGCGGCAGCCCCGACTGCAGCGGCTGCCAGTGCTGCCCGTCGTCAGGCGAGAAGTAGAGCGCATTCTCGGTACCGAGATAGAGCAGCCCGCGCTTGACGGGATCTTCGCGAACGCAGTGCGCGTAGCTGTGGACGCTCTTCGGAACGTCACCGCTCACCGACCGCCAGCTCCTGCCGTAGTCGGTGGTCTTGTAGACGAACGGATCGCGGTTGTTCACCTGATGCAGATCGAAGGTGACGTAGGCGGTGCCGTTGTCGTGGCGCGACGGCTCGATGTTGCTGACGGTGCCGCCTCGCGGCAGGCCAGG
>DATFXR010000741.1:0-21072 GCA_035315685.1 Vicinamibacterales bacterium | reverse complement strand
GCGCTCGTCAGCTCCTTCGGAAAGGGCGGCATCCTCGATCTCAAGCTCGGCGTCGTGAAAGGCAAGGGCGAGCAGATCGATCTCGAGACGGGCGAGATTGGCGTGCACTCGACGGCCGCCGTCGTGAAGGACACGGTGATCGTCGGCTCGGCGATGCGCGAGGGCGCGACGGTCTCGACGCACAACAACACCAAAGGGCTGGTCCGCGCCTTCGACGCGCGCACCGGCAAGCTGCTGTGGACCTTCAACACCATTCCGAGGCCGGGCGAGTTCGGCAACGACACCTGGGAGAACGAGTCGTGGGCGGTCAACGGCAACACCGGCGTGTGGACGCAGATCACCGTCGACGAAGAGCTCGGCCTCGTCTATCTCCCGATCGAGACACCGACGTCGGATTTCTACGGCGGCCATCGTCCCGGGAACAACCTGTTCGCCGAGACCCTGGTCTGTGTCGATCTCAAGACCGGCCAGCGGAAGTGGCACTACCAGTTCGTCCACCATCCGATCTGGAATTTCGACAATTCCTCCGCCGCGCTGCTGCTCGACATCAACGTGAACGGCAAGGCGATCAAGGCAGTCGCGTCGCCAAGCAAGCTCGGATGGCTCTACGTGTTCGACCGCGTGACCGGTCAGCCGGTGTGGCCGATCGAAGAGAAACCGGTGCCGCAGTCCGATGTACCGGGCGAGAAGACGTCGCCGACGCAGCCGTTCCCGAGCAAGCCGCCGGCCTACGCGCGCAACTATCTCAAGGTGCCTGACGATCTGATCGACTTCACGCCGGAGCTGCGCGCGCAGGCGGTCGAGCGGTTGAAGAAGTACAAGTACGAGCCGTCGCCGTTCGCGCCGCCGATCATCGGCAACGCGGCCGGTCCGCTCTACGGAGCGATCGTCGCGTCGACCGCGACGAACTGGCCAGGCTCAGCGGCGGATCCGGAAACGCACACCGTCTTCGCGCAGGCAGGCAACATGGCGGTTGGCGCGCGCTCGCTGGTTGCGCCGCCAAAAGGCTTCTCCGACATCGGCTACGTGTCGGGCCTCGCCGGTCAGGAGTTCCGCGAGGTGATGGGGCCCGGCGACTGCTGCGCAGCCGATGCGCCACCGCGTCCGCGACAGCAGCAGCCGCTGCAGGCGACGGGCCGCGAGCCGGCCGACGGTCCGAGCGCCGGCCTCACTGTACAGGGACTGCCGATCGTCAAGCCGCCGTACGGCGTGCTGTCTGCGATCAATCTCGATCGCGGCGATCTCGTCTGGCAGGTGGCGCACGGCGATACGCCAGACAACGTCCGCAATCATCCGTTGCTGGCCGGCAAGGACATTCCGAAGACCGGGCAACCTGGAACGTCCGGTGTCGGATTGATGGTGACCAAGACGCTGGTCGTCATGGGCGATCCTTCAGTGACGGCGCCGCCCGGACGCCAGCGCGGCGCGATGCTGCGCGCGTACGACAAGAACACGGGGCGCGAGGTCGGCGCAGTCTGGATGCCCGCACCACAGAGCGGCTCGCCGATGACATATCTCGCCGATGGCAGGCAGTACATCGTCGTCGCGGTCGCCGGCGGCGTTTACTCAGGCGAGTACATCGCGTTCAGCTTACCCGCCTCAGCGCGCGCGCCCAGCCAATAGCGCGCTCACGCGCGCTCTTGGCTGGATGGCTGATGGCTGAAGGCTGATGGCTAAAATGGCTGAAGAGTGAGTCCATCAGCCACCTTCCGTATGCCATCAGCCATTAGCCATTGGTGCGTCTCACAACAACGAAGCCGCGCATGGCCCTTGCTGCCGGAACGTTTCTCGGCCCGTACGAGATCCTCGCGCCGCTTGGCGCCGGCGGCATGGGAGAAGTCTACCGCGCCAAGGACACCAAGCTCGGACGCGAGGTGGCGCTGAAGATTTTGCCGGCCACTTTCACGAACGATCCTGAACGGCTGGCCAGATTTCGCAGAGAAGCCCAGGTCCTCGCCGCGCTGAACCATCCGCACATAGGAGCTATTTACGGTCTCGACGAAGCCAACGGCACCCAGTTCCTCGTGCTGGAGCTGGTGGACGGCGAGAGTCTCGACAAGCGGATCGCACGCGGAAAAATTCCCGTCGATGAAGCGCTCGCCATTGCCAGGCAGATCGCAGAGGCGCTCGAAGCCGCGCACGAGAAGGGCATTATCCATCGGGACCTGAAGCCAGCGAACACCGCGCTGAGACGAGACGGGAACGTCAAGGTGCTGGACTTTGGTCTTGCCAAGGCGACCGAGGCTGCGAGCGGTTCGCTCGACGTGACCAACTCGCCCACGATTACTTCGCCCGCGATGATGACGGGCATCGGCGTGATTCTCGGCACGGCCGCGTATATGTCACCCGAGCAGGCCAAAGGGCGTCCCGCAGATAAACGCAGCGACGTGTGGGCATTCGGATGCCTGCTCTACGAGATGCTCACCGGCCGACAAGCGTTCGTGGGTGAGACGATCTCCGACACGTTGGTGGCGGTGTTGAAGGAAGAGCCAGATCTGGCGCGAGTGCCGGTCCGTATACGACGCCTGCTTTACGCCTGTTTACAAAAGGACCCCAAGCAGCGGCTGCAGGCGATTAGTGACTGGCAGCTGCTGCTCGAAGATGCGGCAGAAGCGAGGTCCCAGGCAAGACCCAGCCTGCCGTGGGCGCTCGCGGGCGCGTTCGCCCTCGTGGCAGTCTTCGCGTTGTGGGCGCCGTGGCGCCGCGCTGCGCCCACCAATGCTCGAGACGCGATGCGGCTGGATGTGGATCTGGGAATGGCGGTGGCGCCAACGAATCTCGGTCCGGACGCGATCCTTTCTCCGGATGGAACCCGGCTCGTCATCGTCGCTGAGGGGCCCAACGGCAAGTCGCGATTGTTGACCCGCCCGCTGGACCGATCTCAGTCGGAATCAGCGGAACTGCGCGGCAGCGATGGCGCGTACGCACCGTTCTTCTCTCCGGACGGCCACTGGGTCGGCTTTTTCGCGGGAGGCAAACTGAGGAAAACGCGCGTCGACGGCGGGGAGCCGGTTACTCTGTGTGATGCCCCTGCGGGCCGCGGCGGCACGTGGGGAGAAGATGGTCATATCATTGCGGCGTTGGAAACACAGAGAGGGTTGTCGCTGATTCCAGCTGAAGGCGGGTCGATTACTTCGCTGACGACACTGGCGCCGGGCGAACAAAGCCATCGGTGGCCGCAAGTCCTGCCCGGTGGGAAGATCGTGCTGTTCATGTCGAGTGCGACGGCATCGAACTACGACGAAGCCGACATCAGTGTGTGGTCCTTGGCGGCTCACGCTGAGAAGATCGTAATGAAACGCGCAGGCCTGTATCCACGGTACGTGCCTAGCGGACACCTGCTCTACGTGAGGAAGGGAACGCTCCTCGCCGTACCGTTCGACCCGGTCCGCTTGGAGGTCCGCGGCTCACCCGCCGTCGCTGTCGAAGACGTCTCGAATGATACGAATTACGGGTTTTCGCGACTCGATGTCTCCAGCAGCGGCATGGCGTTGTACCGGAAAGGCAGGACGGAGGGTCTTACAACCATTCACTGGATGGACAGCACCGGAAAGATGGAGCCCCTCGAAACCGAGCCGGCCCTTTACCTGTTTCCGCGCATCTCGCCGGATGGCAGCAAACTGATCTCGATAGTGAACCAGGGTCCGAATGCCGATCTGTGGATCTACGATTGGCAGCGAGGCGGCAAAACGCGGGTGACCGACGGCGAGAATGTGTACGGTAATCCGGTATGGAGCCCAGATGGACAGTATGTCGTCTTCAATTCACCGGGAGGCATGTGGTGGGCGCGCACCGACGGTGCCGGTAAACCACGACTGTTGACCGGAAGCAAGGCTCTTCAGTGGCCGTCGTCGTTTTCCCCCGATGGCAGACGGCTGGTCTTTTCAGAATTGAATCGCGCTGGCGGTCTCGTCCAGACCGTGCTCTTGGACGGAGGCTCCGGGGAATTGCGCGCCAACAAGCCGGAGGTGTTCCTCCAAACGTCATCGGCGCAGCCTTTCCCGGCATTCTCGCCGGATGGACGATGGCTCGCCTATGCGGATGCGGAGTCCGGCAGTTATGAAGTGTACGTGCGCGCGTTTCCGGACAGGGGCTCGCGCTGGCTGATCTCGAATGGCGGCGGGACGATGCCACGGTGGGCGCGAAATGGGCGCGAGCTGTTCTATCGAACGGAAGACAGCCGGATTATGGTGGCGACCTACTCGGCGAGGGGGGATACCTTCGTCGCGGACAAGCCTCGCCTGTGGTCAGACAAGCGGCTGGCGAGCACGGGCTTGACTCCCAACCTCGATCTTGCCCCAGACGGGAAACGGTTCGCGGTGCTGATGCCGCCCGGAGGGACCGAGGCGACTGACGTGCAACGCCACGTCATGCTGCTGATGAACTTCTTCGATGAGCTGCGCCGGATTGCACCAGTTGAGAAGTAGATGTCGTTGACCGTCGCATCACGGGCGGCAGGTACGAGATCGCGAGGCCTTTTGGTGCTGGCCTCATGGGCGAGGTCTACGGGGCGAAGGACGGCCGTCACCGACGGCTCTCACTCAGATCGCAGACACGCGATCGGATTGACACGCGTAGCCCGCCGCGCGGGCGCGTAGCATGCCGCGAGACCGACGACCGCAAACAGCACTGCGGTCGCGACGAACGTCACCGGATCCATTGGCGGCAAGCCGAACAGGTACGCCGTCGCCGCGTTGCCTGCGGCCGCAGCTAACAGCAGACCGATCGCGGCGCCTGCCGTCGTAATCCCCATGCCCTGGCGCAGCACCATCCCGACGATGTCGCCGCTGGTCGCGCCGAGCGCGATCCGCACCCCGAATTCACGCGTCCGCCGCGCGACCGCGAAGGCCGTCAGGCCGTACACGCCAATCGCCGCCAGAAGCAGGCCGACACCCCCGAGACCGGCCGCGACCGCGGCCACGATCCGCTGCGGCAGCACGCCGAGCGACGTGTAGTCGTCGCCGGATCGCGACGACACGATCGGCAGATTCGGATTCATCGCCGCGACGGCGATGCGAAGGTCCTCGGCGAGGCGCCGCCCGTCGCGCGACCGCGCCACGATCATCGGGGTGCCGCGAAGGTACTGCTGCTGCAGCGGCACGTAGACGTACAAGCTGGTCGTTCCCTCGAGCAGCGTGCCGTACGTCGGATCGCGCGCGACGCCGACGATGCGCAGCGTGCGCGTGGACGCGGCCTTGCGGTGCGGATCGAACGATCGCTGGAGCAGATGCCGGCCGACGGCGTCAGCAATCCTCGTCCCGGGCCAGAACCTGCGGACGACGCCTTCTCCGACGATCGCAACCGGCTCCGCGCCGCGCGCATCGGCCGCGGTGAAATCGCGTCCGGCGAAGATCGCCATCCGCAGCGTCGCGAAGTAGCGCGGCTCGACGATGTTCCAGTCCGCCGAGGCCATCTGCGCGGCGTCGGCCGACCCTTTATCGGCGGCCGCGATGCCGCCGAGACCGAGGCGCTCGAAACCGCCCGGCAGCACGAACGCAATCGTCGCCTCCTGTACGGCGGGTAGTGCGCGAACGCGCGTGATTAATTCGCGCGCGAAGAGCGGCGCGGTCGTATCCGTGTAGCCGGCGAGCGAGAAGTTCACCGCGGCGAGCTCGAGACCGTGCGCGTCGAAGCCCGGACTGGTCGACTCCACCTTCTGAAGCGCCCGCGCGAAGAGCCCGGCGACGACGACCAGTAGGACGCTGCACGCGACCTGCGCCACGACGAATGCGTGCCGCAGGCCGTGCCGGCTCGCAAACGGTGTCTCGTCCTTCAGGGCCGACACGACGTCGGCCTTCGACGTGTGAAGCGCCGGCGCCAGTCCGGACAGCAGGGCGGCGGCACACGCGAGGCCGGCGGTGAAGACGATCCCGAATCCGTCGAGCGCTAGCGAGATGTCGATCGGGACCGACAGCGCCGGCATCATCGACACGAGCAGAGAGGTTGCGATCCGCGCGACAACGAGCGCGGCCCCCCCGCCGATCGCGAACAGCAGCAGCGTCTCGACGAGCAGCTGGCGGATCAGCCGACGGCGTCCGGCGCCGATCGCGAGCCGCACGGCGATTTCCCGGCGGCGCGCCGCCGCGCGCGCCAGCAGCACGCCGGCGAGGTTCGCGCAGGCGATCAGCAGCACGACTCCCACGATCCCGATCAGGAGTGCGAGAAGCGCCGCCACAGGTCCGCCGGCACCCGGAAGCGGCGACGGCGCAATCGCGCGAAGCGTGACATCCGGATTCTGAAGATCCGGATGCTCGCGAACGAGCGAGCGGCCGATTGCATCGAGCTCGGCTGAAGCCTGGGTGACCGAGACGCCCGATCTCAAGCGTCCTCCCGCGTTCAGCCACACCGCGCCGCGGTTGGTCAGCATCGCGCGGTCAACCGCGCGGGGTGCCGTCAGTGGCATCCACACGTCTTCAGCGAACACGCCGGTGCCCTGGAATCGTTCAGCTGCCACGCCAGACACGACGAACGGCTGGCCGTTGATGGTCAGCGCCTTGCCGACGATCGCGGCGTCGCCGTTGAAACGCCGCATCCAGAACCGATGGCTGAGGACGACGACGGGCGCCGATTCGTCCGCCTCAGGCCGAAACAGTTGCCCGCGCGCCGGTGCTGCGCCGAGCACCGCGAAATAGTTCGCGCTGACGACGCTGCCGAAGATGCGCTCGACCCCTCCCGAGCCCGTCGTGGCTGTCGCGTCGGTGAGGCTCATCGCCTCCGGAAACAGCGGATATGCGTAGACACCGTCGAGCGTCGACGCGCGATCGCGGACGTCGATGTAGGTCGGATACGAAATGGTGCTGAAGCCGCGGCCGTTGCGGCTGCTGCCTATGTCCACCAGTCGCTCGGGGTGGGTGACGCCGGCGGGGTCGCGAAACAGCAACGCGTGCGCGATGGTGAACACCGTCGTGTTCGCGCCAATCCCGATCGCCAGCGAGAGGATCGCCGTCAGCGCGAAAGCCGGATTGCGCGCCAGCAGCCGCGCCGCATAGCGGATGTCCCAGCGCAGGTCATCGACCCATGCGAATCCTCGCGTGTCGCGGTGCTGATCCGCCGCCAGCGCCGCGCTGCCGAATCGGCGACGCGCTTCGGCGCGCGCCTCGTCGCGGCTCAGCCCGCGCCGTGCCAGGTCCTCCTCGAGCATCTGGAGATGTGTGGCGATCTCGCGCGACACGTCGACGCCGGTTCGTCCCTGCCACAACGAGCGGCCGAGCCTCGCCAGCAGCCGTCGGAACATCGACATCGTGTCACTCGTGCCGCAGCGCCACGAGGGGATCGACGCTCGCCGCGCGCCGTGCGGGGACGTACGAGGCGAGCATCGCGACCACGGCGAAGCCGATCGCCACCGCGGCGAACGTCGCGGGATCGAGCGGCTGCAGCCCGAACAGGAGTGACTCGAGGTAGCGCGTCAGACTGGCGGCGCCGGCGATCCCGAGCACGATGCCGGCGGCGGTGAGCGCGCCACTCCGGTGGAGCACGAGACGCATCACGTCACGGCGTGCGGCGCCAAGCGCGACACGAACACCGATCTCGCGCGTGCGCTGCGCGACCGAATACGCCATCACGCCGTACAGCCCGATGACCGCCAGCGCACTCGCGACGGCGGCGAAGATGCCGACCAGCACGGCGTACATCCGCGGCCGCGTGATCGAATTCGACACAATCTGCTCCATCGTCGCGACGTCGATCAACGTGGCGTGCGCATCGAGCTGTCGCGCAAGCGCGCGGATGCCCGCGATCGCATCGGTGTCGGCCGACGTGCGGACGGTGTAGTACACGCCCACCGGGAACAACGGCGGCGCGCGAAATGCCGGATCGGTTGGCACCTGGCGGATGTCCATGAAGTATTGCGGCTCGGGCGCCCGATCGAGGCCGAACTGCCGGACATTACCGGCCACACCAATGATCTCCAGCGCGATCCTGTGGTCGGGCGGCCCGAACAAGACTGTCTGGCCGATCGGGCTCTCGCCGGCAAACGCGCTGTGCGCAAGCGCCTCGTTGACGATCACCGCGCCCGGCCGCCCGGCACCGTCCTCGTCGCCGAACGGACGCCCCGCGAGGATGCGGATGCCCATCGTCGCCATGTAGTCGCGGCTGACGAAGCGGATGTCTGGCGCGTCGCTCAGCGTCTGCTCGATCCCACCGCGGCGGACGGTCAGGCGGATGGCATCCTGCAGCTGGACCAGCGGCAGCTGGCGTGCGTACGCCACTGAGTGGACGTCGGGCATGGCTTTGATCCGCGCGACGAACGACTCCGCGAAGCTGCGCTGCTCTTCGGCGCGCAGGTTCGTCGACTGGCCGATCTGGAACGTGATGAGATGTGACGGCTGGAAGCCGGGATCGATCGTCGCGAGCCTGACAAAGCTGTTGATCAGGAGTCCCGCGCCGACGAGCAGCACGGTCGCAAGCGCGATTTCGACGACGACGAGACCGTGCCGCAGGCCGCGGCGCGGCGAGACCGCGGTGTCGCGCAGGATGTCGGCATGCCGAGGGCCGGCGTGCCGGAGCGCCGGCGCGAGACCAAAGACGATTCCGGTCGCGAGCGAGACGGCGAGCGCGTAGACGAGCGCGGTGGAATCGATCGACACTTCAGCCAGCCGCGGAAAAACCGAGGCCGATCCGAGATCCGATCGGCCGAGCGTGGTTCCCAGTATCCGGAAGACGCGTATGCCGCCGAAGGCAAGAGCGATTCCCGCTGCACCGCCGGCAGCCGCGAGGACCACGCTCTCGGTGAGCAGCTGCCGCACGAGCCGCGACGGCGCAGCACCGATGGCCGCGCGAACGGCAATCTCGCGCTGGCGCGAGGCGGTGCGCGCCAGCAGCAGGTTCGCGACGTTGACGCAACCAATCAGCAGCACGAGGCTGACGGCCGCGGTCAGCACCACGAGAGCCGGCTTCACCGGTCCGGTGAGCTCGTCCCGCAGCGGAACGAGCTCGTAGCGACTGCGGCTGGGGCGCGGTTCCTTCTCCCGCGCTGGGGCGCCGTAGGTGTCGCTGTGGATCGCGTCGAGCTCCGTTGCAGCGTCCGCCGGCGGCACACCGTCGGCAAGGCGCCCGATAGTCTCGACGCGCGAGGGGCGTCGGTTCGTCGGCGGTGTCAGCACGCGCGGCACCCAGAACTGCGCGCTGTCATCTGGAAACCGGAAACCGGGCGGCATCACACCCACGACAACGTACGGCGCATCGAGCGCGATGCCGGCGCCGAACGGACTCGCCGGGTCGCCATTGAAGGTCACCGTCTCGCCGACGATATGCGGATCGGCGCCGAAGCGCTGCCATGCGTCGAAGCCGAGGACAATCACACGATCGTTGCCGGCGGTCGATTCGGCTCGCGTGAACGTCCGGCCAATCGCTGGCATGATGCCGAGCAGGTCAAAGAACGCCGCCGACACGCGGAAGCCGTCCATCCGCGTCGCGTCGCCGTCGATCGTCGTCGTGAGCCGCACGCGGCCAAACGCCGCGAGGTTCGTGATCGTCCGCGCGCGCGTGGACGCGGTGAGGAGGTCGGCGACGTCCATTGCGCCGTAGCGGCGGTCCGATCCCCTGCCGTCGCCGATTTCGACGCCGGGCACGTTTTCCCAGACGCGGACCAGGCGCGCCGAATCCTGGTAAGGCAGCGGCCGGATCAGCACGCTGTTGACCACGCTGAAGATCGCGGTATTCGCGCCGATCCCGAGCGCGAGCGTCAGGACGACGACGAGGGCGAAGCCGGGTTCACGACGAATCGTCCGCAGCGCATACAGGAGGTCGCGGCGCCCGTCGTCGAGCCAGCAGAGTGAGCGCGCGTCGCGATGCACGTCCGCCGTGAGCGCGGCGCTGCCGAAGGCGCGGTGTGCTGCGGCCCGGGCGGCGTCGGGCGACAGCCCTCGACGTGCGAACTCATCCTCGAGCAGCGCCAGGTGCGAGGCAATCTCGCGGGCGGCCTCTTCATCGGCGCGGCCGGGCCGCAGCGCCTGCACGACACGCTGTACCAGCCGTCTGAGACTCACGCCGCAGACGGTCGCACACGTTCCACTAGGGTGTCAAGTGAAGCGGCGGGAACACTGGCAAGGCGGGAAGGCGGGACGGCGGGAAGGCGGGAAGGCGGGAAGGAAAGGCTGGAAGGATGGAAGGATGGAAGGTTGAAGCTGACGTCGGAACGTCTGACGCTTCGCTTCGCCGGGACGATCAGGAATTTTGGATTTGAATCAAGGAATGCGTGAACCGCTGTTCACGCTCCACGAGCGCAGAGTGATCACGCATTCCAAATTCCAAATTCCTAATTTCTCTGCCCCGGCCCACCGGTCTTGATGCGGTAGGACCCGTCATCGAACCGCTCGCGGTAGGTGTTGTGACACGTCCCGCACACCTGCTGGACGGCGGGAACGGCCGCCTTGGCTTCTTCCCACTTGCCGGCGGTGATGGCGGCCTGGATCCCTTCGACCTTCACCCGCGCGTCGTGCGCCCACTGCGTGGCGTCGGCCTTCTTCGGCTTCCAGAACGCTTCCGCGTCCGCGAAGCCCTGTCTCAGCACGGCCGCCTGCTTGGCGGCGTCTTCAGCTTTCGACCCATCGACGGCCGTTCTGAGCGCGGCGAGCGCCGGCGGCAACTGCTTCATCACCTTGCTGAGCGACTCTTCGTCCGCGGTCATCGGCGGCGGCAGCCGCTTCGCGAGATCGACGAACTTGTCTGTGATTACCGAGTTTGCGATCAGCGCCGGCCGGCCGCTGTACTTCGCCGCCACCTCCGCCGGCAAATCGAGCTTGTAGTCCTTGGCTCTCTTCGCGACTTCAGCCGGATCGAACTTGATGAGGTCGCCCATCACTGTCACGTAGCTCTTCGGATCGACTGGCGACTGCAGGTTTGGCACGAGCACCAGCACATCGGTCGGCTTGCCCGGCGCAGGAGCGCCGGCGACGCGGCGCTGATCGACCGCGAACGCCGACTTCGAGAGCACCTGATCAACGGCTGCCGTGATCGTTACACCCTGCCCGTAGTACGCGTCGGGATTCGCATTGACGGTATTGGTGGCGACCGGGATCAGCGGCTTCGCGGGCGGCGCCGCCGGTTGTGCTCCAGGTTGTCCCGCCGGTTGCCCACCTCGTTCCCCGCGTTGCCCACCGCGGCCCGCCGGCTGATCGGCGGACGGCTGTGCAGGTGCGGCCGGTTGCTGGGCTCGAAGCGAAACGAGCAGCAGCGAGCTGCACGCAAGAGCGCTCAAGAAAGCGCCGGATTTTCGCGGAAGGCGAGCCATGACACCAACTCCTTCTGAATGCCGAACGAAATATTGTAGCGGATCACGGGACGACGGATACCCGAACTGCAACTGTAATAGGTGGTGGCAATAACGTTGCAATCGTACGTCTCTGAACGCCCAGATAGGCAACGTTCTCCTCAAATGTCCCAGGTCAAACGCCGCAGCAGCCGCGATGCGCTGGCCGTGCTCGTGATCGAGGACGATCTCGACGCGCGTCGAATCTACTCGGAGTATCTCCGAATGAAGGGGTGGACGGTCTTCACTGCGCCCGACGGCAGGAGCGGCCTCGACAAGACGAGCGAACTGACACCCGACATTCTCGTGCTGGATCTGGCGATGCCGAAAGTCGATGGGTGGACAGTACTCAAGCTCGTGCGGGAATCGAGCTTGACGGCCCACATCCCGGTGGTCGTCGTCTCAGCAGTAACCGACTCGCGGGACGAGGCGTTCGCCGTCGGCTGCGACGCCTACCTCGCCAAGCCGTGCGCTCCCGAAGTCCTGTATCTGCAGATCCGGGCGCTGATGCGCCTTCGCGGTGACGTGATGTCCGCGTAGCTCAGCGGCGCGGGGTCTTGCGGCGATCACGTCCGCTCCGCCGCTCGCCGATTCTGCGTTCGCTCCCGGTCGGGCTTCCAAGACCCAGTTTGCGTCGTTCGCCAATACGGCGGTCATGCTTCGCGCGCCGTTCGCGCCTCGTTGGCATCGGCACGACCGGCACCGCGAACGCCACTCGATCGCCCTGCAACCGCGCCGTTCGCCGCGACGGCTGGAGCACGTCGAGCAGACCTTCATAGGCAACTTTCGCGCGGATATCTGTCGGCGTCTTTGCGACGACCTCGCGAAGATACGCGGCAGCCACCTGGATGCTGACGCGCTGCCAGTTCGGGTTCATGACATGCAACTGTAATACGATCGTGGAATTTTGAAGCGCGCCACGAACACGCGGGCGCGTGGAGCGACTCGCCGTAGTGACAGCAGCAGACCAGGCCTGGCACATTGTCCTCGCCGCCGCGGCGGAGGCCGACCGCGTCTCGGACGCGTCGGGTGCGGCGACCTACGCTGCGACGGACGCCGGCGAGCTGCGGCCGGTCGCCGACGACTCGCCCGACGCCGTGCTCCGCTGGGAGCCGGATCGCGGCTGGTCGGTCGTCCTACCGCCGAGCGACCCGCGGCAGACGCTGATTGATCTCTACCTGCCGATCTGCAGCGCGACCCAACAACGTCCAATGACGGTCGGCCACCTCGGACAGAGCCTGGACGGCTTCATCGCCACGCACGCCGGCGAATCGCAGTACGTCACCGGTGAAGAGAACATCCGCCATCTGCATCGGCTTCGCGCGCTGTGCGATGCCGTCGTCGTCGGCGCGGGAACGGTTGCCGCTGATGATCCACAGCTCACGACACGGCACGTACGCGGGCCGAGCCCTGTGCGTGTCGTGCTCGATCCGTCGCGCCGTCTCGCCGACCACTATCGAGTGTTCAACGACGCCGCGGCGAACACGCTGTATGTCTGCGGCAAGTCGGTGGTTCGCGAGGGCGACACGCACGTCGGCCAGGCCGCCGTCATCGCCGTGGACGACGAAGGAGATCGTCTCGACGTGTCAGCGGTGCTGAAAGTGCTGCGCGCGCGTGGCTGCCATCGGATCTTCGTCGAAGGCGGCGGTGTCACTGTCTCGACGTTCCTGGAAGCGAACGCGCTCGACCGTCTGCAGATTGCCATCGCGCCGCTCCTGATCGGAGACGGGCGTCCGGCGATTCGATTGGCGCCGCGGCTGGCGCTGAGCGATTGCCATCGGCCACGCTACCGCGTCTATCGGATGGGCGCCGACGTGCTGTTCGACTGCGATCTGCGGTCGGATGCCGACGAGCCCGGCCCGCACCAGTCTGTGGCGCCGATCATTCGCGTCATCTGATCCACGCCGCGAGATCTTCGTGGCCGACGACGACGGTCGATCGGCCGGCCGCCACGTGTTGGAGCCGGCGCCTCTGCCAGCGGTCGATTGCTGCAGCGTCCGCTGGTGCCATCTCCGTTGCAGCGCTCGCCCATCCTTCAATCAACTGGCGCTGAAGATCGCTGTGGTCACCGCCGAGCATCCAATCGCTCCGCTCTCGGTCGACGACAAAATCCCGAGCGGCGAAGGATTGCTGCGCACGATCAGCCGCGTCCGGGCCGAGCGCCGGACCGAATCCTTTGTCGGTCCGCTGATGCCGGTTGACCAGCTCGCGCACGAGTTCGTCGTCCGGATCGCGCGGCGTGCAAAGAATCCGGCCATCGTAGCTCAGCGCGAAGAGGGCAGGCGTGCACGCCGCTCGACACCGATCGGCGAGAGTGTCGAGCCATCGATGGGAGACGAGATCCAGAAGCGCCGATGCCGTGACCAGCGACGTGCGCTCGAACAGTTCGGCGATCCCGTCCAGGTTCGCGAGATCACGCCGATGCAGGTGAACGCTGGCGACGATGCCCCAGGACATCGGTTTCCGAAGTCGGGCGAGCAGCGCGGAATCGCGATCGACCACGCGCCAGTGCTGAATCGGCGGAAGATAGCGTGTGAGGTAGCGGAGGTTCGATCCGGTGCCGCACGCCAGATCGAGGACGCGCACTGCCGCCTCGTCCATGACCCGATTGGCGATCTCGCGTGTCAGCCGCGTGGAGCGGGCGTGATGATCGGCGGGCTCGCGCAGCGCGAGCCACTCCGGACTGAACTCACCCATTCTCGTCTCGGACCTGCGTCAACACGCACGCCATCCTGGCGACGGCATCGTCCCACGTCGGCAGTCGAACGCGAACGCGGCGCGCCCCATCAGTGAGACGCGCGCGGAAAGGTGCATCCGAGATCACGCGCGTCAGGGCATCGGCGAGCGCCGCGGCGTCACCCGGCGCGACGATGATGCCGGCATCGGCGCCGACGAGATCCGGAATCGCGCCGGTTGCCGTGCTGACGACCGGCAGGGCGCGCGCGAGCGCCTCGGCGACCACCATTCCGTATCCCTCATAGCGCGTCGCGAGCACGAAGACGTCGGCGCGATCGTATTCGATGGCGAGTTGGCTCGCGTCCAGGTCGCCGACGAGCGCGACGCGATCGGCGAGCCGCCGGTCCTGCAGCCGCTCTCGCACGCACGCGGCCGTTGCAGGATCGCGGTCGGCGCTGCCGGCGCATCGCAGCCTCCAGTTGTCGTGCGGAACGGCGGCGAGCGCGTCCAGCAGCAGGTCGTAGCCTTTGCGCGGAGTCAGCGTCGCGACGGTCAGCAGGGCGACGGTGCCGGTCAGCGTCGAGCCGTGCGCGACTGGCGCGGGATCGGTACCGGGCTCGACGACCGTGATGCGGTTCGGCTCGACGTCGTATCGAGCCAGGGTCGCCGCCGTGCCGCGGCTCGTGACCACCACCTGGCGCGCCGCATTCAATGCGCGGCGCTCGCTCACTTCGAACGCCTCCGTCTGTGGCGGATCGAGTCCGGTTTCGAGGGCGAGGGGATGATGGATGAGCGCGATCAGGCGCAGTCGTGAGGCGTGCGCGATCGCCTCGTCGGGCAAGACGCCGAACGCGAGGCCATCGATCACGACGAGCGCGCCGTCCGGCACCGCGGCCAGCGCGGCCGCCGCCTGGCGTCTGGCAGCAGCGGTCGGGACGGGAAAGCTGTCGTCGAGCGGGACGAGGGCGACGTCCCAACCGCGGTGCCGCAATCCGGCGACGATTCGGCGGTCGTACCCGTATCCTCCGGTCCGCGTCTCGAGGTCACCCGGGACAAATATCCACAGGGGGTCGGGAATCGTTTTCACGCGGATGCAGGGGTCGGGAATCGTTTCGCGACCGGGACGGCGGCGCGAGCAGGGGTCTGGAGTCCGTTGTGGCGCGTGACACCCGGTCGCGAGCCCAGGTGATTGAGGCATCTGCAACGGTCGCGATGGATCATGGATACAGAATCAGAATCATGTGCGGGTGGCGCACGCCTGGCCTCGGGCGCTCCAGGAACAACCGCTGCGGTCAATCCTGCGGCATGGTGCACAGAGCGACTCTCGATACCGTTATTGCTCAAAAAAACGGTTCCCGACCCCCTGTGGAAAACTGTCGAAATCACGAAACGATTCCCGACCCCCCTGTGGAAAACAGCGGCGCATCGTAGGCCGCACTGGCCACATGCGACTCGTGCAGCGTGACGCGCAGGCTCTCTACGCCGCGGCCGGCGTCGCCGAGGTCGCCGCGACCGATGGCGGCGGCGACCCGATCGAAAATCACGCGCGCGAGAAACTCGGTGGTCGTGTTGCGCCCCTTGAACTCAGCGACTTCGTCGAGATTGCGGAAATTCAGCCCGCCGAGCGTCGCGTGCAGCACCTCCGTCGCCCGGCCGATGTCGACAACGACCCCGTCACGATCGAGCTCGGCACGCCTGAACTCGAGATCGACCACGAATGTCGCCCCGTGCAGACGCTGCGCAGGGCCGAAGACGTCGCCGGTGAAGCTGTGGGCGATCATGAAATGGTCGCGGACCGAGACCGTGTACACGCTATGAGTACCTCACGCGATGAAAGATCGTGTCGCCCGGGGTCGACGCCAGCTGCGCCATCACCTCCGGCAGATCGTCGAACGCGCTCTCGCCGGTGATGAGAACGTCGAGCGCGGGATCGCCGAGCATCGCGAGCGCGAGCTGCATGCGGCGGCGCGTATCCCATCGCGCACGCTGCGCGGCCGCGACGCTGCCGACCTGCGACGACTTGATCGTCAGCCTCCGCGCGTGGAACGCCTCGCCGAGCGGAACGCCGACCGAGCGATCGCCGTACCAGCTCATCTCGACGATGGTCGCCTCGAAGCCTGCGACCGCCAGCGCGCACTCGAGTCCGGACGGCGAGCCGCTCGCGTGAATGACGACGTCGCGATCGCCGCGCGCGGACGCGGGCATCGCGAAGTGGACATTGAACGCCTCGGCAACCGCCGCGCGTGATGCGTTGACGTCCACCAGTTCGACGTCACACTGCGGGATACGGCCGGCGATGTACGCGACCAGGCTGCCGACGGTGCCGGCACCGACGATCGTCACCCGATCGCCGGCGTGCACGCCCGCGTCCCACAGGCCGTTGACTGCCGTCTCGAGGTTTGCCGCCAGCACCGCCCGCGCCGGCGGCACGCCCTCGGGAAGCAGATGCACGGCGCCGGCCGGCACGACGTAGCACGTCTGATGCGGATAGAGCACGAACGCACGACGGCCGGTGAGCGCCACCGGGCCCCGCTCGATCGTGCCGACGTTCGCGTAGCCGTACTTGACCGGTGCGGGAAACGTCCCGGCCTGAAACGGCGCCGCCATCCGATCGCGCTCCGACGCGGGCACACGCCCCTGAAACACGAGCGTCTCGGTGCCGCGGCTGATGCCGCTGAAGAGCGCGCGCACCGCGACCTCGTCCGCCGACGGATCGCGAACCGGCTCGACGCGAATCTCACCTCGGCCGGGCGCGGCCACCCAGAACGCGCGCGCCTGCGCACAACCCATGCGACGACCAATATAATGGACGGACCCACACAGGTGAGCACCACGGCCTGGCGGCTGCCCGACGCACCTCTGCGAGCGAGCGCCGTCTCTACTCAGCTCGTCGGATTGTTTGCTGTCGTGTCGCTCGCGGCGGCCGCGCGCACAGGTCTGCCGGTGAGCGATCTGTACGCCTTCAAGGCGCCCGCCGCGTTTGCGCTGTCGATGGCCGTCGCGCTCGGCTTCCTGCACGAGCATCATCCGTTCGCGCGTTTCGGTCCCGCGAACCAGGTGACCATGATTCGCGCGCTCGTGGTGGCCCTGATCGTCGGGCTCGTGGGCGAGCTGCGAGCGCCAGTGCTGGCCGCCACGGCAGCGGCCGCCAGCGGCGTCGTGACCATGCTCGACGGTTTGGATGGCTGGCTGGCGCGGCGCCACCGGATCGCCAGCGCATACGGCGCACGCTTCGACATGGAAGTCGACGCGCTGCTGATTCTCGCGCTCTCGATTCTCGCGTGGCGGTTCGAGAAAGCCGGTGTGTGGGTGGTCGCGTCCGGCGTGATGCGGTATGTCTTCGTGACCGCGGGCTGGTGGTGGACCTGGCTGCGGGCGCCGCTGCCGCCGAGCCGGCGGCGGCAGGCGGTCTGCGTCTTCCAGGTCGCCGCGCTCACGATCGCGCTCGTGCCGTTCATCGTGCCGCCGCTGAGCACGATAATCACCGCGTCGGCCCTCGCCGCGCTCGTGTACTCGTTCCTCGTCGACATCCTGTGCCTCTGGCGCCGCGCCGGGTAGCGCTTGCTGCGCTCGTCGCGGCGCTGGCGCTGCTGAACGCATCGCTGTCGTTTCACAATATCTGGCCGACACCGGCAATTGCGTGGAGCGGCGAGCTCTCAGTGGAGTGCGCGGTGGCGCTGCTGCTCCTCGCGCTGGTCCGCCAACTGCGCGGGTCGGTGCCGCGCGGACTGGTGCGTCTGGCAACCGTTGCATGGATCGCGTTCACGATCGGCCATTACGCCGACGTGACGACACCGGCGCTCTACGGTCGCGACATCAACCTGTACTGGGATCTTCGCTACATGCCAGACGTCGCCGCGATGGTTGCGGCGGCGGCGCCGTGGTGGTTGATGGCGGCAATCGGTGCGGCGGTCGTCGCGGTGTTACTGCTGCTCTACGTCGTGTTCAGGTGGGCGTTCTCTCGCGTCGCCACGGCACTCGACGCACCACGCACGCGGGCGGCGATCGCCGGCGTCGCCGCCGCGATCGTTCTGGTGTTCGTCGCCCAGCACGTGACCGACGCGATCCCGGCGCGGCCCGAGTTTGCGACGCCGGTCGCAGCGACCTATGCGAGGCAGATGCGCCTGGTCGCCGGCGCGATGAGCGCGTCGATGACGCTGCCGCCGAGCCCGTCGTTCGACGCCGATCTGTCGCTCACGCGTGGCGCCGACGTGTTCCTGATTTTCATCGAGGCCTACGGTGCGGTCGCCTACGAGCGATCCGACATTGCGCCGTACCTGACGGCGCCGCGCGCGCAACTCGACGCCGCGGTCCGAGAGACCGGCCGGAGCGCGGTTTCGGCGTTCGTCGAGTCACCGACGTTCGGCGGATCGTCGTGGCTGGCGCACATCAGCCTGTTGTCGGGAATCGAGGTGCGCGATCCCGAAAGGAACGCGCGTCTGATGACCGAGAAGCGCGAGACCGTCGTCACGACGTTTTCGCGCAACGCCTATCGCACCGTCGCGCTCATGCCGGGGCTGCGGCAGCGGTGGCCGGAAGGCGCGTTCTATGGATTCGACGAGACGATTGGCGCAGCCCGCCTGGAGTACGGCGGACCCGAGTTCGGATGGTTCGCGATTCCCGATCAGTTCACGCTCGCGAAGTTCGATGCCCTCGAAGCGGGCCGAGCGTCGCGTCCAGATCTCTTCGTGTTCTATCCGACCATCAGCACGCACTTTCCTTTCAGCCCGACGCCGCCCTACCAGCCGCAATGGGAACGGATCTTCGACGCGCATCCGTACGACCCGCCGTCGATCGTACGGGCTTATGCGAAGCAGCCGGACTGGACGCACTTCGCACCCGGTTATGTGGACGCCGTGTCGTACACATACGCGACGCTCGGCGGGTATCTGCGCAAACATCGGGGACGCGACATCGTGATGGTGGTGATCGGCGATCATCAACCGGCCGCCGCCGTGAGCGGCGAGGGAGCGTCATGGAGCGTCCCGGTGCATGTCATCGCCAGCCGCGCTGCGATCCTGGACCGGT
This sequence comes from Vicinamibacterales bacterium, assembly GCA_035315685.1. Taxonomy (GTDB): domain Bacteria; phylum Acidobacteriota; class Vicinamibacteria; order Vicinamibacterales; family CAVVIG01; genus QHWK01. The sequence continues at coordinate 2,120 of DATFXR010000741.1, read as the reverse complement.
TGGTGGCGCGCCGCTTCCACGCGGGACTGACACCCGCACGGCCATCGCTGGGGCCCATGCACGCGCTGCTGCCGGTATTGCTCGATGCGTTTGGCCGGCAGACGTCTGCGCCGTCCGGCGAGCTTCACTGAAACGTTCCTGTGTGCGTAGTGTCAGCCTTCAGGCGGACCTTGGAAAGTCCGGCTGAAGCCGGACCCTACGTGCCACTGGGAAACGAGAAAATGCTGGCCAGGCGATAACCCTGCGGTCGATCTTTCTGGTCCACCGCCGCGCGCGGCGGGACGACAGCGTTCAGCACGCGCACGGCCAGATCGGCGCCGGCCGTCGTCTCGAGCGGGCGGGTCGACGATCGCACACGGCTGGCAAAGACGAACTGCCGCCCTCGGCTCTCGATTTCGCCAATCACCCAGCTCGCGCGCTCGCCGTTCACGGTCCCATTGCCGGTCTTCGCTCGCACGATCGGATCCGCCCAGCCGATCGGGAACTCGTGGACGCCGGCTGCATTCGACAGCTTGCCGGACGGCATCGTCATCGCAGCAATCACCGTGTCCACATGCGCGCGAGCGATCGGCAGCTCGTACTTGTACATCCGCTCGAGGAATGCGATCTGCTCGCGCGGCGAGATCGTCAGATCGCCGTTCAGCCAGAACTGGTCCACATCTCGCGAAAACGTTTTCGACCCGTAGTTGAAGGCGCGCAGGTGCGCGAGCTCGCGTTCGCGTCCGATCGATCGAGCCGCGCGCTGAAAGAACCAGACGACCGACGACTTGATCGCCGAATCGAGCGTGTGATCGCGTTCCCACGCCGGGAAGTCCTTCTTCTCGTGATCCCACTTCATCACCGTGCGCTCGGTGACGACGCCGGTATCGAGCGCGATGAGCGCGTGCGGAATCTTGAACGTGGATGCCGGCAGCGTCCGGCGATCGCATTCCGATCCGCCGACGACCGTTTCGGGCCCGCCATCGAGCGGCGCCACGATCACGCACTCCCCTTCCGCAGCGGCCGGCGGTGGTGCCGCAGCGATGACCAGCGTTGCGAGGATCGACGCGATCAGCATACGTGGTACGAGCGTATCATTCCGGGGGGAGATGCGCATGCGGACCAGGCGGGCACTTCTGATCGGTGCGGTGATCGCGGCGACGATCGCGTCGGCCGCGGCGCGGCGGCCTGCAGGTGCGCAGCCTGCTGCGCCAGTCGCGGATATGGTGCTGGTCAACGGAACAGTGCTGACGGTGGACGCGACTGATTCAGTCGCGGAGGCGATCGCGATCACGGGCGGCAGGATCGTCGCCGTCGGCACGACCGCTCAGATTCGCCTGCGTGCTGGCAGCGCAACGCAGGTGATCGACCTCCGCGGGCGTACGGTCACGCCGGGCCTCATCGACACGCACGTCCATTTCTCCGAGGCCGAGGTGTTGTTCAACGTCAACCTGAGCGACGCGGACGTCAGGAAGATCGAGGACGTGCTGGCGCGAGTACGCGACCGCGTGGCGAAGAGCAAGCCTGGTGATTGGATTCGCGGCAGCGGGTGGGACGAAGGCAAGCTCGCGGAGCGCCGCTATGTGACGGCCGCCGATCTCGACACGGTCGCGCCGAACAACCCGGTCTGGCTCATGCAGACCACCGGACATTACGGCGTCGCCAACAGCTACGCGTTGAAGATGTCCGAAGTGACGAACGACACGAAGGATCCACCCGCCGGCACGATCGATCGCGACGCGCAGGGCCGGCCCACCGGCGTGTTGAAGGAAGCGGCGATGAATCTGGTCTCGCGACACGTGCCAGCGCTCACGCGCGACCAGCAGCGCGCCGGCATCGTCCGCATCGTCGAGGACTTCAACAAGGAAGGCATGACTGGTGCGAAGGATCCCGGCATCGGCCAGACGAAATGGGACATCTACGAGGAACTGCTGAAGGAGGGATGGCTCACGGTCCGGATGTTCGCGCTCTGGAGCGGCGCGCGGCGCGTGGAAGACAACGCCGCGGTCCTGGCGCGGGTCAATTCGCATCCGCGGCCGACCGCGTCGACCGGCGACGGCATGCTCGTTTCTGGCGGCGTGAAGATGTTCATGGACGGCAGCGGCGGCGCGCGCACGGCCTGGATGCACGACGACTGGAAC
>DATFXR010000740.1:0-5098 GCA_035315685.1 Vicinamibacterales bacterium | reverse complement strand
ACCACGGCGACGATTCAGCGGCAGTTCTTCCTCGAGGGCTTCTTCCTCACGCTCGCGAGCGGAGTCGGCGGCATGGTGGTCGCGCTCGGCCTGTGCCGACTCGTCAATCTTGCGCCGATGCCGGAACGCTTCGCCGGAATGATTCTGTCGTGGCAGTCAGGGCTGGTGGCGATCGCGACGCTCGTCGTGATCGGCGTCGTCACGTCCACCTATCCGGCGCGGCGCGCGGCGGAGTTGCCGCCAGTGGAAGCGCTGCGGTTCGAGATGTAGCGGTGGACGCCACCTTCGCAACCGAGCGGCCTTTCGTCGGAATCGCGGCGCCGCGGCAGCGCCGGCGGGCGTTCGTCTCGCTCGTCGAGATCGTGCGCGAAGCGTGCTACGGCCTCTATCACCATCGTTTTCGCGCCGCGCTGTCGATGCTCGGCATCTCGTGGGGCATCATCTCGGTCGTCGTGCTCCTCGCCTACGGCGACGGCTTTCGCGGCGCCCTCGACGCCGGCTTCCGCGGCGCGTTCTCCGACGGAACCGTCGTGACCTTCCCCGGTCAGACGAGCATGCAGGCGGGTGGTGAACGGGCGGGCAAGCGCGTGCGCGTCACTGCGGACGACGTGATGGCCGTCGGCGAGCTGCCGCTGGTGAAGAACGTCAGCCCGGAGTTCATGCAGGACTTCCCGATTGTTTTCGGGAACAAGCAGTCCAGCCACCTGGTCCGCGGTGTCGCCGCGTCATACGGCGTGATGCGAAGTGAGAAGCCGCAGGCGGGCGGCCGGTTCCTCGACGACGAGGACGTCCGGCTGCGGCGCCGCGTGGCATTCATCGGCACCGAGGTGCAGCGGAAGTTGTTCGGCGCGATTCCACCGGTCGGCGAGACGATCCGCATCGGCGGTCAGCCGTTCGAGATCGTCGGCGTGATGGAAGAGAAAGTCCAGCTCTCGAACTACAACCGCCCGGACAAATACTGCGTGTTCATCCCATGGACGACGATGGGCGGCCTCTCCGACAACCGCTACGTCGGCACGTTCGTCTGGCAGGCGGTGTCGCCGGTGCTCGAGTCGAAGGCGCAGCGGCAGGTGCGCGAGCTGATCGCGAAGCGCTATCGCTACAACCCGGCCGACGAGCGCGCGCTGAACATGTTCGGGTCGGAGAAGACGAACGAAATCACCAGCGGCATCGTCGGCGGACTGAAGATCGTGCTCACCTTCATCGGCGTGCTGACGCTGGCGATCGGCGGTGTCGGCATCATGAACATCATGTTCGTCAACGTCCAGGAGCGGACGCGCGAGATCGGCGTGCGCAAGGCGTTGGGCGCCAGGCCGCGCGAGATCCTCCTGCAATTCCTGCTCGAGGGGTTGGCGACGACCTTCGCCGGCGGCGTCGTCGGGATCGCGGTGTCGTGGGGGCTCGTCTGGCTGCTCAGTCCGCGGCCGTTCCTCGCCGAGCTGCTGGACGACGCCAGTCGCGTGACCGACATCCACTTGATGCTGTCGGTGAAGCTGATCACGATCACCACGACGATTCTGATGACGGTCGGGCTGATCAGCGGGTTCCTGCCGGCGCTCAAGGCGTCGAGGCTCGATCCGATCGAGGCGTTGCGGTACGAGTGACGGGTCCGGCTGAAGCCGGACTCAACCGCAGCACCGCGGCCCGATTTCGGTAGTTCCCCCTCCAGGCGGATCGTGAATGCGATATTGCGGCCGGAATTTCGGTAGTTCCGCCTTTAGCCGGACCGTGCGCACGGTAGTGTCCGGCTTCAGCCGGACCGCCGCGCGGTCAACCGCGGCCGATTGTTATCCGTCCAACCGGCATGCGATCTCTATCTTTCGACGTGCGTGACGCCGTTCGGGGCCTGCGCCGCGATCGTGCCTACACGCTCACCGTCGTGGTGACGCTTACGCTGACGATCGGCGCGACCACCGCCGTGTTCTCGATCGTCGATGGCGTTCTCCTGAAGCCGCTCGCCTATCGCGAATCGCAACGGCTGGTTTCGATTCGGGAAACCTGGCGTCAATTTGCCGACAAGATCCCGACGCTCGCGGTAAACGAGAAGCATTTCGAATACTGGCGGCAGCACACTCGGACGTTCGAGTCGATGGCGCAGTACATCGTGCTGCCGGCGAACATGACCGGCGCCGGTGACGCCGCCCAGGTTCAGGTCGCCAGGGTGAGCGGATCGTTGTTCGATGTCCTCCGCGTGCAGGCAGCGATTGGTCGAACTCTGACACCTGCCGACGAGCCGAGCGACCGGCCCGAGGCGGCGGTCGTCACCGATGCGGCGTGGCGCCAGCGCTTCAGCGCCGACCGCGGCGTGGTCGGCCGATCGATCGTGATCGACGGCAGGCCACGCACGATTGTCGGCGTCCTGCCAGCCGATTTCAGTCTGCCGTCACAACGCCTCGCGTCCGCGGAGCTGTTCGTGCCGATCCACATGGACGTGTCACGTACCGGCTGGGAAGGCGACCACAACAACGACGCCGTCGGCCGTCTGCGCGCCGGCGCGACCACCGAGCAGGCGCACGCCGAGCTCGATGTTCTCCAGACGCAGGTCAGCCAGATCGCGACGAAGGAGGCGGGCCAGCCGGTAACGCTGGCGAGCACGCTGATACCGCTCACGGAGACCGTCGTCGGTCGCGCGCGCAGCGGCCTGCTTCTCCTCCTGGGCGCGATCGTCGCGGTGCTGTGCATCGCCTGCTCGAACCTTGCCAACCTGTCGCTGACGCGGACGGTTGGACGCCTGCGTGACGCCGCGATTCGCTCGGCGCTCGGCGCCGGTCGCTCGCGCCTCGTCGCGCGCGCGGTCGTCGAGCAGCTCCTGTTGTCCGCCGTCGCCGGCACTCTCGGGCTCGCCGTCGCCTGGGCCGCGCTCCTCCTGTTCGTCAGGACCGCGCCGATCGATCTGCCGCGCGTGAGCGAGGTCGCACTCGACGCGCGGGTGGTCGCGTTCGCCGCCGGCGTCTCGACGCTGGCCGGCCTCGTCGTTGCCGTGCTGCCGGCGTGGCGGACGGCGCGGAGCGACGTGGAACAGTCGCTCAGGGCTGGCGCGCTCTGGACGACGAGCGATCGCGGCGGCATGCGGACGCGCGGCGCTTTGCTCGCGCTGCAGGTCGCGTTGTCCCTTTCGCTGCTCGTCGTCACGGCGCTCCTCGGCGCCAGCTTCATGCGGTTGATGAACGTCGATCGCGGGTTTGCCGCCGAACGCGTGCTGGTCGTGCCGCTCTCGTTGCCGGCACAGCGGTATGAGGCCGAGGCGACCCGGCTCGCTGCCTACGATCGTGTGATCGCGGCGCTGCAGGCACTGCCCGGCGTTCAGAGCGCGACGACGCTCTCGGCGCCGCCGCTGTCCGGCTCGACGCAGGTGAATGGCCTCGCGCCGGACGGCAGCACGAGCCCGCGGTCGGAGCACCCGGCCGCCAACTACCGGTTCGTCGGCCCGGACTTCTTTCGCACGCTCGGGATCACGATCGTACGCGGCCGATCGTTCGGCGCCGCCGAAGGGCGGGCGAGCGGCACGATGCCGGCGCTCGTGTCAGAAGGGACGGCGCGGCGGATCTGGCCCGGCGAAGACGCGGTCGGCAAGCGCTTCAGCCGCGGAATCCCCGGCGAGGCCGGCTTCGAAGTGGTCGGCATCGTTGCTGACGCAAAGCTCACCTCGCTCGATCAGCCGCCGCCGCTGATGGTCTACCTGCCGTACTGGTGGCGCACTCGCAATTCGCCGACGCTGGTGATCAAGACCGCGACCGGGCCGTCGGCGCTGATGCCGCAGGTGCGCCGCGCGGTGCGCGAGATCGACGGCGACATCGCGATCGGCGACGCGCGGCCGCTCGAGCAGTTGGTCGACGGGTCGATCGCAGCCAGGCGGTATCAGGCGCAACTGTTCATGGCCTTCGGCGGCGTCGCGCTGTTCATCGCGACGCTCGGTGTGTGGGCAGTCACGTCGTACGGCGTGTCGCGCCGGCGGCGCGAAATGAACATCCGCGTTGCGCTCGGTGCGCAGCGATCGCAGGTGATCCGGCTCGTGCTCGGACAGGTCACAGTGCCGATCGTCGCCGGACTCGTCGCCGGCACGCTTGCCGCGTTGTCGCTCGGCGCGGTCGTCGCGAGTCTGCTGTTCGACGTTCGAGCGCGCGATCCGATCGTCCTCGGCAGCGTCGTGTCGCTGGTCGCCGTCGTGGGCGTGACGACGTGCGCGCTCGCCGCGAGCCAGGGACTGCGGATTGATCCAGCGTCAGCTCTAAGAGAGGAGTAGCTGACGCATGTCAATGGCTGATGGCTGATGGCTAATGGCTATGGCTAAATGGTTAAACAGCTGATGGCCTTTCGACCATTGACCATCAGCCATAGCCATCAGCCCTTAGCCATCAGCCATTGACAGTGGCAGCAACAGCGCGAAGCACGGATTCTGCTGAGCGATCGATATCGCCGTCTGTCGTGGACCAGTTCGAGACCGAGATGCGCATCGCCTCCATCCCGTGCCACCGTGTGCCGCCCAGCCAACAGACGCGCTCTTCCTGAACGCGGCGGAGCGCGGCTCGTGTCGCAGCGTCGGAATCACCTGCCACCGGTTCCACACGCACGAGCACCTGATTCAGCACGACCTCATTGAGGATCCTGATCGTCGGTTCTTCCTGCAGTCGATCCGCGAACCGGCGCGCGAGACGGCAGCAACGCTCGACCAGGTCGGCGACGCCGCTCCGGCCCAGCGACCGGAGCGCGGCGTACATTGAAAAGCCGCGCGCGCGACGGGACGACTCCGGGACCCAGTCCATAGGCTCGCGCGGCTCCTCGGGTGAGCGCGCCAGGTACGCGGCCGTCTGGCTCATCGCCGCTCGATGGGCGGCCGGATGCGCCGTGAACACCAGGCCCGAGTCGTAGGGCACGTTCAGCCACTTGTGTGCGTCCGTCGCCCACGAGTCGGCGCGCTCGACGCCGCGCACGAGATGACGGAGCGATCCGCTCGCAGCGGCCCACAGCCCGAACGCGCCATCTATGTGCAGCCACGCCTCCCGCCGCGCGGCCTGGTCGGCGATGGCCTCGAACGGATCGAATGCGCCGGTGTTCACGTTTCCAGCCTGCGCGCAGACAATCACCAGGCCATCCGTTG
>DATFXR010000739.1:0-4753 GCA_035315685.1 Vicinamibacterales bacterium | reverse complement strand
GCGCGTGAACCGCTCGACCAGGTGCAGTCGATCCGAGGATCCGCGGAAGCCGGTCTTCTCGGTGAAATTGGTCGTATCCACGACGAGCGTGTTGCCTTCCCAGCGCCCGCGCGAGTCGCCGAGCCACAGCTTCACGTGCGGCGGCAGATGCGGACGTCCGTCCGTCCACACGATGCGCGCGTCGTGGATCATCTCGGTGAAGACAATCACCGCGTTCGGCATCTGAAGCAGCTGGACGAAGTTGTTGTATGGACCGAGATTGATCGGCGGTCCGGCGTTGAACGACAGGCAACGCTCCTGGAGCGACCGATTTTCGGGATTGTCGGCCGCGCCATCACGGGTGGCATTGCGCGCTCCCGCCCTGGCGCGCGCCTCCGCGGTAACCGGCGGGACGCGGCCGTCCGGCGGATCGACGACGAGCGACGTCAGCTTCCTGCCGTCGAGCGTCGCGACGCCGGTTCCGCGATCGAACCAGAAATCGGCGACGCCGCGCGCGGCGTCGACGGCCGCGCCGCCATCGCGGCGGTCGCGGTCGTTGCGCGCGAGTGTGTCGGCGACGAACGCCGCGGCTTCCTCGACTGTGAAATACGGCTTCGCGGCAAGCTCCGCGGGGCGCTCGAAGGGCGTCAGCGTCGCGAAGCTCCAGATGCCCTCCAGATCGCGTGATCCGCTCGCGGCAGGCGCCGGCGCGGCGCCATCATCGACGCCGAAGGCGAGCAGCACGTTACCAGGGCGGCCACCGAGCGCGCCGCAGCCGGAGTTCACGTACAGCATCCCGCCCGCGACGACCGGACCCGGTCCGCTCATCGACGCGCCGTTCGCTTTGACGCCGTTGACGGTGTCGAAATCGCGGTTGGTGTCGAACTGCCAAACGATTGATCCGTTCTTGGTCGAGTAGGCGCGGATCGCACCGTCGTTCGATCCGGTGAACACGACGCCCGGCATCACGGTGATCGCCGCGAGCGTCAGCGCGTCCGCGATTGATTCCGGCGTCCGCTGACGCAGCGCGGCCACCGTCGGCACGCGCGGATCGGTACCGGTGTGACATGCGGCGCAATGGTTCTCGAAGAGCGTCGCGCCCGAAAGCGCCTGTGCAAGGACGAGCGAGAGGATCAGGTGAACCATGGGAGCACGCCACGAAGCCACGATGCCACGATGCCACGATGCCACGAAGACGAACACGAATATTAATGATCTTCGTGTCTTCGTGCCTTCGTGGCGGCCGCTAGCGTTGTCGGGTCCTGGTCGCCGTCGATCCGGGCAGCTCGATCGTGCCGTAGTAGCCGAGCATCATCTCCTCCCACGTCTGCTCGCCCCACCGCACCGTCGCCGTCGGATCCGGGTTGTAGCGATTCGCCGCCGAGTTGTCGTAGTGCATCGTCACCTTCAGCGTCGACCCCTTCGGCAGGAACTTCGGCTCGGCGAGCTTGTAGCTCAATTGCCAGTTGAAGTCGTACTTCGGTACGCGCAGTACGACCTCCTCGCGGCCGTCGGGATAGATCACCGTGTAGGTCGCATCCTTGCCGCGCACATGCATGTGCGGGTACATGCTCGACAGATAGGTGTCGCGATCGAATGTGTACCTGCCGATCACCTCGTAGTTCGGATCGCCAGGCGGTATCGCGAACTGCATGTTCGGGATCGACCCGCCGCCCTCGGCGCGAAGCCGGGTCGGCGGCTCCTTCGCGAGAATGACGCCGATCTCCGTCTGGTCGGTCACCGGCTGGCCGATTGTCGTGTAGTGCATCTGCAGCACGATGTCGGCGCCCGCCGGAATCTTCCGCGCCACGCCCTCCTCGAATTGACCGTAGAGCCGACCCGGCACGAGGCCGCCGAGGCCGCCGCCGATCTCCTTGCGCGCCGGATCGCGCGTCAGCTTCGGCTCGGGATCGGGCGCCGTGCCGTTGCCTTCGACCAGCGTGCTGATGATGTGGTGCACCACGCGGCGGTCGGTCGGCTTCAGTTCGACGGCCTTGATCCAGATGTCTTCCTTCAGGTTCGTCGGAATCGCCACGTAGACGTACGGCACGGTACCGTCGGCCGGAACGTTGAACGGCTTCTGCATCTTGAAGACGTAGTCCGGCTTTCCGATGGACCAGCCCTCGGCGAACTGCGGCGGCGCGGGCAGGTCCGCGCGGCTGCCTTCCGCCGCGCCGCCGTCCACCCACGCGACGATTGTCGCGATGTCGCTCTGCTTCAGGCTGACGTCGTTCGAGAACGTGCCGATGGTCGGATCGGCTCCCCACGGCGGCATCTGCCGCGACTGCACCTTCTGGCGAATTGCACGCGCCCACGGCCGCGCGTCCTCGTAGGTAATCAGCGACATCGGCGCCATCGCCGTTGGCCGATGGCACTCCACACAGTTCTTGTACAGGATCGGCGCGACATCCTTGCTGAAGGTCGGCGCACCGGCAAACACGCTGGTTGCAGTCGCGAGAGCGATCGCCGTCAATACTCCAACGCGCATAGCGTCTCCTTCGCTCGGGTAAACAAACCCCCGCGTGATAAGCAACCGCGGAGAACGCAGAGAACGCAGAACCTGGAACCTAGAACCCCAGAGCCAAGAACCTTGAACTCTAGAACCTTGGAACGCTAGAACCTTAGAACTCCAGAACGTCGCCGTCACCAGTCCACCCGTCCGCCGAACTGGAGTCGCCGACCCTGGACGATGATGCCCGGCGTGTAATAGCTCGGCCCGACCGTTTCGTTCACCGTGAGAATCGTCGAAAAGTTCGGCACGTTGAAGATCTCCACGAACGGCTCGACCCGCGTGTGGCCGTAGCGGAACGCGCGGGCGATCCGCGCGTCCAGCGTCTTCACGTAATCGTAATACTGCGTCGTTGGATCGACGACCATGACGGTGAGATTGCCGCCGCCGGTGAGCGGAACGCCGGCAATGGCGCTGTTGAAGGTGTAGAACGAGCCGACGCTGATGCCCGGGCGTGCCTGAAACGTCAGGCTGAGGTTGACGTCGTACGGGAACGTGTAGGCGCCCGACGCCTTGTACAGCGTCTGGAACGGCGGCACCTGATTGCAGAAGCGGTAGTTGTTCGGGTTGGACGGTGTTGCGTTCGCCGCCGTCGTGACGGGACCGTCGCAGTTGCTGGTTGCGGTCCGCTCGGTCGTGATCCCGCCGAACACGAAGGCACGCCGCGCGAAGCGCGCGGACGCGCTGATTTCGATGCCGTTGTAGATGCGGGAATTCTTGTCGGACCAGGTCGAAACATTGTTCACCACGCCGAGCTTGTTCGGGTTGAGGTTGTACATCGTGATCACCTGACCGCCGCCCTCGGGAAGACTCGGGTTTCGCGGAATGGTGATCGTGAAGGGCGTGTAGTCGGTTTGCGGATCGACCAGCGTATTGATGGTGTAACCAAGGTGCTGGAACGATCGGTGGTAGTAGCCGGCCGTCACCGACACGTTCGGCAGCAGTTCGTGCTGCACCGACAGAGTCTCTTCCCAGTTGGTCGGTCGCGGCAGCGCAGGGTCGAACTGCGTCGTGCCGACGCCGGGGATCCCGAAGTTGTTGTTGCGGGGAGGGCCAATCTCGTTGAACTGGACGTTGCCGCTCGCGTCGAAGACGGTGCCGTTGCGGTCGAGGTCGTTCCACGCGCGAACGTCGGTCTGATTGCCGCCCGGGTTCACCGACGAGGCGAGCCCCAGCGCCTGCTGGCCGAGGAATTTGCCGACCGAGGTCTTCAGCGCGGTCTTGCCGTTGCCGAACACGTCGTACGACGCGCCGAAGCGGACCGCCCAGTCGTTCCAGCACGGCACGCACGACACCGGCGCGATGTTCAGCCGCGCCGCCTGGGCCGCTGGCGTCATGAAGCGGCCGCCGGTGTTCGACTCCTGCGGAGTCGACGCGTTGAAATAGTCGTAGCGGCCGCCGTAGCTCAGCGTGAGACGCGGGAAGGTCCACTTGTCCTGGGCATAGATCCCCAGGCTTGCGTTGAGATTCTCGAAGCGCTCGTACGGCGAGTTGGTCACCGTGACCGTGCTGGGCGAAGGCACGCCGTTCACGTTCACGTAGGTGAGCGTCTGGACGTCGCCGTTGCGGATTACCTTCGTGCGCTCGTACCCGTACGAATCGTTGAAGCCGCCCTTGAAGTTGTGCGAGCCGGTCACGTACGACAGGTTGACCACCGTATTCCAGGTCTGGCTGAAATAGTCCTGCGGCGCCGTGCTCGACGCCACCGTTCGCACGCTGGTCGTCGCGTTCACGTGCTGGACGTCGAGCGGGCCCACGCCGTCCTGATAGTTGAACTTGTAGGTCGGCACCGAGAACGACTGCCCGACTTCGAGCAGCAGGCGGCCGGAGATTGGCGTCGTCCACTTGATCTGCGACGCGTACTGCAGCGGCGTCGGCAGCCAGTACGCCGCTTCGGGCGCGATGCACGACACGCTGTTGAAGCTGGTCGCCGTGCAGCCGACGTCGAACCGCTTCGTCCCCCCCTGCGACTTGTAGAACGCCCACACGATCTTGTTGCGCGGCGTCGCCTGCCAGGTGAGGCGCACCGTCGTGTGCGGCGCAACCTGGCCGCCCGACTCCGACTGGCCACCTTGCGGGAAGTACTGCGTCGGCAGCGGAATCAGGTTGTTGGTCTGCGACACGCGCTGGGCGAGCAGGAACCACAGCTTGTTCTGCTTGATCGGTCCGCCGAACACGGCATTCACGTCGTAGGTGTAATCGAGCGCGTTGCCTGCACTGATGTACGGACGCAGCTCGTCGGTGATGTTGTCGTTCTGCAGCGAT
>DATFXR010000738.1:0-7729 GCA_035315685.1 Vicinamibacterales bacterium | reverse complement strand
GTGCTTGTAGGGATGGACGGTGAACGCCTGGTCGTAGATGATCTCGTTCAACCGCCCGTACGGCTGGTTGTCGATCCGCATCCGGCGCTCTTCCTTGACGACCTCGCGCTCGTTCTCGAAGGTGTCCTTGTCGATCCGGAGCGTCGCCATCCGGTCGGCTTCGAGCCACAGCGTGAGCGGCAGATACTGCGCCGGAGCGGTTTCCCAGAACACTGTCTCGTCGTCGGTCGTGTAGGCGTTGCTCTGCCCGCCGATCGACGCGAGCATCGAGGTGTGGGCCTCAGGCTGCACGTTCTTCGAGCCCTTGAACATCAGGTGCTCGAACAGATGCGCGAACCCCGTCCGGCCCGGCTTCTCGTTCTTCGATCCGACGTGATAGGTCAGATTGACGTGCACGATCGGCGTCGAGTGGTCCTCCGAGAGTACGACGGTGAGCCCGTTGGGCAGCGTCGTGATTTGATACTGGAATTTCGGCGGACGCGAGGCGGCCGACGGATTGCTACCAGCGGCGAGGATGAGTGCGGCCGACACGGCGGACGCGCTGAGGAGTCGAAGACGCCTGACCATATGGCTCGATTATCTACCGACTAGCAGGATGCTGAAAAACGCATCCTGCATGGCTGAGGGCTAATGGCGAAACGCCCGCGTATTTCAGCCATCAGCCATCAACCTTTAGCCATCAGGCTCACTTTTCATCGGCCTGCCAGGCGTACCCCCGCGAGCGCCCAATGCTGCGGCTCCCGGTCGACTGGATAGGCATCCACACGGTGTTCATAGCCCAAGTACAGCTCCACGACGCCGCCGCGGGCGCCGAGGCGCGCTCCTCCTTCGATCCGGGCGCCCGTCTGGGTCCCCCGGCCCGCCACGGCTTCGTTGACGCCGAACAGTTGCAGCCGGCCGCGGCCGAAGACTCCGATGCGCGGTGTGACCGCATGGCGCACGAAGACGTTCAGCTCGCCAAGCCAGGTGTAGTCCACGAACGCGTGCGCGACGGCGTAGCCGCCCTCGCCGTCGACGTCGACGGTCGCCGCCGGCGCATCGAAATGATGCAGCACACGGAAGCCCAGCTCGTTCCACGCAACCGCGTCCCGTTTCGGACGGTCGCTCAGGTGGCGCGACACGTGGTGAAGCATCGCGCCGACTTCGGTCTGCCGAATGCGTCCGATGACGAACGCTTCGAGCGCGTAGTTGCCCTGGTTCACGTCGAACGGGCGATATTCACTCCCGGCGACCGCTTCGTAATCGACGGTGACACCGCCGCGCACGGTGACGAGGTCCACGACGTCGAACGAAGCACCCACGTGCCCATCCCATGAGAACCGTTCGTCGGCCTGCTCTGCGGGCGTGTCCTTCGGTGGCGACAGCGAATCGACGCTCAGATGGAAGTCGAGACGGGAGAGAAACTCGACGCCCGACGGCGGCGGCACGTAAAGCGGTTGTGGCTGGGCGGCGGCACGCGTCGAGAGGAACAGGGTCAGGCACGCGGCAACCGCCGCGTGCCGCGCTAACGATCCGTCCGTGATCGCTCCCATTCGGCGAGTTTCTCCTCGAGGTCGGCAACCCGCTGCTCGACGGTGTCGACGCGTTTTCTGATTGAAGGGAGGCGCTGGAACAGTGCCGATGCCCGGCGCCAGGCCCGGTGCGGGATCGCCGGGTGCCCGGTGACGAACGCGCCAGCGTCCACCGACTGAAGCACGGCGCTCTTGGCGCCGATCATCGCGCCCTTGCCGACGCGCACATGGCCGGTGACGCCGGTCTGCCCCGCCATCATCACGTCGTCGTCCACCGTCGTGCTGCCGGCGATGCCGACTTGCGCGGCGAGCAGAACGCGCCGGCCAATCGCGACGCCGTGCGCGACATGAACCAGGTTGTCGATCTTGGTGCCTGCGCCGATACGGGTTTCGCCGACAGCCGGCCGATCGATGGTGGAGTTGGCGCCGATCTCGACGTCGTCTTCGATGACGACATCGGCACATTGCGGAATCTTCAGGTGCGTGCCGTCCTTCTGACGCGCGAAACCGAAGCCGTCGGCGCCGACGACCACGCCATCGTGCAGCGTCACGCGGTTGCCGATCACGACACGCTCGCGGATCGAGACGTGCGAGCGGACGACGCAGTCGTCGCCGATCCGCGCGCCCGGCCCGATCACAGCACCCGGATGGACGATCGTGCGGGCGCCCACCGACGCACCGGCGCCGATCGTGACGAACGCTCCGATCGACGCATCACGCGCGACGGCCGCGTCTGGCGCCACGAAGGCGAGCGGATTGATGCCGGTCGGTGGCGCGGACGCGGGCGCGAAGAGGGACACGGCGCGCGCGAAGGCTGAATAGGGATCGTCGGTATGCAGGACCGCACAGCGCACGGACACTGATCCGTTGCAGCCGCCGAGGATCACCGCCGACGCGCGAGTGGACGCCAGCTGCGACAGGTAGCGTGCGTTCGCGACGAACGTCAGATCGCCCGGCTGCGCCTGCTGGATGCCGGCGACGCGTACGATCTCCACGTCGCCGTCGCCGTCGAGACGGCACTCGAGCCGCCTGGCAATCTCGTGGAGCTTCAGAGTGGCTATTATGCCTTGAAGCGCACGCCGCGCGCCTCTACGCCGCGGTCCGATCGAAGAAGGCGGCGAGCCGCGGCAGATTGAGGTCGGCGGCAATCGCCACCACGCGCGACGCGCGCGCCGCCGGCGGCAGATGCGCCAGCCGGCCGAGCTCGACCAGCGCCGGCTCAGCGCGCAAGCGCCACGTCGTCTCGCTCAGCCCGCGGCGCGCACCCTGCCACGAGAAATAGTGACCGACTACCCGAAACAGGAAGTAATACGCAATGACGTTCGGCCCCGGCACGAGCATGAAGACGCCCGAGACAACGAGCAGGACGGCGTCGATGATGAGCCAGCGCAGGTGATGGACGCGGGCGCGATTGATCATGCGATCCCGGATCGCAGCCGACTGCGGTGCGCTGAGGTCCGACGGATGCACGAGCTCGGCGTCGTGTCCGTGACGTAGCGCCCACAGCGTGCGCTGCTCGGCGATCACTTCGGCGGCCTTGCAGACCACCGCATTGCGCGCGCGCGTGAAGAGGCCACCATTCGGATCCGCATGGCGGGCGCTGTGGACGGCATCGCGCCACCCCGCCTGCGCACGATGCGCCAACCGGCGCCAGAACCCGTCCGGTTCGTGGCCGGGCTCTGCGTCACGATCTGGCGGTGCCTCGGAGTAGAGCTCGAACCGTCCTGATCCGACCGGAACGAGATAAATGATGACGCCGCTCATTTCATCCGTTAGACGCTCGTCCGCCCGCACGCGTTCGTGCCTCCGGTTCACGGGTGTTGCAATCGCCGTGCTAGCGGTCAGGGCTGGGGTTTCTTGACCTTTTCGGCTGGCCGGACGCCTTCGATCGTCAGTGTGGGGCGCCCTGCCTTTTCCCAGGCGCCCATGAGCACCGCAGCGGTCGCGGTAATGGAGTCCGCGATCCGTCGCTCGAGAATCGGACGCGTGCGCGCGAACAGCTTCTCGAAGTAGTCGTCGTCGTAGGTGTCCTTGCCGGAGACGGCTTCCCTGTCGGCCTGCAGAATGCGGTCCACCAGTTGGTAGCTGGCGAGCAGGGCGTCGAAGGCCGCGTCGCGTGCATTCAGGATCGGTGTCGGTGCGGCAGGGCTGATCGTCAGACGCGATTCGAAGCGCTCGACGAGGCCGGTCTCGAAGCGTCCATGGATCCCGTTGTTGCCGGTGAGCTGCCCGTCGAAGTTGATCGTCGCGTGGAAGGGCTGGTTGGCGTCCTGCATGTAGTGGCTGAGCGCCGCCGAGTACAAGATTGCGTTTTCGCCGGCGAATGCAGAACCGCTCTTCATGTTTTCGAACGCGCTTTTGAGATCGCCGAAGAAATCGTTCGCCCGCCATGGCAGTGTGCCGTTGCGCCGCCAGGTCGCCCTGCCGAACTTCGCGATCGCGGCGTCGCGGTCCCGGGGCAGCTCCGCAAACGGCAACGCGCCGTACTCCTTGGCGCCATAGTCGAGAAAGTGATTCGGATCTTCTTCCGAAAAGACGTTACGCCACGTGTCGGGATCGACGGCGCGCACGATGAGCTCGTCGCGGTGTCGGTCGTAGAATGGTTTCAGCTCCGGCGGCAGCAGCTCGATCGCGCGCCGCATGATCAGCCGATGGCCCGCGAAGCCCCATGCAAACGCGGCCGACGGCGTCATCGAGGCAACGAGCAGCAGCGCGATGATCCGAGCCGCATTTCGCATGCTGTTATATTAGCAGCCACTTGGATAACGTCACTCACACGCTGTTCGGCGCGACGCTCGCGCGCACGCCGCTCGCGCGTGCCGGCCGCGGAACGACCGCGGCACTGCTGCTCGCCTCGAACGCCCCCGACACCGACATCCTGGCCACTGCCGGTGGAACGATGAAGTACCTGCAGTGGCATCGCGGGCCGACGCATGGTCCGCTCGGCCTCGTCTTCCTGAGTGCGATCACGGCGACGCTGGTGTGGATCGGGCGACGACTGTACGACTCCAGGCGAGACGCGCCTCGGCCGCGACCCGGTAGCGCGGACGATGGAACGCGTCACGACGCGTCATTCGCGATGCTGGTCATCGTCTCGATGATCGGCATCGTGTTCCACATCATCATGGACGTGCCGACCTCGTACGGCACGCGCCTGCTCAGTCCCTTCAGCTGGCGGTGGTACGCCGTGGACTGGATGCCGATCGTCGACGTCTACCTGCTGATGGTGCTGGTGGCGTCGCTGTTCGGCCGCGCCAGCGAATCGCAGCGGCGCACCAGGGCGGCGATCGTGCTGGCGCTGATGGCCGCCAACTACGGCCTGCGAGGGATGGCCCACTATCAGGCGCTCGACGTCGCGCCGCGGCTGTTCGGACCGACGCTGCCGGAACTGTGCGATCCGCCGCCCGAGGAGGGATCGCGCCTCGAATCCTGGCCGCGGCTGACGCCGCCGTCGCCGCCGGCGCCGGGACGCCGCTGCCTCGTCGAGCTCGCGGCGATGCCGTCGTTCTTCTCGCCGTTCCGCTGGCGGATCATCGCGCAGCTCTCGAACGCGTACGAGATCCACGACATCGATCTGCTCGACAGCCGTTTTCGCAATCCGGAGAGCGAGTCCGAGGCGCCGTGGCGGCTGACGTTGCGGTACCCGAACGTCTGGACGCCGGCAGTCGATCGGGCGGCAACGACGCCGCTCGGTAAGGCCTTTCTCGGTTTCTCACGCTTCCCTGCCGCCCGCACGGCCATCGATGCGCACGGGATCGCCACGGTGCGCTGGAGCGACATGCGGTTCGCCGGCGGCGTGGCCGGACTCGAGCAGCCGACGCGATCGGTGAACCCGTTCACGGCGGTGGTCCGCATCGATCCGACCGGCAAGATCCTGGAAGAGCGCGTCACCCGCTGAGGGGGGTCGGGAACGGTTTCCGTTTTCCACAGGGGGTCGGGAATCGTTTTTCGACGGGCGGTGCATTTCCTCAGCATTCGCGCGCCATTTTCGTTGGCGCCGCCGATTTCCACAGGGGGTCGGGAGCAGTTTCTCGGCCGCGGCCTTTTCCCACAGGGGGTCGGGAATCGTTTCACACACCTGCCAGGTGTGAAACGATTCCCGACCCCCTGTGGAAAACTCGGTCGCTTTACGGCTGCGCGACGAAGTTCACGTGAACCTTCATGTGCACATCCACGGGTGTACAGTTCAGGAACGTGGTGCTGAACTCCCACTGCCGAACCGCCTCCACGGCGGCGGAGTCGAGCTCCGGATCGGCGCCGGAGATCACGTTGACGTCGGACACTGTGCCGTCGGTGCCGATGACGGCGTCGAGCACGATGACGCCGCCGATCTTGGCGTCGCTCAGACGCTCGGGATAGCTCGGTTTCACGTCGACGACTTTCGTCGGCTGCTTGATGTTGCCGCCGATCGCGCCCGTTCCCCCGCTCGCGGCGCAGCGGTCCATGATTTCCTGGCGCTGCTTCCTCGCGGCCTCGCGGTATTCGGCACGCTTGTCGGCGCTGCTCGGCGCCCACGGGGACGGTCCGCTCGTGACGCGAATGGTTTCCATCAGCGAACCCAGTTGCAGCTGGATCGTGCGGTCGATGTTCCGGCCGGCGATCGTCACCGGATCCTTGAACGGCGCAAATCCAGGCTCGTCTGCCGCGAGCGCGTACTCGCCGTCGGGCAGTCCAACGAACTCGAAGTGGCCGGTGCGGTCGCTCCGCACTTCGTACTTGGCGCCGTTGCCCGGGTTGGTCAGCGTGACGGCGATGTTCGGCAGCACCGCGTTGGTCTGGTCGGTCAGCGTGCCGGAGAACGTCGAGTATCGCTGCGCCGCCACGGCGGCGAGCGACGCAGTCAGCGCCATCAGCACCACGGCCGTGGCGATGCGGACTGATGAGGACAGCGGGTTCCGGTTGAGATGGGCGTCGAGCATGGCGGCGATTCTCCCTTCGAGCGTTGACGGGCGGGCCATGGCCGGTGCGGGCACCGCGCGACGCCGTGTCAGCGTCCGCGCGAGCTCCAGCAGATGTGACGCGTAGTCAGCGGGATCCACGCCGGTCCGCAGCACCGCGTCATCGCATGCCTGTTCGCTCTCGCGCTGCAACCGCCGGCACGCGATCCACAACACCGGATTGAACCAGTTGAGCGCGAGCACCGCCTGCGCGACCATCTGCGCCAGCCAGTCTCCGCGACGGATATGCGCCAGCTCGTGCTGCAGCACGATGCGCGCGCGCTGCTCGTCCCAGGTCCCGGCGACCGACGGCAACACGATTTTCGGCCGCGCCATCCCCCACGTCACGAGCAATGTCGGATCGTCGCTTTGCAGCAGGACGATCGGCCGCCGCACGCCCGCCTCGCGGGCGACGTCGGCGACCAGATCGGCCCAATGGCCGGTATCGAGACGCGTGGCGGTGGCAGCAATCGCCCGCAGCCGGATCAGGCCGACGATCAGCACGAGTCCGCCCGCGACGGCGCCAACCAGCCACACTGGCAGAAGCGACACACGAGCCGGGAAGCGTGAGACGAACCGGTTCTCGGCCTCGACCTTCTGATTGCGCGGTTCCGGCGGTTCCGACGCCGCTCCCGACTGCGGCATGATCGCCACCGTGACCGTGGGTGATGATTGGACGGCCGCCCGGGACGGTACTGCAGTCGCGAATGGAATCTGCCAGGTCGGAAGGATGGCCGAGAGCAGCGGCAACGCGGCGACGCACACCACCGACACCGTGAGAACCCAGTGCCGCACCGCCGCTGACTGCGCGCGCAACAGCGTCGTCGCTGCGAGCGCCGCGGCGGCGATCAGTGAGGCTTTCAGGGCGAGATCGAGCGTGAAGATCATCGGGCGCCTCCCTTCCGTGCCTTCGCGACAATCCCCGCGATACGGTCGAGCTCTTCGCCGGACAGGCGAGAGCCGTCAGCTCCGAGGAGCGCCGCCACCACTTTCTCGGTCGAGCCTTCGAAGAAGGTGTCGACGAGATGGCGCAGCGCCGATCGCCGCGCGGCGTGTCGCGCGACGGCCGGCAGGTAGACGTAGCGGAGGCCCTCTTCCTCGTGGCGGACGTGGCCCTTCGACTCGAGCACGCGCAGCTGAGTGCGCACCGTCGAGTAGCTCGGCTCCCCTGGAAGGTCGGCCATCACGTCGTTCGCGGTCGCGCGGCCGCGGCGGTAGAGAATGTCCATGATCTGGCGCTCACGGCGCGACAGCGCATGCTGGAGCGGCGTCGTCATGTTA
>DATFXR010000737.1:0-2420 GCA_035315685.1 Vicinamibacterales bacterium | reverse complement strand
ACGTCGTGACCGGGCTTTCGTCCTGGTCGGATCCCAAACACACCCACTGACCCGTTCTCACTCCCAGCTTCGCCAGCATCTCCTGGACATCGTCCGGGCTGGCATCGCTGCGTGCGATCCGGCGATGCTCACGCGCCGGGCACTCGCCGATGCGCCTCCTGACGAGCGCTATCGGTGTGTCGCCGCGGGCAAAGCGGCCAGAGCGATGGCCTGGGGCGCCTCCGGCGCGCTGCGCCACCGTCTGCGCTCCGGTTTGATCGTCGCGCCGTCGGCCGAGACGTTCGGCAGTTTCGAAGCGATTGCCGGAGGTCATCCAATTCCCGACGCGGCCAGCGAGCGCGCCGGCCGCCGCGCCCTCGACATCGCCGAATCGCTCGGCGACCGCGACACGCTGCTCGTGCTGCTCTCCGGCGGCGCGTCGGCGCTGATGGCGGTTCCCGCGGACGGAATCACGCTGGACGACAAGCGGCGGGCGACGTCGCAACTGCTGCGTGCGGGCGCCGACATCCACGCGCTCAACACGATTCGCAAGCATCTGTCGGCAATCAAGGGCGGGTGGCTGGCCGATCGCGCCGCAGGCCGTGTCCGCAGCTACGTGATCTCTGACGTGGTCGGCGATGACGTCAGCGTGATTGCGTCGGGGCCGACCGTCTTCGACGCGTCGACGTTCGCGGATGCGCGCCGCCTTCTCGATCGCTACGGTGGCGCGGCCGCCTATCCGCCGGCGGTCGTCGAGCGGCTCGATCGCGGCGTGCGCGGAGAGGTGCGCGAAACACCCAAGCCGGCTGCGCGCGCGTTCGTCCAGCCGGCCATCCGCGTGATCGGGAGCCGTCGCGACGCGATGGCCGGCGCCGCTGCGCAGGCGGCGACACTCGGGTACGAGGTGATTCGGCTCGACGATCCGGTGGTCGGAGAAGCGCGTGACGCAGCGGTGTCGCATGTCCGCGCGGTCACTGCGCGTGCCGCCGACGTCCGCCGCCCCGCATGCTTCGTGTCGAGCGGCGAGACCACCGTCCGCGTCACCGGGCACGGACGCGGCGGACGCAATCAGGAGTTCGCACTCGCGGCGGCGGAGCCGCTCGCGCACGCCGGCGGCGACACGAGGCTCGCGAGCGTCGGCACCGACGGGATCGATGGACCAACCGACGCCGCGGGCGCCGTCGCCGATTCGACCACGCTGCAGCGCGCCCGGAGCGCGCAGCTCAATGCCAGTCAATTTCTCGCCGACAACGATTCGTATGCGTTTTTCGACGCGCTCGGTGATCTCGTTCGCACGGGCCCCACCGGAACCAACGTCGGCGACCTCCAGGTAATTCTGTTAGCCTGAATTCAGGATGTTTTCACGCGATCAAGTGCTCGATCTCATGCGCGAGCGGGTGCACCACCCTGCCGGCATGCGCGAGCTGCTGCAAGTTCTCAAGGTGCCGCGCGAGGAGCGCACCACCTTCAAACGCCACGTCAAATCGCTCGTCTCCTCCGGCGATCTCATTCAGATTCGCGGCCACCGCTTCGGTCTGCCGGAAAAAATGGATCTGTACGTCGGCCGGCTGCAGACGCACCCGGCCGGCTACGGCTTCGTCACGCCCGAGCGTCCGCTCGAGAGCGGCGGCGACATCTACATCTCCGGACCGCTGCTGAACGAAGCAATGCACGGCGACCGAGTCGTCGTGCGCATCGAGCGCATCAAGGAAGGCGGCCGCGCCGAAGGCCGCGTGATCCGCATCCTCGAGCGCAGCAGTGCGTCCATCGTCGGTCGCTACGATCGCGACGAGAACGGCATGGGCTATGTCGCGCCGTTCGATCGCCGCGTCCTGATGGACATCTTCGTGCCGGCCGGACAGGAGGGCGGCGCGTCGCCCGGCGAGATGGTGATCGTCGAGCTGACGCGCTGGCCAACGGCGACCCGAAGCGCGATCGGTCATGTCTCCGAGGTGCTCGGCGACATCGACGCGCCGGGCGTCGATACCGAGATCATCATCCGCAAGTACGGCATTCCAGACCAGCACTCGGACGAGGCGGTCACCGAAGCGGTACGCCTGGGGACGGTGGTCGCGGAGCGCGACATCAAGGGGCGCGCGGATTTCCGGCAGATTCCCACGGTGACGATCGACGGCGAGCACGCGCGCGATTTCGACGATGCGATCACGATCGAAAAGCTGCCGACCGGCAACTTCTGGCTCGGCGTTCATATCGCCGACGTCTCGCACTACGTGCAGGAGGGGAGCGCCCTCGACCGCGAAGCCTACGATCGCGGCACGTCGGTCTACTTTCCCGAGCGCGCCGTGCACATGTTTCCCGCGGAGCTGGCGACCGGTCTGTGCAGCCTGAACCCGCACGTCGATCGGCTGGTTCAATCGTGCTTCATGGAGATCGATCGGCGCGGCCAGGTGGTGCGCTACGAGTTTCACGACGGCGTCATC
>DATFXR010000736.1:0-17497 GCA_035315685.1 Vicinamibacterales bacterium | reverse complement strand
ACACTGGAAGCCCTGCTCGTCGACGACGCCCTGCTGCACCGCGCTCAACTTGCCGGTCGTCGGATCGGCGAGCCCTTCGATCGTCACGACCTTCTTGCCGCGCGCGCGATGCGTGAGGAACGAACAGGAATAGTGCGGCACGTCATCGACGAGGACCGTGCACGCGCCGCACTCGGCCCGGTCGCAGCCGATCTTCGTGCCGGTGAGGCCCAGTTTGTAGCGCAGCGTCATCGCCAGGGTTTCCTGCGGCATCACGTCGACGCGCCGCTCCTGGCCGTTCACGTTGAGCGTGATGAGACGCTCGACGCTGCCTGCACCCGACGGCTGGCCGTGCAGCGTCGTAGTGCGGAAGAGGTATGCGGACGACGACGCGACCGCGCCGGCGGCGATCACGCCTTTGATGAAAGTACGTCGGGAAACGTCGGACGGTGTGTTCTCGGTCATGGCATGTCCCATCTCTCGAGCACAGGTTCAGGGCTGACCGACCCGCGGAAGTGGGGGCTAGGATAGCACGCCCTACAGGACATGGAACCGCTTATTCCGGCCTTATTCCGGCCCAGCGGTAGGCGGATCGTGCGGACGTTCTACCGCGCTCCGTTGACGACCTCGGCGGCAATTCCTTCCTCGACCGAGAACCTCCAGTCGAGGCCGGCCGACTCGACCGACATATAGAAGACGTGTGGATCCTGGCTGACATAGTCGGTACCGGACCCGGTCCCTTGCGCTTCGACCACCTGCTGGAGCACGCGACCGCTGATCGCGCTGTGCGCGGTGAGCCGGAATCCGCCAGCGGCCGCGCTCGTGCCCGCGGACATCGTCTCCCACTTCACGCGCAGCGCGCCGGTATCGCTCGTGAACGACTCGGTCTGCCGGTTGCCGGACCCGGACCACGAGCCGACCGGGCGCCAGATCATCTGCGGCGCCGTCTTCGCCGCCGCGACGTCCTGCTTGCGGCATGCGGACGTAGAGACGAGGCAGACGACCGACAGCGCCGCGGCGACAATGCGGATAATCGTCAGCCTCCGATCCTCACGTAGCCGCGCAGCTGCAGGTTGACCATCGTCGTCATCGCCCAGAGATCGACCTGGATGTCGTCCAGCACCTGCGACTGATCGATCTTCCGGCCGAGCAGGCCCTGCCCGCACACCCGCAGATCGACGCCCGCACGGCGCAGCTCGTGAATCAGCGCCACGTTCGGGTTGTCGCGGCCGAAGCGCGCTTTGTAGGCGTCGTTCTTCATCACGATCTCGCCACCGCCCTGGTGGAACACCGCAGCGATCTTGCGATGGTCGGCGGACACACCGTTCTTGGCCAGCGTGTTGACGTAGCGCGCCATCGCTTCGAGTGTCGGGTTGACGGCGCTCGGATCCTTCGCGGCGGTCGCCACCGAGAACACGACCTTGTAGGTCATGCCCGGATCGGGCAGCTCCTTGGCCCCCGGAATGTCAGTTGCTGCGCCCACCGACGCGATCGGCAGCGGCGCGTTGCTCGCCGTCCGCGCCGATGCCGCGTAACCTCCGGCGAGTCCGATCGCCAGCGCCGCCGTCACCGCAATCGCCTTCATGTCCGCCTCCTGGACGCATTACGCTACACCCAATCATGCCGCCTCGTCTCCGTCTCGGTTGCCTGCCGAGCCTCGTCCTGATTCTCGCACTCGGCGCGCTGTTCGTCGTCGCGGTCGACGCCGTCTTCGCGCCCTGGTCGTACTTCCTCGGCGGACGCTTCCACCCTCTGCCGCTCTGGCAGGGCGCCGGAACGATGCACACGACGTCTGGCGACTACGCCCTGCAATTCTGGCTGTCGCCGGAGCCTGGCGGCCGCACTTTCAATTTTCCGTACTTCCGCGGCTGGGGAACGCTCTGCACGCCGCGCGGAGAGCGTTACTCGATGCGGGTGTCGGCAAGCATGTTCGAGCATCCGGGCGTCGACACCAACGGGCAACGGATGGAGATCACGATGTACGCACGCCGGTGGAACTACAGCCTGACGGCCAGCGACGGCCGCCCGCGAGTGACGTTCCGCGGACGCTGGCAGAATCCCGATCTCGTCGTCGACGACGGCGGGACCCTGTCGCGCGCGTTTCTGCCGGACAACACTGTCTACCAGGGACCGGCATCGCGGCAGCCGCGCGCTCGCGAGACGGTGTCGCTGGTCCTGCACGAGACGCCGTGGGCGTGGCTTGCCGACTGCCGCACGCTGCGCTAGCCGCGTCCTGCAGTATCGTAGGCGCCGCGTGATGACCAGGCGCGATTTCCTCGCGGCGATGACCGCCGTTGCGGCGGTGCCGCTGCCGCAGATCGAGCGCTTCGCCCGCACCGGACCGGCGCAGCGGATCGTCATCATCGGCGGCGGGCTGGCGGGGCTGTGCGCCGCGTTCGAGCTGCAGGCGCTGGGGCACACGGTGTCGGTGCTCGAGGCGCAGATGCACCCGGGCGGACGCGTCCGAACGCTCCGCGAGCCTTTTGCACCCGGCCTCCACGTCGAGGCGGGCGCTGAACAGATCCCCGGCGCGCACACGATCACACAGCACTATGCCCGCACGCTCGGGCTGACCCTGCTGCCGAACCGCACCGTCGGCACACGCCTGATGTACTACGTCAGGGGTGAACGCATCGTGAACGGCCCCGAGGCGCGATGGCCGTTCGCGCTGACCGAGGCGGAACGAACGCTCGGCCAGTCAGGGCTGTTCCGGAAGTACGTCGACGACGACGTGGCGCGCGTGCAGGCGGACTTCCCGCAGCGGACCGTTCGTGCGCTGAGCGAGCTCGATCGCCACACACCAGGCGCGTGGCTGCGGACGCGAGGCGCGTCGCCGGCAGCCGCCGACCTGATCACGCTCGGCTTCGGCGCCGACTTCGGATCGGCCGCGTCGTTCGTGCTGCATTCGGTCAACTCGCGCGGCTCGAGCCAGAACTACCGGATCGATGGCGGCAACGATCGGCTGCCGCGTGAGTTCGCGACGCGAGTGGAGGTCAGCTACGGCACGCCCGTGGTCGCGATCAGACAAAACGATCGCGGCGTGGAGGTCATCGTCCGCGGCGTCGGCGGGACCGAGACGCTGAGCGCCGATCGCGCGGTCTGCACGCTGCCCTGTCCTGCCGTGGGACGCGTGCTCGACGAAGCGCGCCTGTCAGCGGACAAGCAGCGCGCGATCCGCGAACAGCACTACTCACGGACGGTCAAGGTGTTTCTGCAGGCGCGGACGCGCTTCTGGTTGAAAGACAACTGGAGCGGGTTCGCCGAAACCGACCTGCCAATCGAACGCCTCACGCCTGATCCAGGCGTGGATCCGGGTGCGCGCGGCGTGCTTGCCGCGTATCCGATCGGAGCGTTCACGACTGCCCTCGAGCGGATGAGCGAAGACGAGCGGGTCGCCGCCGCACGCGATCAGGCGACGCAGATCTTTCCGGAGCTTCGGACGGAGTGCGAAGGAGGGATCTCGCACTGCTGGGGTCTCGATCCCTGGGAGCGCGGCTCGTTCGCGCTGCACACGCCGGGACAGATCGGCTTCATCGATACGCTCGCCGCCGCCGAGGGCCGCATCCATTTCGCCGGCGAGCACACCTCACCGTGGACGGGGTGGATGCAGGGCGCACTCGAGTCAGCTCGACGCGTCGTGCGCGAGATCAACAGGTGACGGCGCACCCTCGCCGCGCGGCGCAATTAAGAATTTGGAATTAAGAATTCGTACATGCGGTCGAACGATTCGGGACATCAGCAGTGTCGCTGATCCTCCGGGTATGTCGACCCTAGTACGAATTCTTAATTCTTACTTCTTAATTCTTAATTGCATTTACTCCGTACGCAGCGCATTCATCGGCGAGATCGATGCAGCCCGTGCGGCTGGAATCAGCGCGGCGACCAGCGCGCAGAGACCAAGCGATCCGGCGGCGACGCTCAACGCGAGCGGGTCCCAGAACGAGACGCCGTAGAGCTGCGCGGCGATCAGGCGGCCGGCGCCGACGGCAAGCGGCAGGCCCAGAATCAGTCCGATCGCGACACGTCGGAACGCGCTGCGCAGCACCAGATCCACGACCTTGCCGCGATCGGCGCCGAGCGCCATCCGGATGCCGATCTCGTTGGTGCGCTGCGCGACCGTGTACGCCGTGACGCCGTAGAGGCCGACGGCCGCGAGCGCGAGCGCGACGATCCCGAACAATCCCGCCAGACTCGCCACGGCGCGCTGCTGATCGAACGACACGTCGACCTGCTGCTGCATCGTGCGCACTCGGGTGAGCGTAAGGTTCGGATCGACCTCGGCGAGCGCTCGCGTCAGCAGCGGCTCGATCGTCCCGATCGGCACGTCGGTCACCAGCAGAATGCCGCCGACCGAATGCGACGCGAGCTCGAGCCGCTGCATCATGCGGTTCTGATAGTTGACCCACTGCGCCAGCGGCACGTAGAACATCGGCCGCGCCGGCCGGTCGAGCTGAAACCCGGCGAACTTCGCGTCGCGGACCACGCCGACGATGCGGAAGGTGCCGACGTTCTCGGGCAGATCGAGCCCGAAGTGCTGATCGATCGGATCTTCGTCGCTCTTGAAGAACCGTCTCACGAACGCCTCGTTGACGACGGCGACCGGCGCCGTCGTCTCGTTGTCCGCGCCGGTGAACGCGCGGCCGCGCACGACCGTCACGCCGAGATCCTGGAGGTAGTTCGCGCTCACGCGATCCCACGAGGCGCCCGCCTGCTCGCCCGGTTTCGGCGGCGGATGGCCGGCGACCAGCACCAGCTCGCCCCAGTTGTCGGTGAGCGGGTTGTAGAGCGCGAGCCCCGACTTCCGGACGCCGGGAATCTGATCGAGCCGCGCTTCGAGCGTCCGATACAGCGCGCCCAGCTTCGGCTGCGTATACGTCGCCGGCGCACGGCTGATGGTGGCCACCACACGACTCGGGACGGTGAAGCCAAAGTCCTGGTTTTCGAGCTTGCCCAGGCTGCGCCCGAGCATCGTCGCGCCCGCCACGAGCACCACTGAGACCGTCGCCTGCAGCACCAGCAGCGCCTTGCGCGCAAACGACGAGTGATCGCCGGTGCTGCGTCCCGCGCCGCGCAGCGCATCCACGGGATCGGTGCGGGTCGCGAACCACGCCGGGGCCGCGCCGAACACGATGCCGGTGACGAGCGCGAGCGCGAACGCGAAACCGAGGACCGGGAGCGACGGCGTGGTGTCGATCGGCAGGAACCGCGTGCTGCTGAACGCGAGCGACAGCAGCAGGTTCGCGGCGGCCGTCGCGACGAACAGCCCTGCGACGCCGCCGACGACGGCGAGCATCACGCTCTCGATCAGCGCCTGCGTCACGATCTGACGCCGTGCCGCGCCAATCGCCAGCCGGACCGCCGTCTGCCCGCGCCGCGCGACCGCCCGCGCCAGCAGCAGGTTCGCGACGTTGGCGCAGGCGATGAGCAGGACGAGCCCGCAGACGCCGAGCAGGATCTGCAGGCTCCGCTTGTACTGCTCTTTCATCACGCCGACCCCAGCGCCCGCCGGCACGACAGCGATCACCTGCTTGGGCAGCGTGCGGATCACCTCGGGCATCCAGATCGA
Source organism: Vicinamibacterales bacterium (assembly GCA_035315685.1). Classification (GTDB taxonomy): domain Bacteria; phylum Acidobacteriota; class Vicinamibacteria; order Vicinamibacterales; family CAVVIG01; genus QHWK01. Next base: position 11,952 of record DATFXR010000736.1, on the reverse strand, counting down.
CGGATATCCCGCGTCGTGCTGGAGCCACTGCCGCAGCACGTCGGTGAGCCGCGGTCCGATGCCGGCCGTCGACGCGCCCGGCTTCAGCCGGCCGATGACGCGCAGCCACGCCGCCACCGACTGCCGCACCATCGTGTTCTCGCCGTTGAGCAGTGGCTCCTGCTGCAGCGGAATCCACAAGTCGGGCGGATCGCCGCGCAGCGTCTCGCCGAAGAATCCCGGTGGCGTGATGCCGGCGACGGTGAACGGATGTCCTTCGATGATCAATGTGGAGCCGACGATCGACGGGTCGGCGCCGTAGGTGCCCCCCCAGAGGTGATGGCTGAGCACGACAACTGGCGCTGACGCAGGCTGGTCGTCCGCGGTGGAGAAGACGCGTCCGCCGAACGCGCCGACGCCGAGCGTGGTGAAGTAGTTGCCGGTGACGAACTCGCCGCGCGTCGGCCGGGCGGCAATCTCGCCGCCTTCGCGCCGCACGCTGAAGCGCGGGCCCGCAGCCTGGAATGCCGCGACCTCTTCGAACTCGGGCGCCTCTGCCTTCAACCGCTCGTAGAGCGGGAACGTGAACATCCCCCAGCGATCCTGCGGTGAGCCCTGGACGCAGCAGGCGTCGCCGTCGCCGATGCGGTACAGCAGGTCGGGATTGGTGACCGGCAACGAGCGCAGCATCACCGCATGCATGAGCGTGAAGATGGCGGTGGTGCCGCCGATGCCGAGCGCGAGCGTCAGGATCGCGGCGGCGCTGAACACACGCGACTGCCAGAATTGCCGGGCCGCGTAGCGGAGCTCTGCGAAGAAGTCGGCCATGTGCCGTCTTAGACGGAAGACACAAGGCCGACGTTGACTGCCCTACATGCTGAGTGTGTGAACCGGGGCGGGTCGGGAGGGACAGCAACCGCGGAGCACTCGCACCGATGGCAGAACCAACGAAGGAAAAGAAGACTCTGCGATCTCTGCGTTCTCTGCGGTTGCTTTCCGTCTGTCTTATTGCACCGGCAGGCTGGCTGTAGGCGGTCCGTTGCCGGCGGAATTGCCGGAGATGCGGTTCATCCCAAACGAGCCGACGCTGCTACCTGCGCCGACGCTCAGTCCTGTGCCATTGTTGCTGATGGTCGAGTTGAACAGGCGCGCCACGCCTCCCGACGAGACGTTGATGCCGGTGCCGCTGTTCCCGAACGCCACGCTATCGTCGAGATTCAGGACCGCCCCGGAATCTGCGTAGAAGCCGTGCACGTTCGAGGTGGCCCATGAATGCGCGACGGCTGCTTGAGTGCCACCGGTGATGGCGAGCCCCGCGTTGCCGTTGCTGTGCATCTGCACGTGGTCGATGCTCACGTCCAGCGTGCTGCCCATTCCCGACAACGCCAGGATGCCGGTTTGAGCGTTGTTGCTGACGATCGTGTTCGAGACGAACAGATGCCCGGCGGAGCGGTCGTCTTCGATGCCGCGTCTGGAGAAACCGTAAATCTTGCAGTTCTCGATTCGGACATCCCCTCCCCCGAGGATCAGGATGCCGTCGAGACCGGTGCCAATCCCGTCGAAGTCGAGATTGCGCAGGATCACCACGTCGCCGCTGCCGGCGTTGACGACAATGCCGTTGGTGCCGGACACGAGCACGCCGGCGAGGCCGGACGTGCCATCAATGGTGATCGATTTCGTAATCGTGAGGGCGCCGAAGCCTCCCGGATCGAGCACGTCGATCTCTCCAGCGGGAGCGGTCTTGGAGATCGCTCCAGCGAACGTCTTGCACGGGGCCGTGCGGCTGCATGGATTGGCGTCGTCGCCGACGCCGGAAACCCAGGTTCGGGTCGCCTGAGCCTCGGCGAGTGGAGGAAGAAAGCAGACCGCCGCAATCACTGACGCCACCGCGGTGAAACACGCCTTGCTCATGAACCGACTCCTATCGTCGTTCTCGTGTTGAACTGGCGCGCTGCTCGCTCGTGCATCTGCGCGCAGGGGACGCGATCGTCTCGCTGGACTCAGTTATCGGCGGACGCCAGCAGATTCTCCAGCGAGCATCGGGAGGCGGCGCACGGCGCGAGCGCCGACAGAAATGCTCGACCGCTTACACTGTTGTCGCGGTTCCGACCCTGATCGAGTAGAACGCGTACATTCACGTAACTGAACGCGGGTCCGGGTCGAGGCTTCCGGGGCTGTCAGTCGATTCTGGCGACGACCGGATAGTGATCGCTCGGCGGCAGCGCTCCGGCGATCGCGTCGTCGACGATCGCCGACACGCACCGCAGATCGCCGCGCAGGAGAATCCAGTCGATGCGGTAGTTTCCCAGCGCCTCGTCAACCGCGGGCGCCACGTGCGGGACAACGAAGTGGTTGAAGGTGACCACGCCGGCGTCGCCCCGGCCGGCATCGTTCCATGCGTCGCGGTAGCCGGCCTCGCCGGTGAGAAATCGATGGGCGTCGCCGCCGGCCGGCGCATTGAAGTCGCCGGCGACGATCACCGCTGCCGAACCGGCGATCCCGTGCAGCTGCTCACGCACGAGGTGTGCTGACGGGACCGTGCTGTCCTGATTCGTGTCGAAGTGCGTGGACGCGAACACGAGGTCGCAACCGGTCTCGCGATCACGCAGCACGACCCATGCGCACGCGCGCGCGCCGTAGTCGTTCGCGAACGAGACGCTGCGCGGAACGGACGGTGTGTCCGAGAGCCAGAAGACGCCGCTGTCACGGGCATCAAATCGATCCGACCGATAGAACCCTCGCGGCGGATCGAGGTCGTCCCACTCGTCGCCCGCGGGTCCGAACATCGTCAGGTCCGGCATCGCCTCGGCGATGTCGCGCGCCTGTCGCTCGGTCGGCTCCTGAACCGCGAGCAGATCCGGACGATGCGCGCGAATCGTCTCGATCACTCCGACGCGCCGCTGCCGCCATCCGAGCGGACCGTCGGATCCATCGTCATAGCGGATGTTGAACGTCATCGCGGTCAGCATCATTCGATCACGTGAACGAGCAGCCGACGCGAGTCGTCCGGTTGAACTGTTCGTTCGAACCTGCCGCGCCCGGCGTTTATTAACGTCACCAGATCCGATCTTTACTTGACAATACAGCTGAGCTGGGCGAGAGTTGCAGTCACAGCCACAAAAGCTCACAGGATTCCAGCCGGGATACGCATCGCGATCTCTGTCGCGCCTACGAGAGATCGAGGATCGACATCCAGCGGGACAAAGGAGATCGCGCTCGTGCAGGTCCGGACTCATTCGAGTCTCCGCACGTCGAGCCTGCTTTTCGTGCTGGTCCCTGTACTTGCGGCCACACCCGAACGTGCGCTCGCGGAGGGCGCCGGCGCCATGCAACCGCCAAAGCAATCGCAAACGGCGGCACAGCGAAAGATCGACAGCCATCTCCTTCGCGAGATCGATCGCGCCCGGCGCGAGGGCGACAAGCTGCAGCCCGACCCAGCCTCTGGCGTTGAGATCGACGCGAAGGGCCGTGCGCTCGTCGAGATCCGCTGCGATGTGACCGACGCGATGCGGACGAAACTGCGCGCGCTCAACGCGACGACCGTGTCGAGCCTGCCGGCGTATCGATCCATCCTCGCGTGGGTCCCGCTCACGCGATTAGAGGAGCTCGCGGCCGACCAGGCTGTCTACGGGATTCAACCAGCGCCGAAGTCGATGACGAACCGGCCGAAGGAAGGTTTGTAATGAGGCGATCGCTCCGTCGCATTGTCACCGCGTCGCTCGTGGTCGTTCTTGTTTCGGCTGCTGCGGGCTACCGCGCAGTGGCCGCTCTGGGACAGGCGGCACCGCAGGCATCGCAGCCAAGTGGTGTGACTCCGGCCGGGCTCGCGCAGATCGGCTCGCTGCTCGCGGAGAAACGGGCGCTCACGCCGGTACAGCGCAAGATCAACTCGCGACTGCTCCATGCCAAGCGGCAGCTGACGGGGGAAACCAGCGTCACCACGATGAGCGTCGCGCTCCCTCGCGCCGCAAGCGGTAAGGTGCAACTCGAACTGAGAGCCGACGTCACGGATCGGCTGCTTGCCGCCCTCGGTGGTCTGGGAGTCGACGTCGTCGCGACTCAGGCGGCTGGGCGCAGTGTGCTCGTCGATGCCGATCTCCTGGAGATCGAGCGCATTGCCGCTTTGCCAGACGTCCGCTTCGTGCAGCCCAAGCCTGACTATTTCACCTCCGCATCGCGCGGCAGCGTGTTCACGGAGTCCTCGGTCAGCTCCCGCGACGACCTCGCGATTCGCCGCGAACGGAAGCTGCGCGATCGCGGCGCGATCATCGAATCTGTGCAGGCGGCCCTGGGTGGACAGGGCCACATCACGAACGTCGGCAGCGTCACCTCGCAGGGTGACGTCACACACAAAGCGGCGACAGCTCGCTCCACCTACGGCGTCAACGGCACCGGCATCAAGGTGGGCGTGATCTCCGACGGCGTCGACGGACTGGCGACGAGTCAGGCGAGCGGCGATCTCGGAGCAGTTACCGTCCTCCCCCTCCAGGCGGGAAGCGGCGCCGAGGGGACAGCAATGCTGGAAATCATCCACGACCTCGCGCCGGCCGCACAGTTGTTCTTTGCGACGGCCGATCCAACGCCCGCACAATTCGCCCAGAACATCCGCGATCTGCGCACGGCTGGTTGCGACATCATCGTGGACGACGTCGGGTACTTCGTCGAGACACCGTTCCAGGACGGTCAGGATCCGTCGGTGATTTCGAATACCAACGGCGGCGTCGTCGCGCAGGCCGTCAAGGACGTTTCCGCCTCCGGCGCGTTGTACTTCTCGTCGGCCGCGAATTCCGGCAACCTGGACGCCGGCACCTCCGGAACGTGGGAAGGCGACTTCGTCGATGGCGGACCCGCCGCCGATCCAATCCTGACTTTTGAGGGCGCCCCTACAAGGCTCCACAGCTTCGGCGCCACGACCTTCGACGTCATGACCTTCACGAACGTCAGTGGTCCCGTCACGCTGGCCTGGTCCGACCCGCTTGGCGCGTCCTCCAACGACTACGACATCTTCATTCTCGACAATACCGGAACAACGATTTTCGATTCCTCCACGGATACGCAGAATGGCACGCAGGATCCTTTCGAGCAGATGGGCCATGCCTTCCCGAACGAGCGGATCGTCATTGTCAAATTCGCGGGCGCAGACCGCTTCTTGCACCTTGATACGAACCGCGGCCGACTGGGTATAGCCACCGCGGGCAGCACACACGGTCACGCGACGACGACCGCGCCGACGTCGTTCAGCGTCGCCGCCACGCCTGCCGCGACGGCATTTACGTTAGGCGCACCGACTGGCCCGTTCCCCAACCCGTTCAATTCGACGAACGTCGTCGAGCCTTTCAGCTCGGACGGGCCGCGCCACATCTTCTTCACGTCGGCCGGCGCCGCGCTCACTCCGGGAAACGTCTCGTCCACGGGCGGGCAGGTTCTCCTCAAGCCGGATATCACCGCGGCTGATGGGGTCTCGGTTACCGGCGCCGGCGGATTTTCGAATCCGTTCTTCGGCACGTCCGCCGCCGCGCCGCACGCGGCTGCCATTGCGGCACTGATCCAATCGGCGCGGCCAGGCATAACAGCCGCTCAGGTTCGTACCGCACTTCTGAGCAGCGCAATAGACATCCAGGCACCAGGGATCGACCGCGATTCCGGCGTAGGGATCGTGATGGCCGACACCGCATTCGCATCACCCAGAATCACTGCGTCTCCTGTCAATCAGACAATCGTGGCGCGCACGACGGCGTCGCTGAGCGTCGTTGCTGACAGTCTGCTCCCGGTTACCTATCAGTGGCATCTCGGTCCGAGCGGCGTCGTGAACCCGATTCCCTTAGCGACGGCGAGCACCTTCGTCACGCCGCCGCTCGACGGCCTGGCCAATTACTGGGTGAGAGTGACGAATGCCAAGGGAAGCACCGATTCGAGCGCGGCGACCGTGGCGGTGACGTTCACCGACGCGACAAACAGCTTCACCGATGCGACGCTGACGACCGGAACGACGCAGGTGCGGGCCGTGCACGTCCTGGAGCTGCGAACGCGCATCGACGCCCTCCGCGCCGCACAGCCGCTCCCCGCTTTTCCGTGGACCGATGCCACGCTGACGGTCCACACCACGGCGATCAAACCGGTCCACATCAACGAACTGCGCTCCGCTCTGACCGACGTCTACACGGCGCGCGGCCTCACTTCTCCGACATTCACCGGCGCGATCACCACTGGAACACTGATTCGCGCGCTCCACATCGCCGAGTTGCGCGATGCGGTGACCGCATTGCCGTGATCGAAACATCGAGTACACGAGTGAACCTGAGATGAGAACCTGGCCGAGATTTCGCGTCAATCACCGGCGTCACCGTCTGGAGAAGATGCGTATGCGTTCAACGGTCGCTTTCGGTGTCGTCGCCCTCCTCGTGTGTCCGGGCCTCGCGCCAGCCGTGCACGCGCAGTCGGTTCCGTCTGCCGGCTCCGTCGTCACTGCTGTTCCCCGGCTCATGTGGTTCAGCAGTACCTTCCAGCCGGCGGACGGTTCGCCGACTGCACCGGTCGAGTCGGTGACCCTATCGGTCTATCGGGACGAAAAGGGCGGGCAGGCGCTCTGGCAGGAAACCCAGCACGTCGTCGTCGGCGGCACCGGCCGGTTCAACGTCCTGGTCGGGTCGAGCACTCAGGATGGCATGCCCGCCGACCTGTTCACGAGCGGTGAGCCGCGATGGCTGGGCGTGCTGGTCAACCGGCCCGGTGAGCACGAACAGGCGCGGCTGCCACTGGTGAGCGTGCCGTACGCGTTGAAAGCGATCGACGCCGACACGCTGGGCGGCCGGCCCGCGTCCGCCTACGCGCTGGCCGAACCGCTGGCGGCGGCCGGTGCGGCGTCGGCCGCTGGACATTCGACCGCGAGGGCGGCAGGAGGGTCGAACCCGCCGCCGACGACGAACACGGCTGGCACCGCCGGCTTCCTTGGCAAGTTCACCGATGCCATCAATCTCGACAACTCGGCGTTGTTCCAGAGCGCCACTCGCATTGGCCTGAACACGCAGGTGCCGCTCGATGTCTTCCACGTGGCGTTCACCGATCCCGGCGGCGTGGCCACCGGCTACGCGGTGCAGAATCTCAGCAACAGCGCGACGGCGTTCTCCGGGATGCTGTTCTACGACCAGAACGGTGCGCTCGGCCAGTTCCAGGGCTTCAACAACCTTACCCACGAGTACCGGATCAACAACATCGCCGCCGGCGGCAGCATCAACTTCATGCTCGGCAGCAGCTCGAAGTTCGCCGTCGCGCCGAACGGCAACATCGGCATCGGCACGACGGCGCCGGCGACGCGGCTGCAGGTCGCGGGCGACGTGACCGTCGACGGCAACATCGGCGCGAAGTACCAGGACGTCGCCGAATGGGTCGAGACGGCGGCGCCGCTCGAACCGGGGACGGTCGTGATCGTCGACCCGGCTGAGCCCAATCGAGTGCTCGCGGCGCCAAAGGCGTATGACACGCGAGTGGCGGGCGCCGTGTCCCGCCAGCCGGGCCTGGTCCTCGGCGAGAAGAGCGACAGCCGCGCAATGGTGGCGCAGAGCGGCCGCGTGCGTGTCAAAGCCGACGCCAGCTACGGCGCGATCCGGATCGGCGATCTGCTGGTGACCAGCCCGACCGAAGGCTACGCGATGCGGTCGAAGCCGATGCGCGTCGGCGGCCGGACGCTGCATCGCCCGGGCACGCTGCTCGGCAAGGCGCTCGAGCCCTTGCCGGACGGCAAAGGCGAAATTCTGGTGTTGCTGACGCTGCAGTGATTCAACAGGGACTCATTCGAGCTGCCCGGCGACATCGACGGCCGCCGAGGAGAAATAAGGCGACGGGGCAAAGCAAACGCAGAGACCGCGGAGATCATTTCCTTGACGAAGAATTCTGCGGACTCCGCGATCGCCGCGGTTGCTTACCGTCATCCCCGCCTGGGCCGATACACGTGCGTCGCCTGGCCGAAGAAGACCTCCGCCGACTCCATCATCGTCTCTGTCAGCGTCGGATGTGGATGGATCGAGAGCTTGAGATCGGTCGCGTTCGCGCCCATCTCGATCGCGAGCACTCCCTCGGCGATCAGCTCGCCAGCGCCGGGACCGACAAGGCCGACGCCGAGCAGGCGCTCGGTGGCTGGATCGACGATCAGCTTGGTGAGCCCGTCGGTGCGATCGAGCGTGATGGCGCGGCCCGACGCGCCCCACGGAAACTTCGCGATCGTGACGTGACGTCCGTCCTTCGCGGCCTGCCCCTCGGTCAGGCCCGCCCAGGCAAGCTCCGGATCGGTGAAGACGACCGCCGGGATCGCGCGGGGTGAAAACGCGACGTTCTCGCCCGCCATCACCTCCACGGCGACGCGCCCTTCATGCGACGCCTTGTGCGCCAGCATCGGCTCGCCGACAACGTCGCCGATGGCGAAGATCGACGGCTCGTGCGTCCGCCGCTGCTCGTCCACCATGATGAAGCCACGCTGATCGATCTGCACCTGGGTCTTCTCGAGTCCCGGGATCTTCGAGTTCGGCCGGCGGCCGACCGAGACCAGCACGCGATCGAACACCTGCTCCTTCTGGTCGGCGTTGCCTTCGAACGTGACGCGGACGCCCTTCGCCTCGGGCTTCACCGCGACCACCTTCGTCTCGAGCAGCACGCTCTTCATGGTCTGCTTGACGCGCTTGGCGAGGACCTCGACGAGATCGCGATCGGCGCCTGGCAGCAGGCCGGGCGTCATCTCGACGACGGTCACCGAGCTGCCGAGCGTCGCGTACACGGTGCCGAGCTCGAGGCCGATATAGCCGCCGCCGACCACGAGCAGCGACGGCGGGATGTCCGGCAGATCGAGCGCTGCGGTTGAATCCATCACCCGCGGATCGTCCACCTTCAGCGTCGGCGGGATCGCCGGCACCGAACCGGTCGCAAGGATCGCGTGCTCGAACTGCACCTGGTCCTCACCGCCGGCGGTCAGCCTCACGCGCAGATTGTGAGCGTCGAGAATCTCGGCGTAGCCCTGGAGGTACCTGATCTTGCGAAACTTCACCAGCTGTCCGGTGCCGCTGGTCAGACGCTTGACGACGGCGTCCTTGAAGGCGCGCAGCTTGTCGAGATCGACCTTCGGCTCGGCGAACTCGACGCCCCAGGCTTTCGCGTGCCGCGACTCGTCCACGACCTTCGCGACGTGGAGCAGTGCCTTCGACGGAATGCAGCCGCGATACACGCAGACGCCGCCCGGATTCGGCTCCGGATCGACGAGCGTCGTGCTGAGACCGAGATCGGCGGCGAGAAATGCAGCGGCGTAGCCACCAGGACCGCCGCCAACGACAACGAGCTGAGTCGAGGTCATGAGATCAAAAAGGCGCCCACGAAGACACGAAGACACGAAGAAGACGTCATTGGAAAGTGGTTTCTTCGTGCTCCTTCGTGCTTTCGTGTCTTCGTAGGCACAGGTAGGTGTCTTGACAGTGTGACAGCGGTTCGGTCAGCCCTGTAACGAAAGCAGGAAGGGATCCTCCAGCGCCTGGGCGACCCAGCGCAGGAAGCGGATGCCGTCGGCGCCGTCGATCACCCGATGATCGTACGACAGCGACAGCGGCAGCAACATCCGCGCCGCGAACTCGCCGCTGTCCTTCTGGTACACCGGCTCCATCCGTGCGCGCGAGATGCCGAGAATCGCGACTTCCGGCGCGTTCACAATCGGCGTGAAGTAGGTGCCGCCGATGCCGCCGAGATTCGAGATGCTGAAGCAGCCGCCCTGCATCTCCTCGAGCGCGATCTTGCGGCTGCGCGCCTTCTCGGAGAGCTGCGCGAGCTCCGCCGCCAGCTGCGCGATGTTCTTCGTGTCGGCGTTGCGGATCACCGGCACCAGCAGGCCGCGATCGGTATCGACGGCGACGCCGATGTTGACGTATTTCTTCAGCACGATCTCGTCAGACCCGAGATCGATCGACGAGTTGAACTGCGGGAAGACGCGCAGCGCGGATGCCACCACCTTGACGGCAATCGCCGTCACGGTGAGGTTGCCACCGGCCGCCTCAACCTGTTTTGCGTACTTCTTGCGCAGCTCCTCGAGGGCCGTGATGTCGGCGAGATCGCATTGGGTGACGTGCGGGATCGTCTGCCACGCCGCGCTCAGGTGTTCGGCCGTCTTGCGCCGGACAGCACGCATCGGTTGTCGTTCGATCTCGCCCCACCGCGAGAAGTCGGGCAGCGGCACGGCGGCCGCGGCGCCACGGCCGCTGCCGGCCACCAGCCGCTTGGCGTGCGCCTTCACATCGTCCACCGAGATGCGTCCATTCGGCCCGGTGCCGGGAACCTGGTTGATGTCCACGCCAAGCTCGCGGGCCATGCGGCGCACGGACGGTGCAGCGGGAGCGGGCGGCATCTCAGGAGTGGCGGTTTCCGCCGGGCGCGCGCCGCGGCTGATGTCGACGACTTTCTGACGCGCCGGTTCCGCATCGGCCGCCGCCTCGCGCGCCGCCCGGGCCGGGCCCGCCTTGTCACCGCTGTCGCGCCGCTCCCGCTCGACGTGCTGCTCGAGCCCTGGCTCGTCGGCCGGAACCCTCGAGGCCGTATTCGCGCTCACCGCGCCTTCCTGCCCTTCCTGCCTTTCCTTCCCTTCCTTCCCTTCCTGCCTTTCCTTCCCTTCCTTCCCTTCCTTTCCTTCCGTCCTTCTCTCCTTTCCTTCCTGCCCTTCCGCCCTTCCGTCCTTTCCTTCCAGCCTTCCCGCCTTCCCGCCTTCCGCGGCGGCCGCCTTCCCCGCTTCACCGACGATGAGAATCACCTGTCCAACCTTGACCTTGTCTCCCGGTTTCACCTTGACGTCGCTGACGGTTCCCGCAACAGACGAGGGCACCTCGATCGTGGCCTTGTCCGTTTCGAGCTCGAGGACCGGCTGCTCCATCGCCACCGTGTCGCCCGGCTTCACGAGGACGCGAAGGACGTCACCGGCGGAAATGTTTTCACCAAGCTCTGGCAGTGTGAAGTCAGGCATTTTCGATGGCTAATGGCTGATGGCTAATGGCTAATGGCTAATGGCTAATGGCTGAAATGGCTGATGGCTGAATGACTGATGGTGACGGCCCATCAACCATAGCCATCAGCCATGAGCCATCAGCCATTGACGGTTACTAGGACACAGCAGGGTTTGCCTTTTGTGGACTGACGCCGTGCGCCTTGATCGCCTGCTCGACGACCGGCGCGGCGATTTTGCCGTCGCGCGCGAGCGCGGCGAGCGTCGCGACGATCACGTAGCGATAGTCCACCTCGAAGAACTCGCGCAGCGCGGCGCGGGTCTCGCTGCGGCCGAATCCGTCGGTGCCGAGCACGGTCATCGGCCGCGGCAGCCAGCGGTCGATCGCGTCGGGCATTGCCTTGACATAGTCGGACGCCGCGATCAGCACGCCATCCGCGTCCTCGAGGCACTGGGACACGTAGGGAGCGCGCGGCGGCTCGCCGGGATGCATCATGTTCCAGCGCTCGCACGCGTGCCCCTCGCGGTACAGCTCGGTGTAGCTCGTCACGCTCCACACGTCGGCCGACACGTTGTACTTCGACTCGAGGATCTCCTGCGCCTTGATCACCTCGGGCAGGATCGCGCCGCTGCCGAACAGCTGCGCGCGGAGCGGCGCGTCCGGCTTCGACGCGCTGCGGAACTTGTAGAGGCCTTTCAGAATGCCTTCGCGCGCGCCCTTCGGCATCTCGGGCATCGCGTACTGCTCGTTCATCACCGTCAGGTAGTAGAAGATGCTTTCCTGATCGACGTACATCCGGCGGATGCCGTCCTGGATGATGACCGCGATTTCGTAGGCGAACGCCGGGTCGTAGCTGACGCAGTTGGGGTAGGCCAGCGCGAACAACTGGCTGTTGCCATCCTGATGCTGGAGTCCCTCGCCGGCGAGCGTTGTCCGGCCCGACGTGCCGCCCAGCAGGAAGCCGCGCGTGCGCGAGTCGCCAGCCGCCCAGATCAGATCGCCGATGCGC
>DATFXR010000735.1:0-19945 GCA_035315685.1 Vicinamibacterales bacterium | reverse complement strand
GTTCGCGTCGTCGATCGCCAGCCGTGGGAGCAGTGGCCATTCATGAAGCACGCGCCGCGTCTCGAGGTGCTCTATCACTCAATCCACTACCTCGACACGATCCGGTGGATCGCCGGCGAGCCGCGCGGCGTGATGTGCCGCGCGATCAGGCATCCGCAGCTCGCCGAGTTCAGCGACAGCCGCAGCACGATCCTCCTCGACTACGGCGACCGCATCCGCTGCTCGCTGGTCCTCAACCACACCCATCAGCACGACGAGCGCCACCGCGAATCGATGTTCAAGGTGGAAGGCACCAGGGGTGCGGCGCTGCTCACGCTCGGGGTCAACCTCAGCTACCCGTCCGGCCCGCCGGATCGTCTCGAGGTTTCGCTCGACGGCACCTGGCAGCCGATCGCGCTCCGCGGGTCGTGGTTCACCGAAGCGTTCGAGGGTCCGATGTCGAACCTGCAGCGCTTCGTGGCCGGGGAGGACAGCGTGCTGATTTCGCCGGTCAGCGATGCAATCAGGACGATGGCTGTGGTCGAGGCGTGCTACGGGTCGAGCGCCGGCGGCTCGACGCCGATTCCTCCCGCGTGATCCGTGATGCGAATCGACGCGCATCAGCATTTCTGGTGCTATGACGCTGCCGAGTGCGGCTGGATCGACGACTCGATGGCAATGCTGCGTCGGGATTTTCTGCCCGCGGACTCCGTCCGCGAAATGATGGCGGCGGGATGGGATGCCTGTGTCGCCGTGCAGGCGCGGCAGACGGTCGAGGAAACGCGCTGGCTGCTCGCGCTCGCCGACGATCATCCGTCAATCGCCGGGGTTGTCGGCTGGGTCGATCTGCAGGCCGGCGAGGAACGCGTGCGCGAGCAACTCGCGTCGTTCGGGCGCGCGACGGTAGTGTCCGGCTTTGGCCCGACCGCGAGCGGGCCTCGGTCCAAGCTCGTCGGCATCCGCCATATCGTCCAGACGGAACCGGACGATCGGTTTCTCCTCAGGACGCAGGTGCTCGAGGGCCTGGCGATTCTCGCCGAATTCGACCTGGCGTTCGATCTCCTGATATACAGGCGCCATCTGCCGGTGGCGGCTGACTGCGTCGCCCGGTTGCCCGGCCACCGTTTCGTGCTCGATCATCTCGCGAAGCCGAATGTTCGCGACGGCGAGCTCGACCCGTGGACGCACGATATTCGTGCACTCGCGAGGTATCCGAACGTGTTCGCGAAGCTGTCGGGCCTGGTGACCGAAGCCGCCTGGAATCGATGGACGCCCGCCCAGATCCGTCCGTATCTCGACGTGGCGTTCGACGCGTTCGGCTGGGACCGGCTGATGATCGGATCGGACTGGCCGGTGTGCCTCGTCTCCGGCAGCTACGCGCGCACGATGAACGTCGTCGTCGACTACATGGCCGGGCGTCCGGCGCACGAGCAGGACGCAGTGCTCGGAGGCAATGCGCAACGATTCTGGAGGCTCGAGGATGACACGGTGGATGCGGGCGGCGATCGCGCTGCTCCTGGTCGCGGGCGGTTGTAATCGCGCCGGCAAGCCGGGCGATCCCGCGGCGCTGACGATCGCGGTGATCCCGAAAGGGACGTCGCATGCTTTCTGGCAGAGCATTCACGCCGGCGCCGCCAAAGCGGCGACGGAGCTCGGTGTCAGCATCGTCTGGCGGGGACCGCTGCGTGAAGACGAGCGCGAGTCGCAGATCTCGGAGGTCGAGCGGTTCGTGACCAGCGGTGTCTCCGGCATCGTCCTCGCGCCACTCGACGAGGTGGCGCTGGCGCAGCCCGTGGCCGATGCGAAGCGCAACGACATTCCCGTCGTCGTCATCGACTCGGGATTGAAAGGCGGTGACTACGTCAGCTTCGTCGCGACTGACAACCGTCTCGCCGGGCGCCTCGGCGGTGAGCATCTCGCGTCGCAGCTGCACGACAAAGGACGCGTCGTGCTTCTCCGGTACGCGGAGGGATCGGACAGCACGCTGCAGCGCGAGGCGGGATTTCTGGAAGCGATCGCCGCGCGTCCCGGCCTGCAGATGGTCAGCGCCAATCAATACGGCGGCGCCGACGTCGAAGGCGCCTACAGGAAGAGCGAAGCGCTGCTGAGCGGCCTTAAGCGAGCCGATGGCTCGCTCGACGTGGACGGCATCTTCACGCCGAACGAATCAACGACGCTCGCGATGATGCGGGTGCTGGCGGACAACGGCTGGTCGGGCAAAGTGAAGTTCGTCGGCTTCGACGCGTCGGATGCGCTCCTGAAGGGCATGCGCGATGGTCACCTCGATGCGGTGGTCGTGCAGGACCCGATGAAAATGGGCTACCTCGGCGTGAAGACGATCGTCGCCCACATCCGAGGCGAAAAGGTGCCGGCGCGCATCGATACCGGTGTGCGGCTCGTGTCGCGCGACCACATGGACGATCCGGACGTCCAGGAACTGCTGCATCCGGACCTGAAGCGATGGTTGAACCCGTAGCGCCCCGTCTCGAGATGCGCGGCGTCAGCAAGGCGTTCGGCGCGACGGTTGCGCTCGATCGCGTCGACCTGACGGTCGGTCCGGGAGAAGTCTGCGGCCTGGTCGGCCAGAACGGGGCCGGCAAGAGCACGCTGATGGCGATTCTCGCCGGCGCGGTGCGGTGCGACACCGGCTCGATGCGGCTCGACGGCCAGCCGTACGCGCCACGCGATCCGCTGGCGGCGCGCGAGGCCGGCGTCGCGATGATCCACCAGGAGCTGTCGCTGGCGCCGCACCTGACCGTGATGGAGAACATCACGCTCGGCGTGGAGCCGCTGCGCGCGCCGATCGGCATCATCGACCGGGATCGGATGCGCGCGATTGCGATGGCCGCGGTCGCCGAGCTCGGGCATCCCGAGATCGCCCCCGAAGCGACTGCCGCCGATCTGCCGCCGGCCGCGCAGCAGCTCGTCGAGATCGCCCGCGCCCGCGCGATCGGTTGCCGCGTCCTCGTGCTCGACGAGCCGACGAGCAGCCTGGCGTACGACGACGTGCGGAAGCTGTTCGATCTGATCGAAAGACTCACCGCGCAGGGCATCGCCATTGTCTACATTTCGCATTTCATCGAGGAGGTGAAGCAGGTGTCGGACAGGTTCGTCGTGCTGCGCGACGGACGAAATGCGGGAGAAGGACCGACGCGCGACACGCGCAGTGAAGCGATCGTGTCGTTGATGGTGGGCCGCAACGTGGACGATCTCTACCCGCGGGGCCGCCGCGAGCGCGGCGGCGCGCTGCTCGAGGTTGAGGGGCTGCAGCCGGGCGACGCGACCTTTACGCTGCACCGCGGCGAGGTCGTTGGCATCGCCGGGCTCCTCGGCGCAGGCCGCACGCGTCTGCTGCGGACGATCTTCGGCCTCGAGCCGGTGCGGAGCGGACGGATCCGCGTGGCGGCGTACACCGGACCGGCGGCACCGTACGATCGCTGGCAGCAGGGGCTCGGGATGCTCAGCGAGGACCGCACCGGAGAGGGACTCGCCCGAAATCTGAGCATCGCCGACAACATGACGTTGTCGCATCTCGCGCCGTTCGGGAGACGCGGGCTCGTGTGGCCGTCGCGGCAGCGTGCGGCGGCGGCGCGTTGGATCGATCGCCTGGACATCCGCTGCACCGATGCGCGGCAGCCGGTCGCAGAGTTGTCCGGTGGCAACCAGCAGAAGGTCGCCGTCGCGCGACTGCTGCATCACGGCGTCGACCTGCTCATGCTCGATGAACCGACCAGGGGCATTGACGTCGGCAGCAAGGCGCGCATCTATCAGCTGATCGACGAGCTGGTGAGCGAGGGCAAGGGCGTGCTGCTGGTGAGCAGCTACTTTCCAGAGCTGCTTGGCGTCTGCGATCGCGTCGCGGTGATGACGCGTGGCCGACTCGGCCCCTCGCGAGCCGTGACCGAGTGGACCGAGCACGCACTGCTGATGGACGCATCAGGCGCCCGCGCGTCGTAGGCGCGACACCGCGCGGCGTTCGCCCTCGATTTGTCGGTTCGAACGCCGCGCGGCCGTCTTGCAGATTGTTTATGCGCCGCAATCTGGGAGAGCCGCGATCCAGCCGGTGCTAAGATGCGCGCCGATCAAAACCGGTGTCCGGCGGAGGGAACCGATGGCGTTGATCCCACCGAGAGTCGTTGGGCCCGTTTCAGTCTGCAACAACTCGATCCTCGTCGAAGGCCAGCTCACCGGCGCTACCGTTGAAGTCTTCAGCAACGGCGCCCCGGTCGCCCAACTCGGTCGGCGCCTTTGCCGTTCAGATCTCAGTGACAGGACGTACTGGCGGGAATTCCAATCCGCTCGACATCAGGGCGACAGCCGACAACGTGACACGGAGCAACACCGCAACGGTCATCTGTTGACGTGCCGTCAGGTGACGCCGGCGTGACGCGGGTCGGGTTGATCGGCGCCGGCAACATCAGCACGACGCACGCGCGCGCGCTTGCCGGCCTCGACGGCGTGAACCTCGTCGCCGTGTACGCACCCCGCCTCGAACAGGCACGCGTCGTCGCTGACTCGGTAGGCGCGCGCGCCTGTGACTCGGTCGATCGGCTCTTCGACGGGCCGCCGCTCGACATGGTCGTGGTTGGAACGCCGTCGGGCGTGCACGGTGAGCACGCCGCCGCCGCCGTGCGCCGCGGCATTCACGTCCTCGTGGAGAAGCCGCTCGAGATCACCGTCGCACGCGTCGACGCGTTGATTGCCGCCGCCGATCGCGCGGGCGTGACGCTCGGCGTCATCTTTCAGGATCGCGTCAAGCGGGAGGTTCGCGCGCTGAAGTCCACGGTGGACTCCGGGACGCTCGGAACGCTGTCACTCGTGCACGCGCAGGTGCCCTGGTGGCGTCCGCCCGAGTACTACCGCGACTCGCGGTGGCGCGGCACGTCGGCGCTCGACGGCGGCGGTGTGCTGATGAACCAGGCGATCCATACCGTCGATTTGCTGCTCTGGCTCTGCGGTCCGGTGACGCGCGTGGCTGGGACGACGGCGACGCGGTTCCATGACATCGAGGTCGAGGACACCGTGGTTGCGACGCTCGAGTTCGCCAGCGGCGCGCTCGGGACCATCGAAGCGGCGACGTGCGCCTACCCGGGCCGGCCGCGACGGATCGAAATCAGCGGATCGACGGGAACGGCGATGCTCGACGGCGATCGTCTCCTCTCGGACGCAGCGGCGGCGTCCTCGAATCCTCCGCCCCAGAACGTCGCGTCGCCGGTGGTGTCCGACGTCTCGGCCCATCGAGACGTGTTCGTCGACTTCATTCAGGCGTTCAGCAATCGGAGGAGGCCGTGCTGCGACGGCCGTGAGGGCCGCCGCAGCGTACAGCTGATCGAGGCGATCTACGCGTCCTCTCGCCAGGGACGGCCAATCGACATCACACCTGCCAGCGCATGAGGCCGACGTTGTCCGCGGTCCGATAGGTTTCGAACAGTTTGTCGCCCTCGAACTCCAGGAACACGTAACCGTGCGGGCTGTACTGGTCGGGCGCGGACGTCACCCAGAAGTTTGGTCCGTCGAGGACGAGTCCTTCGGGTGCGTGCGGCCGCGGCTGGATGTGAATCCACTGATAGTTCATGCCGCGGCCGCCGATCGACGTGTCCCGGAACGACGGGAACCCGCCGTGGCCGATGCATCGGCCTTTCACTCCCCAGATCGGGTGCGGCTCATACACGACCAGCCGATGTTCGTGGCCCCAGAACCACGCTTCGATTCGGCCGGCCTCGAGCAGCGGGCCCAGAGCCGCCTGGAGCTTCGGCCCCTGCTCGTCGAGCGCCGAGAACGGCTGATGATGCGAGCACAGGATTACTTTCCGCGTCCCGGCTGCCTTGATCATCGCGTTGATCCAGTCGACCTGCGCCGGCGCGAGGTCGAAGTCGTCGTACGAGGTGTCCAGCCCGAGAATCAGCCAGTTCGTGTTCTGCAGCGCGACGCAACTCGATGATTGGTGGAAGAACGATCCCAGGGCGGCGAAGTAGCCCTGCCCGCCGGAGTACATCTCGTGATTGCCGTTCAACGCACGATTGAGGACGCCGGTTCGCTTCGGCCAGTCTGTGCAGAGCCGATCGCGCACTTCGTCGTCGGTTCCCGAGTAGTAGGTGTCTCCGAGATGCAGGATGACGTCGCATTCGCGAAGCTTGTTCTGAATGCTGTCGGCGATGACCGTCGCGCCGTACATGCCGGTGCCCCAGTCCGAGAACATCGCGATCTTCGCGTTGTCAGGAATCGGTTCCGGGGTCGAGGGCGGCGGAAGAAACACGGCTCGCTTTGGATCGAGAATGATCACGAGGCCGGTGCCCAGCCAGCCAATCAAGTCGTTGTTGTCGAACTTGACTTGGACGGTTTCCTCGACAGTGGTTTCGTTGCCTTGTGGGGTGACGACCGTGTCCCGAGGAGAGATGGTCTGAACCTTGTCGCCGGCCGCCGCCCGGTGGGCAATCATCGTCTGCAGGCGGGATGCCAGGTCGTTCTGTGGGGTCGACAGAATCGTCGATCCCTGGTCGGCCGATTCGAGCGCCGCGACCGCCTGATGCCAGTCGGCGAGGAGCTGTGCTTTTCGCATGGCGTCTCCCGCCGCAACCGTGTTGACGGCGTCGTCGACGACCTTGTGCACGGCGTCCGGCCGCTCGGTGAACGCCTGTTGAATGTTGCTGTACGGCACGACAACGGTTCCCACAAGTGATCTCCTTCGAAAGCGCTCGAGGATCTGAGCTGAGTGTTCTGAGATCCTAGCCAGACCATCGTCGATCGCCATGGGAGATGCACGATTTATCTTCGCAAGGAGACCGTGACGCGCCAGGCGTCTCGCCCGCCCGGTAGCGCGAAGTTCCGGTCGAAGACGGATTCGTCTATCCATCGGACGACGCGGCGCAGGTCGCGCTGGTCCGGCAGGCAACATCGCGAACCATTTATCGCGTGCCGATCCCTTGCCGCTCTGAGCTCGAGTGGTACGCGGCGGTTCTCAGCAATTCGTAGCACGAGAAGCGCCGTGCGTTGTGCGGCTCAGCTGCCGTTGGCTGCCGCTGGCGCGTGAGTCGGGCCTTTCTCGACGTAACATGACAATCGCGCGTGGACATCCGCCCACCTGACCCCACCCACCGCCTGGCCGCGATCGTCGAGTCATCGAGCGACGCGATTGTCAGCAAGGACCTGAACGGCATCATCACGTCGTGGAACCGCGGCGCCGAGCAGTTGTTCGGGTACACCGCCGCCGACGCAATCGGTCGGTCGATCACCATCCTGATTCCGTCGGACCGACTCGCCGAAGAGGACATGGTCCTCAGCCGTGTGCGCCGCGGCGAGCGCGTCGAGCACTTCGATACGATTCGTCGCCGGAAAGACGGCACCACCGTCGCCATCTCGCTGACGGTCTCCCCGATTCGTGACGCGGCCGGAACGATTGTCGGGGCCTCGAAGATCGCGCGCGACATCTCGGATCGCAAGCGCATCGAAGCCGAGCTGCACGAGCTGCACGATCGGCTGATCGATCTGGCGTCGGCGTCGGCGTCGATTCTCGGCTCGCCCGATTCGAACGCCGTGCTGTCCGCGTCAATCGATGTTGCGCGCGCCGTCTTCTCGTCCGACGCCTACGCGTTCTGGCGCCTTGACGCGACCGGTCCGTGGCGAGTCGTGCGCTCAGCTGGCGTTTCCGAGGAATTCGCCGCGCGGGTGGTTCCGCGGGACGCGGAACCGGCCCGGCCGGTCAGGTTGTTCCCGGATCCGCTCATTTTCGAGGACGTGGCTGGCGCTGCGGAGCTGGGCGACCTGCGAGAGGCATTTCGACAGGAAGGCATCGTCTCGATGATCGTGTTTCCGCTCGCCATTCGAGGCGCGCGAACCGGCACGATGGTGTTCTACTCGCGTCAGCGGCGCCCTTATCGCGACGTCGACGTCCAGGTGGGCCGCGCGCTCGCGAATCTCACCGCGGCGGCATTGACCACCGCCGAGCTCTACGAACAACAGCGCCACGCCCGCGACGAGGCGGACCACGCCCGGCAGCAGGCGACGTTTCTCGCAGATGCGAGTACGGCACTGAGCGCGTCGCTCGACTACGAGTCGACGCTGAGGTCGCTGGCGACCATGGCGGTTCCCGCCATCGCCGACTGGTGCGCGGTTGACATCGTCGGCGAACACGGCGCGCTGCAGCGCCTGGCGGTCGCCCAGGTCGATCCGCGAAAGCTCGCGCCCGGACGAAGCGTGGAACAGCGCTATCCGATGGATCCGGACGCGCCGGGTGGCGTGCACGCGGTGATCAGGAACGGTACGGCCGCTTACTTGTCGCGGATTCCCGCATCGACGCTCGCGGCCGCGGTCGGGGACGAGGACCGTCTCCGCGTGATGCGGGAACTGAACCTCACGTCGTACATGTGCGTGCCGCTGATGGCGCACGGCAAGGCGTTCGGCGCCATCACCTTCGTCAGCGCCGAGTCCGGACGGGAGTACACAGGCGACGACCTGCGTTTTGCTCGCGAGCTGGCAGCGCGCGCCTCGCTGGCGGTCGAGAACGCGCGCGCCTATACCCGCGCCAACGAAGCCAGCCGGTTGAAGGACGAATTCCTGGCGACGCTCTCACACGAATTGCGGACGCCGCTCAACGCGGTGCTTGGCTACACCCGCATGCTGCGGCTGCAGATGCTGCCGGAGGGGAAGGTCCAACCGGCGCTCGACATCATCGAGCGGAACGCGACCGCACTCAAGCAGATGATCGAAGACGTGCTCGAGGTGTCGCGCATCGTGGCTGGCCGCCTGCGCTTGAACGTCGAGACGGTCGACCTGCCGCTCATTCTGAATGACGCGGTGGCAACCGTCACTCCGGCAGCGGATGCCAAGGGCGTTCGCGTGGAAACCGTCATCGATCCGTTGACGACGCCGGTCTTTGGCGATGCCGATCGGCTTCAGCAGGTGGTCTGGAACCTGCTCTCCAACGCGATCAAGTTCACCCCGCGCGGCGGGCGAGTTCAGCTCCGGTTGTCGCAGGTGAACTCTCACGTCGAGGTCACGGTCAGCGACACCGGCCGCGGCATCGAGCCCGAGTTCCTGCCGTTCGTCTTCGAGCGGTTCAGGCAGGCAGACGCCACGTTTGCGCGGCAGCATGGCGGGCTCGGGCTGGGGCTCGCGATCGCCAAACAGCTCACCGAGCTTCACGGCGGAACCGTCACGGCGGCGAGCGGCGGACCGGGCAAGGGCGCGACCTTCACGGTCCGGCTGCCGCTGATGATCGTGCACCGGCCCATGGAGGTCGAGTCGCGCGAGCAACCGCGCGTCGATCGGCAGGCGCCGGTGCTCGACGATCGGCCCCGACTCGACGGCGTACGGGTGCTGGCCGTGGACGACGAGCACGATTCGCTGAACCTGCTCCGGACGGTGCTCGAAGGTGCAGGCGCGACGGTCTCGACGGCCCGCTCGGCGCGTGAAGCGCTCGAGAGGCTCAGAATGCAGCCGCGTGACGTGATCATTGCCGATGTCGGCATGCCGGAGATGGATGGCCTGCAGTTCATCCGCGCGGTGCGCCAGCTGGAAGAACCGGCCCGCAGCACGCCGGCCGCCGCGCTTACTGCCTACGCCCGCTCGCGCGATCGTGTCACCGCGCTGGCGAGCGGGTTCCAGATGCACCTGGTGAAACCGATCGACCCGTTGGAACTGATCGTCGCCATTGCGACGCTCGCCGTACGCCGACCCGGTGCGGCGTAAGCGTCCGAATTCCACGTGGCGGTCCCAAAGGCAACCGCAGAGCACGCAGAGATCGCAGAGATTTCTTTGTGAAGAAAAACTCCGCGCGCTCTGCGGTTTCGGCGGTTGCTTTCCCACGCGATCCCGGAGCACGCAGAGCTCGCAGAGATTTCGTTGTGAAGAGAAACTCGGCGCGCTCTGCGGTCTCGGCGGTTGCTTTCCCGCGCGATCCCGACGCCCCGACCCGCGGCGGCTGCTCCCGGCCGCTCGGATCCGCTCCCTTATCAAAACCTGATACGTTGTTGCGCCATGGACGCGCTGCTGACCTCCGAGGGCCTGCTTGCCCTCGTCACCCTCACGTTTCTCGAGATCGTTCTCGGCGTCGACAACGTCATCTTCATCTCGATCCTGTCGGGCAAGCTGCCGCCCGCCGATCAGCCTCGCGCGCGTCGGGCCGGGCTGCTCGGCGCGATGCTGATGCGGATCGCGCTGCTGCTTTCGATCGCGTGGGTGGTGCGCCTCACGACGCCACTCGTCTCGATCGGCAGCCGCGGTATCTCCGGACGCGACCTCATCCTGATCGGCGGCGGACTGTTTCTTCTGGCGAAGGCGACGCTCGAAATCCACGAGCGGCTGGAAGGGGCCGAGCACGAGCGGAAGACGCGAGCCGCGCCCTCGTTCTGGTCGGTGATCGCGCAGATCATGGTGCTCGACATCGTGTTCTCGCTCGACTCGGTGATCACCGCCGTCGGCATGGCGAACGACATCTCGATCATGGTCGCGGCGGTCGTGCTGTCGGTGGCCATCATGATGTTCTCGGCTGAGCCGGTGAGCCGGTTTGTCAGCCGACACCCGACGGTGAAGGTGCTCGCGCTGTCATTCCTGCTGCTGATTGGCGTCTCGCTCGTCGGTGAGGGGCTCGGCATGCACATCCCGAAGGGGTACATCTACTTTGCGATGGGCTTCTCCGTCTTCGTCGAGATGATCAACCTGCGCGTCCGTGGCTCGTCCGCCCCGGTCAAGCTGCACGAGCGGGCTCCAACCTAGTGGCCGTGCGGGCCGTGAAGGGTATACTGGCGTTGATGATCAGACGAGGCGGCATCGCGTTGCTGATCGCACTCGCCGTCGCGAGTGCCCCGGTCGTGCTGGAGGTGTGCCGGATCACGTGCCAGACGCTGCACGTGCATCCGTCCGTCGCGCACGCGGCAACGCATCAGCCGTCTTGTCACGAATCTGGTACCGCCCCGCCGACGCTGTCGGTGCATGCGCATCCATGCGACCACGACGGCGAAGCGACCACACCGGGCGTCGCGGCCGCGCGACACTCGGACGCCTCGCTGCTTGCGGCGGAGGTGCTGGCGAGCGACACAGCCACCCTCGTCCGAACATCGGCGCGTCCGACGGACGGACCTTCACGCGTCCCGGACCGCGTCGAGGTCCATCTCGCGATCCCGCTCCGAATCTAATCCTGCCCGCCGTCGACCGCGTTCCAATCGAAACCTTCAGGCGGGCAGGGGTGCATGTACACGAACGCTCAATCATCAGTTCTTACCGTGGCGCTGACGTTCTTCGTTCTCGGTGCCGGTCGGGCCGCTGCGCAGCCGGCGGCCAGCGAGGTTCACCAACCGCACGATCCGCCCTCATCGGCGGCCGGCGGCGATGACGCCGCGCAGCAACACGACATGCAACACATGCAGATGGAGCATGGCGACCACATGTGGATGCCTCCGACGCGCGATGGCTCAGGCACGTCGTGGCTGCCGGATGACACGCCGATGTACGCGCTCCACGCCCAGGCAGGTCCGTGGACGCTGATGGCGCACGGAAGCGTGTTTTTCCACTATCTGTACGAGAGCGGCGATCGAGGCAGCGACCAGGCCGGAAGCGTCAACTGGTTCATGGGGATGGCCGGTCGGTCGGTCGGCGCCGGTCACCTCCGGCTGCGAGCGATGATGAGCCTGGAGCCGTGGACGGTTCGCGGCTGCGGCTATCCCGATTTGCTCGCGAGCGGAGAGGTCTGCGAGGGCGAGGCGATTCACGACCGCCAGCATCCGCACGACCTCTTCATGGAGCTGGCGGCGACCTACGATCGGCCGCTCGCGGGCGATGTGCGGCTGGAGCTGTATGGTGGTCCGGTGGGCGAGCCCGCGCTCGGGCCGACGGCGTTTTCGCATCGCATCTCCGCGATGCCGAGTCCCATCGCACCGATCACGCACCACTGGTTCGATTCCACGCATATCGCCTACGGCGTCGTGACCGGCGGCCTGTATGGCAAGGTGTGGAAGACCGAGGCCTCCGTCTTCAACGGACGCGAGCCCGACGAGAACCGCACCAACTTCGATTTCGGCGCACTGGATTCCTGGTCCGGGCGCGTCTGGTTTCTTCCGACCAGCCGGTGGGCGCTGCAGGTTTCTGCAGGCCGACTGACCGAGGCCGAAGAGAGCCACGAAGGTGGTCCACGCATCGACGTCACTCGCGGCACGGCGTCAGCCACCTATCACCGCCTGCTTCGCGAGGGCAGCATCTGGGCGAGCACGGTCGGATGGAGCCGCAACCAGGAGCAGGGAAGTGACGCGACGCACGCGTGGCTGGCGGAAACGAACGTGACGTTCGACGAGCGCGACACCTGGTTCGGCCGCGTCGAGGTGTCCGGAAAGACCGGTCATGACCTCGGCATCGAGTCGACGGACGTGTTCACCGTCGCGAAGTTCGAAGGCGGCTACACGCGATTTTTCCGCGCATCCGCCGGCCTGAAGCCAGGCGTCGGTGCCATCGTATCGGCGAGCGTCGTGCCCGAATCGCTCACATCGTTGTACGGCAATCGCGTCAACTTCGGATTCGGTGTGTTCGTGACCCTGCGTCCCGCTCAGCTCAAGATGTAATGCTGCAGCGCTTCGCGATCGTTGAGGCTGGCCGACCGGTTGATTGCCGATTCGTCGATCGCGGATTCAGAGGTCGCGGCAGCGGGAACGCGAATACTGGTCGCTCGCGCGTTGACGGGCGTCGAGGCTGGTGTCCACGTCGGTTGAGTCGACCCGTGTGTTGCGGTGGGTCGCTGGTGGGCGCTGAAGGACTCGAACCTTCGACCTCGTGCGTGTGAAGCACGCGCTCTAACCAACTGAGCTAAGCGCCCGACGGATGATTGCAGGTGGGGTTCCGGGCAGCGCCGGCCTCACGCCAAGATTCGATTGTATCAGTGCGGGCCCTTTCCGAAATTTTTTCGCTTCATTCGCAACCCGCCGGTAAAAGGATCGTGCACGGCCGTCTAACGAGCGACAGTGACTCGATAGCATTTTCGAGCATTCCGCTGCAGCTGAAAGGCTTTCTGGAATGAGTCGTTGCACGTTAAAAGACCAACAATGCTTGACAGGACAGGCATAAAGGCACATATTTCCCCCGCAAATTCCCCATAGGTCTGTCCTCGTAGGGCAGGAACGGACGTAACCGTTCACGCCGTTCAAGCCCTGGTGCCAAGCGGGTAGAGGTGTGTTTTCGCAGTCGGCGCAGCAGGTCGACGAGCTGACGGCACGTCGGCAGGTGCGCGGTGGAGAGATGTACTGCTCCGACGAGGCTGCTGCATTTCGTCACAGACCGGTGTGCAAAGCGTGCCGGTCATGCATTCGGCCCGCTGTCCCCCGTCGCCCGCACCATCTTCGCCCACACAGGATCCGACCGGTCGCGTCGCTCCTGTCGCACGGTTCCTCTGACGCGTTGTCTGTAATCCGGGCCGATCGAGCGGCCGCGAAGGGCAGCGTCGTCGCCGGTACCGATCCGTACGCACACGGCGTTCGCGCAGCGTCCGCCCTCAGCGGCCGACCCTGATCGTACGACGGGCGCGTCCATCCCTTTGGGGTTCCACGGTTGTGGCATGCGGGCTGGCTGGGCGTGTGTGCCCGCGCCAGACGAGGGCCGAGGAGCAAAGACGATGAGTGGCATCTACTTGGACGCGAAGGCATCGAGAGCTCGGTTGCGGGAGGCAGAAGACGCGCGGAAGCATCGCACGGAGATCCTGCGCGAGTTGTCGTGGGGCCGCGTGTCGCGGCGAGATCTGATCAAGATGGGACTGTTCACGGCACTCGGCGCGCTCGCGCCGATTCGCGGATTGAGCCCGTTCGCCAAGAGCGTCTACGCCGACGGCGGTACAGGACTGCCGCCCAGTCCGCTGTTCGGCGTTCAGCCGTTCACCACGCCGATGCCGCGGTTCGACGTGCTGACGCCGCAGTCTGTCGGCAGTCTCAATCCGCTCCCGACGGCCGCCGCCAACGAAACCTTGCAGGCCCTCGATCCGGCGCTCGCCAGCGGCTTCGGCCCGATTGAGGGCCGGCCGCCCGGCGACATCTGGGCGCATCAGGGATTCGATCTGTTTCCGCCGAGGGTGGCCTATCAGGTCAGCCAGGGCCAGGCCGCGAGCAACGGCCAATACAACCCGGCCGTCGACTCGAAGTACAACTGCGGCATCAACGCGACCGATTCGATTCCGCTGAAATTCCACCCTGGCATGCTCGTGCAGCAGCCGAACAGCGTGTGGACGTTCAACGGCACGATCCCGCCGAAGCTGGTGCTCGGCCGCTACGGCGAGCCGATTCTGTTTCGCCACTACAACCGGCTGCCGGCGGACATGCGCAGCAACAACGGCTTCGGACGCCACACGATCTCGACGCACGAGCACAACGGCCACCACGGCGCCGAGAACGACGGTTTCACCGGCGCGTTCTTCTTCCCCGGACAGTTCTACGACTACCACTGGCCGATCGTGCTGGCGGGCTGGCGGACGATCAACGCCGACGCCACCGATCCGCGTGCGAGCTCACCTGCCGACAACGGCGGCATCAACAAGGTCGCCGGCGACTGGCGCGAGACGATGAGCACGCACTGGTTCCACGATCACATGTTCAGCTTCACGGCGCAGAACGTGTACAAGGGCAACGCCGCGATGTTCAACATCTACAGCGGGCTCGATCGCGGCAACGAGGAGATCAGCGACGGCGTCAACCTGCGGCTGCCGAGCGGCACGGCGAAGAGCTGGGGCAACCTCGAGTACGACGTCAACCTGATGCTCGCCGACAAAGCGTTCGATGGCAACGGCCAGCTGGCGATGGACATCTTCAACTTCGACGGATTCGTCGCCGACTGTCTGACCGTCAACCTCACCTACAGGCCGTACTTCGAGGTCGAGCGGCGCAAGTACCGCTTCCGGATTCTGAACGCCAGTGTGTCGCGGTTCTTCAAGGTGGCGCTCTGCGACGGAAACAACAACGCGGTGGCGTTCCAGCAGATTGCCAACGACGGTAACCTGCTGCCCAGCCCGGTGACGCTGACCCAGCTCGACGAACAGGGCATCGCCGAGCGCTACGACATCGTGATCGACTTCACCACGGTGCAAGGCAACCGGGCGTACCTGGTCAATCTCTGCGACCACTTCGATGCCGGCGACAGGAGGCTGGAGGGAGCCAAGCCGGTTCGCGACGTCTCGCTGGCGCAAGCGCTCGGCGGCGCGTCGCAGGACCCGTGCGTCGGCAAGTTCCTCGAGTTCCGGATCGGCGCGGCGACGACCGATAACAGCCAGGTGCCTTCGACGCTCATTCCGAATCCGGATCTCTCGTCGATTCCGGTCGTGCGCGAACGCTCGTTCGATTTCGGCCGCGGCGCCATCAAGACCACCAACGATCCGACCTCGTCGTACGACGGTGATGGCCAGTGGGGCGTTTCCGTCGACGGCGGCCCGGTCCGGCTGCAGGCCGACTTCGGTCGCCTCTCGGCGGCGCCGCGCCTCGGCACGCGCGAAGTCTGGACCTTGAAGACCGGCGGCGGCTGGGATCATCCCATCCATATTCACTTCGAGGAAGGGCAGATCCTTGCGCGCGACGGCAAGGCGTCGAATGTGCCGGCGTGGGAGCGCGGCCGCAAGGACGTCTACCGGCTGCATCCGGGGTCCTCGGTCACGCTCACGATGCAGTTCCGCGACTGGGGCGGCATGTACATGGAGCACTGCCACAACACGATGCACGAGGACAACGCGATGCTGCTCCGGTGGGAGCTCGACGATGGCGGGACGCCGTTCCTGCGGCCGCTGCCAACGCCGATTCCGACGCCGAACGGCGTGACGTTCAGGTCGCCCACCGAGATCCTGCCGACTGCGTTTTAGAGGATCGAGCGCATGAGGACTCGGCGAACACGTACCAGCTCGTGGTCGGCCATCACGGCGGCCACTACTGCTGCCTGGCTGATCGGCGTGGTGGTCTCCATCACGCCGATCGCTGCGGACAACACCCGTTGGGGCGCCGACTATTTCCCCAACGTGACGTTGACCACACAGGACGGCGCACCCGTCCATTTCTACGACGATCTGATCAAGGGGAAGACGGTCGCGATCGATCTGATTTACACGACCTGCCAGTACGCCTGTCCGCTCGAGACCGCGCGTCTCGCCCAGGTGCAGCGCGTGCTCGGCGATCGGGTCGGGCGCGACATCTTCTTTTACTCGATCACCATCGATCCGGATCACGACACGCCGGCCGTGCTCAAGGAGTACGCGGCGAAGTACCACGTGGGCCCGGGGTGGACGTTCCTCACCGGCAGGGCCGCGGACATCGAGTTGATCAGCAAGAAACTCGGGCTCTATTCCGCGCCGAACCCGGACAATCCTGACGGGCACACCCCGAACCTGCTGGTCGGCAACGAACCGAGCGGGCAGTGGATGAGAAATTCGGCGCTCGACAACCCGGGCTTTCTGGCGCGGACGATGAGCGACTGGCTGGACGGCTGGAAGTCCAGCGCGACCAAACCACTCCCCTCATTTGCCGACGTGCCTGTCGTCAACCTGGACGTGGGCGAGTACACGTTCAGAAATCATTGTGCGGCATGCCACCGCATCGGCGGCGGCGACGCGATCGGTCCGGATTTGAAGGGTGTGACCGCGACGCGCGACCATGAGTGGCTGAAGCAGTTCATCGCGACTCCGGATCGCGTGTTCGACAACGGCGATCCGATTGCGTGGTCGCTGTTCGAGAAGTACGGGCGCGTGCGCATGCCGAACCTGTCCTTGACGGAGGGCGACGCGACGGTGCTGATCGACTACCTTGCGAGGACGAGCGGCGGCGCGGCGCCCGTCAACGCCCCGGGCGTTGGGCCGATGCCGCCCATGGCGGGGATGCCTGATGTGGCGCCGGCGCGCGCGCCTTCGTCACGGCGCGACGCCGTCAGAAGCCCGTCGGCCACCGACGTGAGCACACTCGTCGAATCGTACTTGGGGATTCAACAGGCGCTTGCCGCCGATCGGCTCGACGGTGTCAGCGCCAGCGCGCTCGCGCTCGCGAATGCGACGGTGAAGATCGGATCGAGCGCCGTTGCGGTCAGGGCGGCCGTCAATCCGTTCGCGCAGGTCACCGACTTGCGCAGTGCGCGCGAGGCGTTCGGCGGTCTGAGTGACGCGCTCCTCGACTACATCGGCACCGCGTTGCCCGACGGTCTCGCGGTCGCGTACTGTCCGATGGCGCGGAAGTCGTGGCTGCAGCGCGGTGCGGTGATCCAGAACCCATACTACGGCAGGGTCATGGGTGACTGCGGCCGCGTGGTCGACCGGACAGTAATTAAGAATTAATGGAATTAAGAATTAGGAATTCGCAATCACGGCTGCGACGGTACCGGCAGCGTGATACGAATTCTTAATTCTCAATTCTTAATTCTTAATTACTTCCGTCCTTCCGGCACGCGGCGCTGGCGGGCGCCGTCGTAGTCGTGGTCCTTGGGATCGATCTGGCGCATCGGTGCTTGCCGGGTCCGCTCCTCGTGTGCATGGGCGATGAGGCCCGGCAGACGGGAGATGAGAAAGATCGCGTTGCCCAGCTCGTACGCGAAGCCGAGGTCCGCGGAGATCGCCGCGATCGCACCGTCGACGTTCACCGGCAGCGGCCGGCCGAAGGCCTCGGTGTGCGACTCCAGAACGCGCTCACAGGCCCGCAGCATCCGTACGTGCTCGCCTTCGAGCTCGAGCTCGAGCGCCATCTGGAACAGTCGCGCAGCGCGAGGGTCGCGCGCGTGGAGCCGGTGACCGAAGCCGGGCGGCACCTCTTTCGTCGCGACGTACTCGCGCACGATCGCGAGAGCGGCGTCGTGCGGCGACTTCCCGGCACGAATCTCGCTCAGCCCCTTGTCCAGAAAACGCATGCACGACTCGATGTCGCCGCCGTGGTGCGGCCCGAACGCGAGGATGCCGGCGGCCACGCAGTCCTTGAGCGGTGCCCCCGATGTCGCGACGTTCCGCGCGGCAAGCGTCGAGGGCGGTGTCACGCCGTGATCGAGCGACGACACGAGGACCGCGTTCAGCATGCGGCCAATCGCCGGTGTCGGGAGCTCGCCCATCAACAGCAGATAGACCGCCTCGGCGAACCCGAGCCGGCCCATCATCTCGTCGACCGGATAGCCGCGAATGAGGATCTTGTTCGGCGCAATCTCGGTGAGCGCCGACTGCCAGCGCTCGGTCTGCCGGCGCGCCTGATTCCGCCGATCGGCGAGACCGCTCTTATCGATCATCGGCGAGCTCCTGACGCTTGTCCGACTTTTGCCAGGCCGAACCCTGAACCCTGAACCCTGAACCCTGAACCCTGAACCCTTACACCGTCCCATACAGTCGATCGCCGAAGTCGCCGAGTCCCGGCACGATGTACTTGTGGGCATTCAGCTCGCGATCGACCACCGGCGTATAGATCGCCACGGCGGGATGATGACGCTCCACGAGCGCGACACCCTCCGGCGCGGCGACGATGCAGATCATCCGGACCACGGTCGCGCCGGCGCCTTGCAGCAGGTCGAGCGCGGCGACCGCGCTGCCACCGGTCGCGAGCATTGGATCGATCATCAACACGTAGCTGCTGTCGAGGTGCGCCGGCAGCTTCGAATAGTACTGCGACGCGATTGCCGTCATCTCGTCGCGCTGCAGCCCGATGTGCCCGACGCGCGCGCCCGGCACGAGCTCGAGTACAGCGTCGAGCATCCCGAGTCCGGCACGCAGCACCGGCACGACGACGACGTCGCGGCCGACGCGTCGCCCTGGCGCGGGTCCCAGCGGCGTCTGCACCGTGAGATCCTCGGTTGGCATGTCGCGCAGCGCTTCGGCCGCGAGCAGCACGCTGATGCGCGTCGCCGCCTGCCGGAAATGTTCCGGCGACGTGTCCTTGTCGCGCAGGCGGACGAGCGCGTCGTGCACCAGCGGATGGTTGACGATGTGGACCGGCACGGGCCCTCACTATACAACGCACAGAGTTGGGGCTTGGGCTAGGGGCTTGGGGCCTGGGGGCTTGGGGCTCGCTGTGAGGACTCGAGCGCTGCGGGCTGGGGCACGACATGTGTCGGGCTGGTACAATTCGCGCGAATGAAACGACCTCTCGTTGCCTGTCTCCTCGTTGTCGTGCCACTGGCGATTGGCCGCGTTGCGGCCCAGCAGGGGCGCCGCACGATTTCGCTGGTCGTGTCTGGCGGCACGGTGATCACCGAGAACGGCGCCCGCCAGGTCCTCACGCCCGGATCGGTGGCGGCCGACGGCACTGACATCGTGGAGGTCGGAACGCCGGAGGCACTCGCCGCGAAGTACCAGCCGCGCGAGAGCGTGGACGCGCGCGGACAGCTCGTCCTCCCGGGACTGATCAACACGCACACGCATGCGCCGATGGTGATGTATCGCGGGCTCGCCGATGATCTCGCGCTGATGGACTGGCTGCAGAAGTACATCTTTCCGGCGGAGGCGAAGACGGTCTCGCCTGAGATGGTCAGGGTCGGCACGCGGCTCGCGGCGCTCGAGATGATCGAATCGGGGACGACGACCTATGCCGACATGTATTACTTCGAGGAGGAGATCGCGCGGGCAACCTTCGCAGCCGGCCTGCGCGGCGTCCTCGGCGAGACGATCATCCAGTTTCCGGTCGCCGATGCGAAGACGCCGGCCGACGCGCTGGCTCGCGCCGAACGGTTCATCCGCGAGTTCAAGGACAACGGGTTGATCGTGCCGGCTGTCGCGCCGCACGCGCTCTACACCAACGACAGGACGACGCTGGTCGCATCGGCCGAGCTCGGGCGCAAATACGGCGTGCCGGTCATCATTCACTTCTCGGAGACCGAGGACGAAATCCGCACGGCGCGCGAGCAGTACTCGATGACGCCGGCAGCGGCGCTGGAGTCGATCGGCTTCTGGGGACCGAAGACGCTCGCCGCGCACGGCGTCTGGGTGACCGACGCCGACATCGCGATTCTGAAGAAGCACGGCGTCGGCATCGCCCACAATCCCGAGAGCAACATGAAGCTCGCC
>DATFXR010000734.1:0-4226 GCA_035315685.1 Vicinamibacterales bacterium | reverse complement strand
GGCGTAGAGCCACTCTTTCACCTTGCCGGTGCACGGCGGCAGCGGATCGCACGCCAGCAGATAGAGCAGCAGCAGGGTCAGCATGATCAGCAGGTAGCTGAGCACCAGCAGGTGGACCCGCAGCTTCACGTAGACGAAGAGCACCGGATACGACACCAGGAAGCCGAGCATGAGCCACGCGACGACGGCCAGCATGAGAAACGACATGCGGAGCGGCGCGTCCCGAAGGCGTCGCGGATTTCGCAAGCCTTTCGCAACGCGCCGGTACGCGCTGTTCTCGTAGTCCTCGATCGAGACCTTGAAGATCGTCTGCGTCAACGCGTAGAGCAGCCCGCCGCAGAACACACCGACGAACGTTCGGACCGTCGAATCGGTATTCCAGAAATACAGCGCCGCCCAGACGAAGTAGATGATGATGCTCACGTTGGTGAGCTGCATCGCCAGCCACACGTTGGTCCTGCCGGTCAGCACCTGGAATTTCTGACACGACCATTCGGTCGCGCCGAGGATCAGCGAGTCGATGTAGAACACCGGCAGTGATTACCGGGGTCGGCTCTTCTCCGCTTCACGTTCCTCGAAGCGGTGCCCGCGCAGCATGTCGGCAATCGCGTCGTTCCCTTCGTGACACGCGTACTCGTAAATCATCTCGTTCTTGAAGCGCAGCGGAATCATCGCGGTCCACTTCGCGGTCCACGTGGTCGGATCGTCCACGGTGAACTCGTAGTCGAGAACGTCACGGCTGACGCGGGTGATCCGTTCGGTGAGATGCAGGTTCTCGTGAGAGCCCATGAAGTCGCTCCTCGCCGAGAAGTTCGTCGTGTCGACGACCAGCGTGTCGCCTTCCCAGTGGCCGCGCGGATCGCCGTTCCAGACGCGGACGCGGGGATCGAGGTGCGGCCGTCCGTCGAGCGGGATGACCCGTGCGTCGTGCGCCATCTCGTTCATGATCATCACGTAGCTGGGCGTCTGCACGATCTGCAGGTAACTGTTGTACGCCGCCTGGAGCCGCGGCACGCCGAAGTTCACGCAGCGCTCTCCGAGCGGGAACACTTCCGGATCCTCGAACGCGTGCGTCTTGCGATGCTCGAGCTCCGCCGCGCGGCGCTTCTGCGCATCAGGCGTCATCGGCGGAATCTTGCCGTCGGCGGGATCGGTGATGAGCGCGGTCCGCCGATCGTGCCAGTCGCGGTCCACGATCCAGAACTGGTTGTAGTTCCCTGTGCCGGGGTCGTAGGAGATCGGCTTGGCGACCTTGTTGAGCACGGCGAGGATGAAGCTGTCGCCGAACTGCGCGTCGCCGTCGTTTTCGGTGATCTGCGCGGCGAACTTCTGCAGCTCGGCCACCTCGGCGTCCGTCAGCCGCGTCTTGCCGTCCCACTGCTTCGGCCGCTGCAGCGGCGTCACCGTGTTGTTCGCCCAGACGCCCTGGAAGTCAGGGTGGCCGTCGGAAAGGCGGCTCACGGTCCATCCGGACGCGACCGCCGTCGTGTTCGCGTGCGACTGTGCCGCCACCGCGGCGGCGCCGGCAATGGCGATCAGGCCACAGACCGTCCCACAGGCGAACCGATACCGCAGAGCCATGGCAGGACCTCTCAGTAGTTCGACAACGCGTTGACTACTTTGTTCCCGTTCGAGCGCCGTTGTCGACAAGAAACCGGGCGACGGTTTCGTATTTGGCCGCCTTCGCGGCGTCGAGCGCGGTGCGGCCATCGAGGTTGGCCGCATTGACGTCGATGCCGAGCTCGACCAGCATTTTCGCTGCTTCGAGCGCGAGCGGCTCGCGTTCGCTGCGCTCGGGCTGGATCCATGCCTCGCCGCCACCCATCCCGACTGCCGCCATCAGCGCTGTCGTCACGTCGGTACGACGCTGGAACCCGCTGCCGCCGCGCGCTTCGACCACGTGATCGCCGCGATGGACGAACCACGGATCGGCGCCGTGCTTCAGCAGCAGCTGCATCAGCGATGGGCTGTCGAACCGCGCGGCAAGCCAGAACGGCGTCGCGCCGACCAGCTCGGGACTGAAGTGGTAGTCCTTCGACGAGCGGCGGGTGGGCGTCCAGCTCGTCACCCGAAAGTTCGGGTCGGCGCCGTGCGCCAGCAGGGCGGCGGCCATCGCCTCGTCGCGGCGCATGACCGCGGCATGCAGCGCGGTGAACCCGGCGCGCGCGGCGTTCGGGTCGGCGCCGTGGTCGAGCAGAAACACGACCAGGTCGCGATAGCCGGCGTGCGCCGCGAGCGCAGTCGCGCTCACTCCCCACGCGTCGGCGTCGTTGACATGTGCGCCCGCCGCGACCAGCCGGGCCGCCGACTCCAGATCGCCGGCGCGCGCCGCGAACATGAGCGCGGTGTCCCCACCGTGCGGAATCGCGCGGTTGTAGTCGAGGTGGCCGTGCGGCGGCACTGCCATCACCTCGTTCCACACCTCCGACTGCACGTGGACGTCGGCGCCGCGGGCGAGCAGCACCTTGACGACGTCGGAGTGCTTCTGCGAAACCGCCCACATCAACGCCGTCTGTCCGCGCGCGCCGCGGGCGTTCACGTTGGCGCCTTTCGCGATCAGCTGTTCGACGACGGCTGGATAACCCGATCGTGCGGCGGCCATCACCGGCGTCTCGCCGAGGAGCAGCGCCGCGTTGGGGTTGGCGCCGGCCTTCAACAGCCGGGCCACCATCGCCTCGCTGCCGTTGAGGCTCGCATTCCAGAGCGGCGTGACGCCGAGATCGGTGGCCGCGTCCACGCGCGCGCCCGCACGAATCAACAGGTCCGCGCTCGCGACGTCGTCGCGGTAGCTCGCCCAATGAAGCGCCGTGGTGCCATCGGCGTCGGCGGCGTTGACGTCCACCTTCTTCTGCACGAGCACGCGCACCGCGTCCGCGTCAGCGTTCTTCGCAGCGTCGAGCAGTGCGGGTCGCTCCGCGGCGAACGCCGGCATGCATAACCACAGAGACACAGCGGCACAGAGAAGACCGACGGTTCGACGGGCGTCGCGAAGCGACGCGCGGCCTGCTTCGCAGGCCGGCCCGTCGAACCGTGTGGCTCCGTGTCTCCGTGTCTCCGTGGTTAGTTCGCCCATCGCGTCATACGCCAGACAGCGTGTCCAGCGGCAGCGCGCCGGTGCTGCCGCCGATCTTCTCCACCGGCAGGCCCATCTTGTCGACAAGCGTCACGAGCAGGTTCGCCATCGTCGGCTTGTCGTTGTAGGTGAGGTGGCGGCCGCCCTTGAGCGTGCCGGAGCCGCCGCCGATCACGAGGAGCGGCAGGTTGTCGCCTGAATGGCGCGTGCTGTTGGAGATCCCTGAGCCGTAGAGGATGGTCATGTGATCGAGCAGCGAGCCGTCGCCGTCCGGTGCTGCGCGCAGCCTGGCCAGGTACTTCGAGAACAGCTCCGTGTGGTAGTGGTTGATCTTCGACATGTGCGCGACCAGCGCCGGCACGTCGTTGTGATGCGACAACGGATGGTGCGCCTCGGGCACGCCAATCTGCGGATACGGACGCGCGCTCTGCTCCTTGCCGATCATGAAGCTGATGACGCGCGTGAGGTCGGACTGGAAGGCGAGGAGCTGCAGATCCAGCATCAGCGCCAGGTGATCCTCGAACACCGGCGGCGCCCCTTGCGGTTGTTCGAGCGTCGGCAGTTCGAGCTCCGACTGCTCCTCCGCCTTCTGCACGCGCCGCTCGACGTCGCGGACCGCTTCGGTGTATTCGTCGATCTTCGTCCGATCCTGCGAGCCGAGGTCCTGACGGAGGCTCGCCAGCTTCTCGGACACCGAATCGAGGATGCTCTTGTGCTGACGAAGCCGCGCTTCACGCGCGGCGCGATCGGTGCTGCCGCTGTCGCCGAACAGCCGCTCGAACACCGCTCGCGGATTCCATTCCATCGGCAGCGGCTGTGTCGGACTCCGCCACGACAGCGTGTGCGTGTAGAC
Organism: Vicinamibacterales bacterium; assembly: GCA_035315685.1. GTDB lineage: Bacteria > Acidobacteriota > Vicinamibacteria > Vicinamibacterales > CAVVIG01 > QHWK01. The sequence goes on along the minus strand of DATFXR010000734.1, from coordinate 300 downwards.
GCAGCTCAAATTGCCGGTGCAGGCGCCGGCGTTGGCGGGTACGTCCATCGAGAGCTCGAGCGACGGCAGCTGCGTCTCGCCGGCGAAATGCTTCGCCAGCATCTGATCGATCGAGACATCCGCGACGATCTCGATCTCGGTGCGGCCGCCGCGCGTGGTTCCGGTCAGAAACGATCCCGACGCGCCGGCATGGATGTAGTTCCAGTTCGCCTTGATGCCCGAGAGCACGAGCATCTGGTTCCGGTACGGCGCCAGCGGTTCGAGGATCGGCGAGAGCTCGAAGGCGCTCCCCTCTCCTTT
>DATFXR010000733.1:0-4608 GCA_035315685.1 Vicinamibacterales bacterium | reverse complement strand
GACGCGTTGCGCCGATCGAACACGATCCAGCCGCCGTCGCCGCCGAGGATCTCGAGGTGGTCGTCAGGACGGCCGCTGGTCGTGATCAGCGTGCCGTTGTCCTGCGCTCCGCCGCCGAACGCGCGCGCGTCGCTCTGCGCGACGTCGATGTCGTAGTACATCGTCACGGCGAGGCCGCTGCTGCGGTTCTTCCACGTCAGGCCGCCGTCGTCGCTGATGTCGAGGCCGCCGTCGTTGGGATCGTAGACGCGGCCGGGGATCCCCGCGGGCATCAGCAGGCTGTGGTGATCGGCATGCGCGTAGCGCTGCGTGCCGCGCCGCGCGTTCCATTTCGTCACCCGTGTCCAGGTGCGGCCGCCGTTCCTCGAGAGGTGGAGGTCGACGCCACCGCAGATCACGTGGTTCGGATTGTCCGGGTGCACGGCGATGGTGTTCCCGTAGGACATCTGCCCTTCGGTCCTGAAGTGACGCCGCGTCACGTTGGTCCAGCGCGCGCCGCCGTTCGTGCTGCGGAAGACGCCGAGCATCGCATCGGCGCTGTCGCTGTGCGCGTCGGCGCAGATCGCGTAGAGCACGTCCGGCCTGGACGGGCTGATCGCCAGGCTGGTGCGGCCCATTCGCGCGGGCGGCGGCAGACCGTTGCGAAGATGCGTCCATTTTCCGCCGCCGTCGGTGCTTCGATAGATGCCGCTGGTCGCGCCGCGCGCGGTGATCGTGGCGAACACGACGCCGCGCGTGGTGGGATGGAATCGAATCGAGTGACTCCAGTAGTTGCCGGCGTTGCCGAGCGACAGACGCGTCCACGTGATGCCGCCGTCGCGCGAGTCGTACAACCCGCCGAGCTCCTCGCCCGCCGCGACTTCGTTGAAGCCGACACCCGCGATCAGCAGGTGCTTCGCATCGAACGGATCGATCGCGATGCAGCCGATCCGCCGCGGCAGTCCCGTCTTCTCCGACGCGGCGTGCAGGTGCCAGGTGATGCCGCCGTCGACCGTGCGATAGACGCCGACACCGCCGTAGGAATCTGCGGAGAGGTTCGCTTCGCCGGTGCCGCAGTACAGGATGTTGGGATCCGCCGGATCGATCGCGAGGGCGCCGACGTTCAGCACGTCCTGGTCGTGCCACAGCGCTCGCCACGTTTGTCCGGTATCGGGACTGAACCACACTCCGCCGCCGGCCGCTCCGACCCAGATGTGGTCGGGATGCGCAGGGTCGCTCACCGCACACGTCAACCGGCCGCCGATGTTGGTGGGCCCGATGCCTTCCCACTGCGCCGTTCCAGCGGCGGGCGTCAGCCGCTTGCGTGAGAGATCGCGCTCTCGCACCACTTTGGTCACCGGCGCCTCGCGCATCGGCCACGCTGCGCGCGCCCGGAACCAGATCGACCGCGCCTTGTGACTGTTCAATCGCGGAGCGGGCACACCGGTCCCCTGGCGTTTGGTCGGCCCGCGCGCAATCCGTGGCTCCGGCTGAATGCGACCTGGGATCAGCGTGTCGTCACGATGCGGCGATTTCGCCCGGGCGGGAGGCGCTGGCGTGATTGCGGCTTCCGGACGGGGACGCCGAAGCGCGATCTTTCTGCGATGGGCGCGGGCGCGGCGTGTGCTCATGATCGACTCCGGGAGTGACGGCGAGGAGGACGCAGTCGGACGCCTGGTCAGCCGCGGCGCGACACCGTGCGACGCCGTTCGCGGCGCCAGGCAAACTGCAGGAATGCGATGCCGATCATTGGCGCGAGGAGCAGCAGGAGTTCCACGCTGCCCGAGCCTCCGTCCGGCGCGATACCGAGTAGCCGCTCGATGAAGTCCATCGTGGTCTTTCCGACGGGCGCCCGTCGCGCAGCTATTCCAGCTGCAGCGCCGCGAATCCCGATCTCCACAGCGTCGCTTCGTTGCGACGGCGCTGAATCAGACCGCCCGCTCTCACCGGGTCCCACAGCCGCGTCATCGACTCGAACTGCGCGGCGACGCTGTCGTCGAATCGCCTCGCGGCGAGCAGATCGCGAATCGCCCGCATCTCGCGACGCCGGTCTCCAGGCCGAGTGTCGAACAGATCTATGCCGCGATTGTAGACCAGGCTGACGAGTGCAGTCCGCTGCGCAGCCGTCACGGCCGGATCGTCGAGCTGGGGGTAGATGCTGCGGGTGAGGTCGAGATACTTCGGCAGCGTCCGCTTCGCGAACACCTGCATCGCGGCGGCGAGCGGCACGACCACGTCCGCCACCGGAGCGAGCACCGCAGCCGTTCCAGGCTTGCCGAGCACCGTTTCGAGCTGCGAGACGGCGGGCGCCGGCAGCAGGTCGGCCCAATCTGCCTGGAACTCCACGCGCTCGACGAACCGACAGTCGTAGCCGATGCCAATCGTCACGCCGCTCGGCGGCGGCGGGCAGGTCGGAGTCTGAAACCGCCGTTGATAGACCGTCGCATCGGATACTTCTTCGCGGGCGATGAACGTCATGCCCGAACCGGTCAGCGGCGGAAACGGATCGGGGACGGCCGCGACGGCGGTCTGAAGGTTATCGTCTGCCTCCGCAGGGCCCGGAGAATTCAGTTGCTGCCGCGCGTTCAGGATTGCCGCGCTCGTGCCGGCGCCAAAGTCGCCGTCGACGAGGAGCATGGCGCCCATCCGGTTCAAACCACGCTGCAACGTCTTGACCGCGTCTCCGCTATCGCCGCTTCGAAGGATCATGGCCGAACCTCACCTCTTACGGGTAACGCCGCGCCACGATCCTGCGAACACCGATCGTCGTCGTCAATCACCGCCGCGGCGGCCAGAACGGCGCGGTCGTCACGTACGCATTCGTGATGTCCGCGACCGTGGCCGTGCCGCAGTTGCCCATCACGAGCTTCAGCTCGGCCTGCAGGATCTCCAGGACGCGATCGACGCCGGCTTGACCAAACGCGCCGAGCCCCCACAGAAATGGACGGCCGATGCCGACCGCTCGCGCGCCGAGCGCGAGCGCTTTGAAGGCGTCGGTGCCGCGCCGCACGCCACCGTCGACGAAGACCGGAATCCGGCCGCCGACCTCGGCGACGACTTCCGGAAGCGCTTCGATCGTCGCGCGTCCGGTCTCCGTCGATCGGCCGCCATGATTCGACACGAGGATCGCATCGACGCCGTGCTCGACGCACAGCTTCGCGTCCTCGTGCGTGTCGATCCCCTTGATGATCAGTTTTCCTTTCCACGCCTTGCGGAGCCGATCGACGAATGCCCAGTCCATCGCCGGGTTGCTGCCGCGGCCGCCCGGCATCGGGAGATTCTGCGTCATCGGCCGCGGCCCGCCGCCGGGTCCACCCTCGTGACACGCGTCGCACTGCTTGAGATCCTTTGGCCGCGTGCGGAGATAGGTCTCGCTGTTCCTGCCGGTCGTGTTGTCGACGGTGAGCGCGATCACCGTCGTGCCCGCGGCTTCCACGCGACGCAGCAATGACTCGTTGGCCTCCCATGCGCGCGGCGCATAGAGCTGATACCAGCAGGGGCGGCCGAGCGCCGTGTTCACGTCTTCGATGCCGGTCGATGCGGCAGTGGACAGTACCTGCAGCGTGTTGCGCGCCCTGGCCGCCCTGGCAACGGCGATTTCGCCGTCCGCGTGAAACGACTTCTCGCCGCCGGTCGGGCAGAGAAAGATCGGGCTCGCGTAGGTCGTGCCGAACAAATCGACGCTCATTTCCACCTTGGTTGCGTCGCGCAGACGCCGGGGCCGCAGCTGAAGGTGCGAATAACCCTCGCGGTTGGCCCGCAGCGTCACATCGTCGTCGACGCCACTGGCCATGTAGGCCCAGTGCCCGGGCAGCACCTTGCGACGCGCGGCCTCTTCGAAGTCGAATACGCTCAAGGCCTCGGCCGGACTCGCGAGCGGCGCGGCGCCGTCCTGCGAACTGTGGCCAAGTGGATGCTGTTCGAGGAACGCGGCAACGCCACCGAGCGCGGCCACGTATGGGCTGGCGGCGAGAAACCGGAGAAACTCGCGGCGCGCGATGGAGACGGAATCGTCGCGTTTCATGGCGCCGATCCTATACCCGCCGCGTCGCGCGCGGAGTGCGCCTGCTGGAACTATTCCGTCGCGCTCAGTGACCGAGCGCAGCGGCCCTCGAGTCGGCAGTCGGATGACGGCCGCCGGGCAGATACAGCATTCGCAGATGTTTCATCCCGCGCAGCCGCTGCGTGACTTCGCGCACCGATCGCACCAGCGCCATCACCACTTCGAGGCTCAGCCGCCGGTTGCGTCCGAAACTGTCGGCCACCGCGACGTGCAGAACGAGCATCTCCTCGATCGACACACGGAGAAACACGATCATGCCGGCAAGCGTCGGACCGGCCGTGGTCTGCGCCAGCGCAAACAGGCACTGCGCATCCTGGCGGCGCCCGACGACGACGTGGAGACCGGCGGGACCGGAGAGAATCATCGGCGTTCCGTACGCGTCGACGACTTCTTCGATGCCGCTCTCTGCTTCGTGCTGGCGCGGATTGAAGTACATGAGCCGCTCGAGCGCCCCCCGGTAGGACGCGTCGAGCGAGGAACGGATTACGAACGCGGTCATCTGCGCCTCCGGGCTGCGGCGGGGCTGACTAAAGTCGCGCCCTGCGTGATCCCTGGGCCTGAATCGG
>DATFXR010000732.1:0-4555 GCA_035315685.1 Vicinamibacterales bacterium | reverse complement strand
GGTTCGTCGAGATGCTGCGCGGCATGCAGCAGCAGACCCAGTTCATCATCATCACGCACAGCCGCAAGACGATGGAGATTGCCGACCGCCTCTACGGCGTGACAATGGAGGAGCCCGGCGTGTCGAAGCTGATTTCCGTTCAGTTGAACTGACCGGCCCTCGACGGCGTAATATCCCGGTGGGGGTTCCAGAATGGATGCACGTGCGCGCGCTCGCCGCCACCAACCGGGAGTCGGATCCGTCGTCCGTTGTCTGTGGCTGGTGCCGCTCGTCGCCGCGTTTGCGGCGTGCGATGTCCATCTTCACGGCCTGGCCGGCCGCGCCACCGACGAGTGGACGCACACCTATCCCCTCGAGCCGGGCGGCGAGATCGAGATCGACAATACCAACGGCCGAATCGAGGTCGAAGGCGCCGATACGTCGTCCGTGGAAGTCCGGGCCGAGCGGATCGCGCGGGGCGCCACCGACACCGCGGCGCGCGAGCTGCTCCCGCGCATCGTGATCAAGGAGGACGCCAGGCCCGATCGGCTATCGATCCGGACCGAGCGCATGTCGGGCATCATGATCGGCGCCTCGTTCGAGGTCCGTTATCACGTGAAGGCGCCGAAGAGTGCGGTCGTCAACGTGACGAACACCAACGGTCAGGTGTCGCTCACCGGGCTGAACGGCAAGGTCACTGCGCATACGACCAACGGCCAGGTGAAGGGCGATACGCTCACCGGTGCCGTCGACGCGCGGACGACCAACGGCGGCGTCAACATCGACCTCTCGTCAATCGGCCGAGAGCCGATCAGCCTGCACACGACCAACGGCGGCGTCACCTTGACATTGCCCGAATCGGGGAAGGCGGACATCTCGGCGTCGGTCACCAACGGCGGCATCAGCGTCGGCGATTTTCAGAACCTCGATGTGGCCGAGAAGTCGCGGCGCCACTTCGAGGCGAAGCTGAATGGCGGCGGCGCTCCGATCGAGCTGCAGACGACGAACGGTGGCGTCCGCATTCGACCGCGCAACACGGTCGCTGAGACCACCGACCGGGAGAGATGAACGAGGACAAGGCCACCCGATATCACCGGCTGAAACGTCAGGCGAGCGTCGTCTCGCTCATCTGGTCGGTGTTCCTTCTCGGCAGCCTCGTCTTCACCGGCTGGAGCGCCTCTCTACGCGACATCGCCGAGAGGTGGGCTGAGCCCGCACCGGCGGCATTTCGTAACCCGCTCGCGGTACTCATCTTCGTCGTCTTCCTGTCGCTGCTCCACGAAGTCGCTGGTTTCCCGCTTGCTTTCCATAGCGGATTCCTGCTCGAGCGCCGCTACGACCTGTCCAACGAATCGTTTCGCGCATGGATCGTGGATCAAGCGAAGTCGCTTGGCGTCGGACTCCTGCTTGGCGCCGGCGCCGCAGAGCTCGTCTACGCGTCGATCCGCGCGTGGCCCATCGCATGGTGGCTCATCGGCGGCGGCGTGTTCACCGCACTGATCGTGGTCCTCACGAACCTCGCGCCGGTCCTGCTGCTGCCGCTCTTCTACTCGGTGAAGCCGCTCGATCGCGACGCGCTTCGCTCGCGGCTGCTGGGGCTGGCCGAGCGGGCGGGTGCGCGCGTCCTCGGCGCGTACGAATGGGGACTCGGCGACAAGACGAAGAAGGCGAATGCGGCGCTGGCCGGGCTCGGATCGACGCGTCGCATTCTCGTCTCGGACACGATGCTCGCGGAGTACTCCGACGACGAGATCGAAGTCGTGCTTGCGCACGAGCTGGCGCATCACGTGCACGGCGACATCTGGAAAGGGATCGCGTTCGAGAGCGTGCTCGTGATCGGTGGCTTCTACGCCGCGTCGCTGGTGCTGCGGATCGCGGCCGGGCACGCCGGACTCCGCGGGGCGGATGATGTGGCAGGCCTGCCGCTGCTCACGCTGACGGCCGGCGCCGTGTCGCTGGCCACCGTGCCGGTTGCGCACGCGATGTCACGCCGGTTCGAGCGCAGCGCCGACCGCTTCGCGCTCGATCTGACCCGCAATCCCGACGCGTTCATCTCGGCGATGCGACGCCTCGGCGCGCAGAACCTCGCAGAGGAGGAGCCGTCCCGCCTCGTGCAGTGGCTGTTCTACAGCCATCCGCCGATGCGCGATCGCATCGCCGCGGCGCAGGCGTTCGCCGAGCCGGGCCGCACGTAGCGCGAAGGCTTTAGCCGGGCGACCGTGTGATCGTGGCGCCGCTGACGCTCGGCTGAAGCCTTCGCGCTACGTTCACGCGGCGATTGCGTCGCTCGACGAGCGGGGTGTTGCGGTTGAGGTCTTTCTTCCGGTTGGGTGGCGCATCGCCGCGATGTGGTGCGCGACATGGCGCTGTTCGAAGGCGATGAGGGCCGCGTAAAGCGCCGCGTTCACAGCAAGGTGTTGTTCACGGCGGCTCAGCCAGGCCGCCGCGTTGTAGAGCCCGCACACCGTGGCGATGGCGAGCGCGGTCGCATGGATGCCGAGTTTCAGCTCCTCGCAGTTGCCGCACTTCAGGACCTTCATGTCCAGGGTCATATGACCGTTCCCGGTGCAAAGCCAGGGCCATACGGCACAGATCGTTTTTGGCGCTCGCAGGACGCCGCGCGACCGACGCCAGTCGGCCGTTTGCACGTTCCCAGTAATCAGTTTCAGCGAAGGAAACGGCTCACCAGAGGCGGTACAGCTCGCGATCGCCATCGACGGCTTCGAGATGGCTCGGCAGTGCCGAGATGTAGGTCAGCAACGCCGCCGAGCTCGCAGACTTCCGGACGACGAGATACCGACAAGGTGACCCGTTGACGCCGAGGTCGTCGCTTTTCGGCGGCGAAGCGCCATCGGACAACGCCAGCAGCGTGCCTGCAACCGGCATCTGCTCGTATCGAGCGGCCGCGTCAGCCGGCATGCGACCGATGTATCCCCCGACCAGCGGATGCTGATGCTGGGTCGCATAGAAGAGCGCGCGCCGTTCCTGCGAGCCGACGCCTGCGCTCAAGCCGTCGCCGATCCCCAGCGGCACTTCGCAGACCGCGCCGGGCTCGGCGTGCGCGAGCGCCGCATAAATGGCCGGGCGATCCAGTCGGGTCAGCGGCAGCGGCGCGTCCCAGAAGTCGAACACGACCAGCGCAACCAGGAGCCATTGAACCAGCGGCTCTCGCAGCCGACGTTCGGATGCCGCGACACGATCAGCGACGATGACGGCGAGAGCGGCGTAGACGACCACCATGGCGCGGCCCGGCATTCTGGCGTTGGCGACGAATGGCAGGAATCTCAGGAGAATCGCCGGCAGCTTCACGCCCGTATCGAAGCCGCCGACGATCAGGAAGGGGCCGAGCGCCCACAGAAAAAACGCCACCGCCACAATCCGCCAGGCGCGCGCCGTCTGATTTCTGGAGCCCGCCGCGAGCAGCAGAGGAACGATGCCCAGCCATCCGACGGTCTCGATGAAGTTGTCTCCAAGCGCGGTGTACGCGCTGCGGCTGATCGCGCCGAACAGCGGGTGAATCGGCGAACCAAGCAGCGGCGAGAGCAGGTCGATGCCGGTCGGGATGCTGCGCCATCCGTATTGCTGGCTGACGTATTCGCCCCGGGCGACGAGGCGCGCCGCTTCCCGGATGAGGGGCGCAGCGCCGGCGATGAAGACGGCGCCGATCCGCCAGGCCACGGCTGTCGATCGTCGCCAGTCGGCTGCCGCGTTCCGCGTGACCCGTGGCCGCAACCATGCGATGAGCGCACCGGCAAGGCAGGCCCACATCACAGTCAGCGCGTTCTGCGGCGTCGTCGCCGACAGCGCCTCGCCGCCGGCGATCGTGAACGTGGTACCGCCGGTGATCGCGATTGCTGCGGCGACGCAGGCGGTGAGGCCGGCGATCGCGACCAGCGCCAGGCGTACACGTCGAACCGACGCCGACGGCGCGGACGCCGCGCGACGCACGCGCACCGCGTCGCTGCACGCGAGCAGGTACACTGCGGCGAAGAAGCACTGGTAAACGAGATGATAGTAGGCGACGTAGGCTGTGGCGGCGAGCGTCACTCCCGCGGCATACGCAGCCAGGTTCGAGCCTCGCAGCGCGCGATCGAGCGCGAGCGCGAACAGGGGAATGGTCCATGCCGCGACGAGATCGAAGTGGCCGAGCATGTGCACCGCGACGTACGGCGAGAGGCCGAAGATGACCGCCGCGAGGGTTGCGGCGGCGACCTGCCTCGTGAGCGACCACGCCAGCGCGTACATCGCGGCGAGGTTGCCGAGCACGTAGGCGATGAGCAGGAGGTTCTGCGCCGTTACCGGCGAGGCGCGGCCGAGCAGCGTGGCGCCGGCGAGGGCCGGCAGCGCAGTGTTCGGATGATTCGCGATCGAAGTCCCGAACGGAGAGAAGAGATACGTCGTGTGGAAATATGCGAGACCCGGGGTCGCGAGGACATGCCGCATCCACCACAGATTCCAGACGAAGCTGTAGTTGTCGCCGGGTTGGCCCGGCAGCGCGGTGTCCAGATGCAGGATGAGCGGCCAGGTCCACGCGATCGACAGGCCGGCAAAGAACAGCAGCACCGCGGCGTGCCGC
>DATFXR010000731.1:0-3570 GCA_035315685.1 Vicinamibacterales bacterium | reverse complement strand
GACCAGGCCGAGCGCTTCACCCACGTCTGTTTCTCGGTGCTGCCCTACGAGCCGTACGTCGCGCTGGCGGAGCGCCTCGCGAGGCTCTCGCCCGGGGCGTTTCCGAAGAAGACGCTGTTCGTGAACAGCGGCGCCGAGGCGATCGAGAACGCGGTGAAGATCGCGCGGCATGCCACGAAGCGGCCGGGCGTCCTCTGTTTCGAAGACTCGTTCCACGGCCGGACGCTGCTCGCGCTGTCGCTCACGAGCAAAGTGGCGCCGTACAAGTTGGGCTACGCGCCCTTCGTGCCCAACGTGCTGCGCGTGCCCTACGGATATTGCTACCGGTGCGCATACAGCCTCGAGTATCCGGGCTGCGGCGTGGCGTGCGTCGACGCGATCGAGCAGCACTTCGCGCGTCACGCCGATCCGAAGACGATCGCCGCCGTGGTCGTGGAGCCGGTTCTCGGCGAAGGCGGCTTCGTGGCGCCGCCGCCGGGGTATCTCTCGCGCCTCGCGGCGCTGTGCCGGCGCCACGGGATCCTGTTCATTGCCGACGAAGTGCAAACCGGCTTCGGTCGAACCGGCCGGCTGTTCGCGTGCGAGCACGAGGGGGTCGAGCCGGACCTGCTCGTGGCGGCGAAGTCGCTGGCGGCCGGCATGCCGCTCGCGGCGGTTGTCGGCCGCGCCGACCTGATGGACGGACCGGTCGAAGGGGGCCTCGGGGGCACGTACGCAGGCAACCCGGTCGCGTGTGCCGCGGCGCACGCGGTCCTGGATCTGTTCGAGTCGGGAGATCTCCTCCGGCGAAGCGAGGCGATCGGTGCTCGCATCGAGGCCTGCGCGCAGGAATGGCGGAAGACGTGCCCGCTCATCGGCGACATTCGACGGCGCGGCGCGATGGTCGGCATCGAGCTCGTCGGCAATCGTCGGACGCGCGAGCCCGCGAAGCACGAGACCGACGAGATCATCCGCCTGGCATGCGCGCGCGGGGTGATCCTGATCGCAGCGGGAACGTTCGGCAACGTGATTAGGTTCCTGACGCCGCTGACAATCTCCGACGCGGAGCTCGACGAGGGGCTGGACGTGCTCGCCGGATGCTTCGCTGCCGTCGCCGCGCAGACCGCATCGACGTAGCGCGAAGGCTCTTCTGCGGCTTCGAATACGATGAGCGAATCGTGACCACGCATTGCAAGCGGCTGGCGGCGGCCGTCCTGATCGTGGTCGCAGCGACCGCGGTCGCCGTTTCGCGACCTGTCGCCGCACAGCGGCCGGCGTCGACCGGCGCGCCGGCGGATCTGATCGTCACCAACGGCGCGGTGTACGCGGCGGAGCGCGGCGATCTCCGCCAGGCACTGGCGATTCGCGGCAATCGCATTGCGCTCGTCGGCACCACCGCGGAGATCGAGCGGCTGCGCGGGCCGCGAACAGTGATCGTCGACGCGCATGGCGGCGCCGTCGTACCCGGCTTCAACGACATCCACACGCACATGCTGAGCGGCGGCCTCGACCTGGAGACCGTGAACCTGCAGGGCGCTCAAACGCTGGACGAGGTCCAGTCACGGATTCGCGCCTACGCCGGCGCGCATCGCGATCTCGCGTGGATCCGCGGCCGCGGCTGGGGCTACGGGCCGTTCCCGAACTCCGCGCCGACGCGCGAACAACTCGATGCCGCGGTGCCGGACCGGCCGGCGATCATGCGCTGCTTCGATGGCCACAGCATCTGGGCGAATACGAACGCGCTGGCGGCCGCGCGCATCACCAGAACGACACCGGATCCACCAAACGGCGTCATCGTGCGCGATCCGGCGACGGGCGAGCCGACCGGTCTCCTCAAAGAGTCGCCCGCCATGGCGTTGATGAACGCCGTCGTGCCGAAGCCGTCGCGCGCAGAGCAGCGGCGCGCGCTGAAGAACGCGTTCGACGAGGCGCTGCGGTTCGGCGTCACCAGCGTCACCGAGGCCGCAGGGAGCCCGGAAGATCTCGAGGTGTTCGACGAGGCGCGGCGGGCAGGCGCCCTGCCGGTGCGCGTCTACTACTCGCTGCTGATCACGCCGGGCTTTGCTGCCGCAGCTGCCGATCGATTCGACACGGTCTGGCGTACGCATCCAGATACGCCGTGGCTGAAGACCGGCCTCGTGAAGATGTTCATGGACGGCGTCATCGAAACGAACACCGCGCTGATGCTCGCGCCCTACGCGAACGATCCGTCGACGCGCGGCGCTGCGAATTACAGCCGCGAGGAATTCGAGCGGATCGTGACGATGATGGATCGGCGCGGATGGCAGATCATGGTCCACGGGCTGGGCGACGGTGCCGTCCGCATGGTGCTCGACGGGTTCGAGCGCGTGGCTGCCTCGAATCCGGCGCCGGCGCGAGGAAGACGGCATCGCATCGAGCATATCGAAACGATCGATCCCGCCGACGTTGCTCGCTTCGGCGCGCTCGGCGTGATCGCGTCGATGCATCCGGGCGGCGGTTTCACGCCGGCGAATCCGCCGCGCACGGCCGCCACGCCAGCCTTTCTGCTCGGTGCGTGGGGCCGGAACATCGGTCCCGAGCGGGCCGCGCGCGGCGGCATGTGGAAGAGCATTGCGGCCGGCGGCGGTCGCGTCGTATTCGGCAGCGACTGGCCGGTGGCGTCGCTCGACGCGATGAGCCGAATCACGAGCATCGTCAATCGTCCGCCGCGCTCGGGCGGCAGCGATCAGCGGCTCTCGTTCAAAGCGGCCATCGACGATTACACGAGCTCGTCCGCGTTTGCGTCGTTCGACGAGAAGGCGAAGGGCACGCTGGCACCAGGCATGCTCGCCGACGTCGCCGTGCTCGCGACAAATGTCTTTGCGAATCCACCGGCCGCGCGCGGCGACGTCGCCGTGATCGCGACGATCGTCGACGGCAGAGTCGTCTACCGTCCCTGACGCGCGCGCCGCGTTTCAACTTTTTGGAGCGATGCGCGATTGCCGTGCACGCGCGCATGTTGGTGCGTCGAAAAGGTTTGACAACGTTACATTTATTGTGCTCCGATGCGCGCGCCGTTGTTTAGCTGCGCAGGAAGGAGCGTCCGATGGTACGACTCGGTCGGTCCCGTGCGGTGCGTCCGGATGCGGCGCGGGCGGTACTGCTGAACGCGTTGGCACTCGTCGCTCTCACCGCTCCGAGCGCGTCAGCACAGACTGCAACCGGTGGCCTCCGCGGCTTCGTCAAGGACGACACCGGGGCGGTCCTCGTCGGGGTCACGGTCGAAGCGGCCAGCCCGGCACGCATCGGCGGCGCTGCCGTGGACGTCACCGATGTGCAGGGTCTCTACCGCTTCGAAAACCTGCCGCCCGGCGAATACGCGGTGACGTATTCGCTTCAGGGCTTCGCGACGGTCCGGCGCGAAGGGATTCGCGTCGAGGTCGGCCGCACCATTCAGCTCGACGCGACGATGAAGGTCGGCGCGGTCGAGCAGGCGATCACCGTCACCGGCGAATCGCCCGTCGTCGACGCCTTGCACGCCGGCGTCACCAGCAATTTCAACAAGGACTGGCTGCAGACGGTTCCGACCGCGCGCCAGTCGTATTTCGACGTCGTCACCTACGCGCCGTC
>DATFXR010000730.1:0-2465 GCA_035315685.1 Vicinamibacterales bacterium | reverse complement strand
GGTTCTTCACCACCGGCCCGCCGAAGTTCACGCCGAACTGCTTGCGGTTGAACGTCGACTGCGGCGTCTCGCTGCCGTCGGGCCGAGTGCTCGGCGGGTTGAAATAGTTGCGCGAGTCGAACTTCTGGTCGCGGTAGAAGTCGAATACTTCACCGTGGAACTGGTTGCTGCCGGAGCGTGTCGCGACGTTCACAATCGCGCCCGAGTTGCGCCCGTACTCGGCGCTGAACGTCGAGTTGTCGACCTTGAACTCCGATACGGTGTTGATCGACGGCTGGAAGGTGACCTGCGAGTTCGACAGGTCGTTCAGGCTGATGCCGTTGATCATGAAGTTGACGGAGGTCTCGCGGTTGCCCGCCGACATGAACGAGAACGAGCCCTGGCCGCGCAGCGGCGCGCTGAGGCCCGCGTTCTGCGGCGACGTCGATCCCCCCGGCATCAGCGGGCCGAGGTCGACGAAGTGGCGGCCGTTCAGGGGAATCTCCTGGACGGTCCGCTCCTGCATCGCCGCGCCGACCGAGACGGTGGCGGTGTCGATGAGCGGCGAGGTGCCGCTGACGGTGACATTCTCGGCGATGCTGGCCAGGCCGAGCCGCAGGTTCATCACCGCGGTCTGCGCCGGCCCCAGATCCGTTTCCCCGGTCTGGTCCTTGAAGCCCTCCAGATGCGCGAGCACGGTGTAATGGCCAGGCTGCAGCGAGGCGGCCACGTACTGGCCGGCGCTGTCGGTCGTCGTTGTCCGCTCGAGACCGGTGGCGGTGTTGCGGATGGTGATCGTCACGCCCGGCATCACGCCAGCCTGCGCGTCGGTAATCGTGCCCTGCAGAGTCGCTGTGGATTGCGCCTGCGCCGGCGCGCTCGCGACGAGGAGCGCGACGGCGGCAAGCGCCAGCCAGAGGAATCGAGGCATCGTTCGCGTCATCGTTCATCCCCCTCGTCAAACCGTGTGTACACGTCCGCCAGCGGCCAAAAACCCAAGGAATCGAACAGGTTGAGAACCGATGCGGGTATGAGCGCGTAGGGTGACCGAGCGAACACCGACTGTCAACGGACAACGCGCGAAAATGAACGGGATTTTCGTTGCGCAGCGCCGAAAATTCAAAAACCCGGTGAATCGGGGCGCCGTCGCCGGGCGCGCTACAGTGCCGTTACATCGGATACGAGCGGCCTTGCAGGACAGTGCGTGGGAGCGCTGGCGTCCTGTTCACAACGGGATATTCCCGTGCTTCTTGGGCGGGTTCTTGTCGCGCTTGTTCTCGAGGTTGCGGAGCGCGGTTATGAGTTTCTTACGCGTCTCGCGCGGGTGGATCACCTCGTCGAGGAAGCCGACGCCGGCGGCGATGTACGGATTCGCGAACTTCTCGCGAAACTCCGCCACTTTCTCGGCGCGCGCCGCAACCGGATCGGCCGCAGCGTCCAGCTCGCGCTTGTAGAGGATGTTCACGGCGCCCTCCGGTCCCATCACCGCGAGCTCCGCCGTGGGCCATGCGTAATTGAAGTCGGTGCGAATGTGCTTGCTCGACATGACGCAGTACGCGCCGCCGTACGCCTTGCGCGTGATCACCGTCACCTTCGGCACCGTCGCTTCGGCGAACGCGAACAGCAGCTTCGCACCATGGCGGATGATCCCGCCGTACTCCTGCTGGGTGCCGGGCAGAAATCCGGGCACGTCCTCGAAGGTGACCAGCGGGATGTTGAACGCGTCGCAGAACCGCACGAACCGCGCGCCCTTCACCGACGCGTCGATGTCGAGCGTCCCGGCGAGCACCGCCGGCTGGTTGGCGACAATGCCCACCGGGCGGCCGTCGAGTCGCGCGAAGCCGACCAGGATGTTCTTCGCGTAATGCTGATGCACTTCGAGAAAATATCCCTCGTCGACGACCAGGTGAATCACGTCGAGCATGTCGTAAGGCTGGTTCGGCGACGCGGGCACGAGCCGGTCGAGCGCCGGATCCTCGCGGTCGGCTGCATCGGTCGTCGCGGCGCGCGGTGGATCGTCGAGGTTGTTGCCCGGCATGAACGACAGCAGATCGCGCACCAGCGTCAGGCACTCGCGGTCGTCGTCCACCGCGAAGTGCGCGACGCCGCTGGTCGCGTTGTGCGTCATCGCGCCGCCGAGCTCCTCTTTCGATACTTCCTCGTGAGTGACCGTCTTCACGACGTCGGGACCGGTCACGAACATGTAGCTGGTCTGCCTGACCATCACCGTGAAGTCGGTGATCGCCGGTGAGTAGACGGCGCCACCGGCGCACGGGCCCATGATCGCGGAGATCTGCGGCACGACGCCCGACGCGAGCGTATTGCGCAGGAAGATGTCGGCGTAGCCGCCGAGCGACATCACGCCTTCCTGAATCCGCGCGCCGCCCGAGTCGTTCAGCCCGACGATCGGCGCGCCGAGCTTCATGGCGAGATCCATCACCTTGACGATCTTCGCGGCGTTGGTCTCCGAGAGCGATCCGCCGAAG
>DATFXR010000729.1:0-3341 GCA_035315685.1 Vicinamibacterales bacterium | reverse complement strand
GGCGGGGCAGCCGCGAGCTGTCCGGGCGTTCCGCGCGCTGGGGCCGGACCCACGGCGCTGCACGCCGCGAACAGAATCTGATTCTCCACGTCGATCGCGAGCCCGTTGCACCCCCCGTTGTCGCCAAGCGGATAGGTCTTTGTAACGTTCATCGTCTTGGCATCGATCACCGCAACGCCGCCCGGCCGGTCCTGGAGCACCTGGTAGACAGCGCCCTTGCCGTCGCCGACGGTCTGCTCCGGCGTGCCGCCGAGGTCGACGTTCCCGAGCACCGCCCCATCCTTCGCGTCAACCACCATCAGGCTCTTCGTCGGATGGCTTCCGATATAGACGCGATCGTCAGACGTGTCGCAGTAGATGCCGTCCGCGCTGAATCGCTGCGGCACTTCGATCGTCTTAATCAACTTCATGGCCTTGACGTCGAACATCGAGGGTTGTGGATGGTCGCTGGTGAAGCCGTGCCCGGTGGTCGGACACACCGTTGCGCCGTTGCCGCCGACACCCGGAATCACGCCCACCGGTTCGAGCGTGTCGATGTCGAAGATGGTCACTCGCTTTTCAAACGCAGGTACCGCGGGCGTTGTGGCCGTCGCGTCGCGCGCCTGTGTCGCGCCGCGCGTGATGTACAGCCGCCGACCGACCGTGTCTGCGTAGATGTAGTCCGTGCCGCCCTCGCCGCCGACCCTGGCGGTCTTGATGACCTTGTATGGCCCAGTGGATTGCGCGAGCACGATTGGCGCGAGCACCGCGATGCCGGCGGTCAGCAGCAGAGTCAGTCGTCGCATGGCCGTTCTCCTCATTTGTGGACGCAGTATAGTCCGACACGGCGCGCGTAACTCTGAGATACCGAGACGACGCTATCCGCCATATGGGTCGTTCAGGAATGTGCTCCAGACGAGGGAAACTACGCCGCTGGAGCCGGGCAGCATCGGTGACAAATATTACGCACCCAATGTCGGACTGATAGCCGAAGTCGCGAAGGTTCGACCTCGTCTCTGTAACCTCACAGCAGCGGTAATCGTTCTAAAGATAGACGGCCGGCGACGCGCACACTCCTGAATCCAACTCGATCGCGCAGCGTGAAGAACCTGGTCCAGTAACAGAGCTCCATTCAGGGCCAGTACCGTGCCATGAGCGCCTCGGCGACGCGCTCGAGTTCTACCACCGCGACGCCGCGTAACCCATCGCACACGACGCGATCGTGGCGCGCGCCAGAAGGCGAGGATGTCCCGCGGTCATTTCTTGAAATACCGGTTTCGTGGATCCTTGCCGACGATGTGCGGCAGATCCTTGTTGTTCTCGTTGCAGATGTACTCCATCAGCTCCTCGCCGTGCTGGTACGTCGAGTGGCCGTAGAGAGTAAACGGTCTCGCGTACGCTCCGGGGTCCTCGATTCTGATTTCATACTCCAGATGGTTGGAATCGGGACGGCGATAGCGCTCGACCACGTGCAATTGTTCCGTGTGCGGGTGGCCTGCGAAATCGAACCAGAACTTCTCGTTGAATCCGACGGAGTCCACCACCAGCGTATCGCCTTCCCACCGGCCGATCGAGTGGCCGTACCATGTCGGATTGGGATCGTCCGGATGCTTCCGACCGTCCATGAAAATCTGACGATAGCTGTGGATGTTGCCCTCGAACAGAAGGAACACGTGCGTCGGAGTCTGAAGAATGCGCCATGGGTACGGCGCCTGCCGCGGAACGCCGGCGGGAAGGCACTGAGCCTCGGGATCGTCTCTAGACATCCGCTCGCGCGCCACCTTTTCGGCCCAGGGCTGCAGCGGCAGCTCGTCGCCTTCCTTCAGCGCGTCGTGGATGTCGTAGATGAAGTTTCGATCGGCGTCCCAGATGCCGGAGAAGTCCACCTTGCCCTCCGCGGTCCGCGGCGCAGGCGCGTCGGCGGACGCGGCGCTCGACACCTCTTTCTGCGGGGCCGTGGAGCCGAGAAACGCGAACAGCGCGACTGCGATCCCGCCAGCCGCGACAATCGGGCGTGCGACGCGAGAGCTCACGGGGGCCTCCTTTCGTCGTGGTAGCGCGTGCTGTCGCCACTTGACTCGCCGGAGCACCGAGCGCATCGGCGGTCACCCTCTGCGAACCGAGGTGGAGGAAGCTGAAGGCAGGCTTCGCCTGATGGTGACGCGGCATCGAGGCATCCTCGCTATCCCGACACTTGAAGACAAATGGATCGATCGACGGATCGATGGCGTTTGCGTTATCCACGTCGAGCAATGTATGCATCGTGAAATTCACGTTGCGCTGGTATTTCACTCTCTTGGGGAACTCGGACTTATTAGGCGTGTTGGTCGCAAGTGTACCGAGTCACTGCGGAACTTTGGTGCAGTCAGCCTCGAGCGGACCATACGCCTCGACCATATCCAAGTCAAGGTCTTTTCAGTCTTTTGTCAGAGCTCGTTAGAAGTGTCCCTGTGCTTCACCCGTCAAAAATGTCCAGTCGGAATGAGAACGGTGCTGTCTGCGGAAGCTCGTGGAAAACCATCGCACGCTTCTCTCTATCGCGGAAAAAAACTTCGCAATCGGCTGCGACCGAATCAATTGCGGACCACACGAGGGATCAGCGACACATCCGGCACTCGCTCGGCGAAAGCCTTCGCTACATCGATCTGGAACGGCCTAACGACGAGCGTGAGGAGCGACCGGGTCAATTCCGCGAGCGGCCGGCCGCCGGCCGCATCCCGTCGCCTGCGAAAAGCCGGCCGAAGGTTGCGAGACACAGTTCGTTCTACCGGCTCGTCGACCGTCCGCCGGTGAAATCAGCTGTCCCGACGCGAATGATCGTCGGCGTCCGCGGCCGTGCCGCCGCAGTGGCGTTGCCCCGGCTCTGAGTCACGGCATAGCCCTCGGGCGCGGCCTCCGCCCAGATGCCGAACACGCGGCCGCCGTACGCGACACACCACTCGTAGTCGCCGAGGAACGCGTTCTCGCCGGTGAACGGCTCGTCCGACCACGCGTAGTTCGTGAACGTCTTGCCGCCATCCGTCGACCGGGCAAGCGTGACGCGCGTCCGGCGGTTCGATGGGTCGCCGCGGCGATCGTAGAACTGCACGTTGATCGAGCCGTCGACCGGATCGACGGCCATCCATTGCAGGAACTGATCGGCGCCGCTATGGACCGGATCGTTGTTGACCCGCGCCGGTGGACTCCACGTGCGCCCGCGATCGGACGACCTCGAGATGAACACGTCGACGTCGCCATTCCGAAAATCACTCCACGTGACGTACATCGCGCGCGTCTTGCCATCGATTCCGATCTGTGGAAACCCCATCGCCCGCGAGACGCCCGGGATGCCGGCCGCGCCGCCGAAGTACGGCGGCCCGACG
>DATFXR010000728.1:0-3218 GCA_035315685.1 Vicinamibacterales bacterium | reverse complement strand
GATTTCCTCACCCAGCTGATGCCGCACTTCCGCGACCCGCGCGTCGGCATGGTGCAGGCGCGCTGGGGGCACATCAACCAGGACTACTCGCTGCTCACCAAGATCCAGGCGATCCTGCTCGACGGTCACTTCATCCTCGAGCACGGCGGGCGCCATCGCGGCGGGCGCTTCTTCAACTTCAACGGGACGGCCGGTGTCTGGCGCCGTATCGCCATCGACGAAGCTGGCGGCTGGCAGCACGACACGCTGACCGAAGATCTCGATTTGAGCTACCGCGCCCAGCTTCGCGGCTGGCGATTCGTCTTCGTCCCCGGCGTGATCGCGCCGGCCGAAGTGCCGGTCGAGATGAACGCGTTCAAGTCGCAGCAGCACCGCTGGGCGAAGGGATCCATCCAGACCTGCCGCAAGCTGCTGCCGCGGATCCTGAAGTCGGACCTGCCGTTTGGCGTGAAGGCGGAGGCGTTCTTCCACCTGTCGGCGAACTTCAACTACATCCTGATGTGTCTCCTGTCCATCCTGATGTTTCCGTCGATGGTGATCCGCTACAACATGGGCTGGTACGAGATGATCCTCATCGACGTGCCGCTCTTCTTCGCCGCGACCTTCTCGTTCTGCAACTTCTACATGGTGTGTCAGCGGGAGATTCACACCGACTGGCGCGCGCGCATCAAATACGTACCGTTCCTGATGTCGGTGGGCATCGGACTGTCCGTGAACAACACCCGTGCGGTGGTCGAGGCACTGTTCAACAAGCAGAGTGAGTTCACCCGCACGCCGAAGTACCGGATCGAAGGGGACACGGACGACTGGGTGGGCAAGCGTTACCGGCAGTCGGTCGCCGTCCAGCCGCTCGTCGAACTGGCGCTTGGCCTGTACTTCACCGCCACCGTCTTCTACGCGCTCGCCAACGGCATCTACGGGACAATCCCGTTCCTCGTCCTGTTCCAGGTCGGGTTTCTTTACACCGGGCTGCTGTCGATCGTGCAGCAGTACGCCGGGCCCGAGGTCGTCGCCGCGAGCCGTCTCGAAGTGCGAAGTTGACGGGCGGGACGAGAGAGTCGGAATCATCGTGATCAAATCCAGAGTCGCGGTCCTGCGTGTCACCCCGGAGACGATCCTCCACGACGTCGACCGGCTCGTCGAGTTCGCCGGCGTGGCGGAGGCGCTGGTGTGCGGCCGGACCACGATTCTGAAGGACAACATTTCCTGGCATTTCCCGTTCCCGGCTGCGAACACGACGCCGTGGCAGCTCGAGGGGACGATCCGGGCGCTCGCCCGCCGTGGCTTCGCCGACCAGGTGTGCGTGCAGAACAAGACCGTCGTCACCAATGCGTTCAAGGGTGAAGATCTCAATCACTACGTCCCGATCTTCAAGCGCTACGGGATCCCCGTCCTCTACAACTTCAAGGACGAGGACATGACCTGGGTGCACTACCGGCCGAAGGCGCGGATGCGCGTCCTCGACCGGATCTTTCCCGAGGGCATCCACATCCCCGACTACTTCTTCGGCACGAACATCGTCCATCTGCCGACGACCAAGTGCCACATCTACACGACCACGACCGGGGCGATGAAGAACGCGTTCGGCGGCCTGCTGAACACGCGCCGTCACTACACGCACTCGTGGATTCACGAGACGCTCGTCGATCTGCTGGCGATTCAAAAGGAGATTCACTCCGGACTGTTCGCGATCATGGACGGCACGACCGCCGGCAACGGTCCCGGGCCACGGACGATGTACCCGGTCGTGAAGAACGTCATGCTCGCCTCAGCCGACCAGGTGGCGATCGACGCGGTCTCGGCGAGGATGATGGGCTTCGATCCGATGTCGCTCGACTACATCCGGCTGGCGCACGAAGACGGCCTCGGCGTCGGGGATCCGCGCGCGATCGAGATCGTCGGCGATGTCGACGCGGCGGACGAGAACTGGCGTTTCCACGTCGGCAAGAATCTCGTGCGCATCGGCGGCGGCGACCTGATCTGGTTCGGGCCGCTGAAGCGGTTTCAGAAGCTGTTCTTCCACACGCCGCTCGTCAACGGGTTCATCCTCGCCAGCGACGTGTACCACGACTTCTATCGGTGGCCGCTCGTCGATCGCCGCGTCTTCGAGCGCTGGTGCGAGACGACCGCGTGGGGGCAGATGTTCCTGCGCTACGCGCAGCACGGGCCGCAAGGGTCGCCGCCGGCGCCGGTCGAAACCACCGTTCCCGCCTCGACCCGGGTTCACTGAAGCCGATCGCCATCGCTCGGGTTTCGCCGGGCGTCCGCCGCCGCGGGAGTATGATCGAAGCATCATGAGCACGGCCGCGAAGCCCAAGGCGGGTCTCGAAGATACCGTTGCCACGTCGTCGGCGATTTGCTACCTCGATGGGGATCGCGGGGTGCTTGCCTACTGCGGCTACGACATCCACGATCTGGCGCGGCATGCGACGTTCGAAGAAGTCTGCTACCTGCTCTGGCACCGGCGGCTGCCGACCCGCGCCGAGCTCGGCGATCTTCAGTCTCAGCTCGTGGCGGCGCGGGCGCTGCCCGAGCCGGTCCTCCGGCTGATGCGGACCCTGCCGCCGGGCAACACGATGGACATGCTGAGGACGCTGACTTCGGCGCTCAGCCACTACGACGCGGACGCCGCCGACAACTCCGCGGCGGCGAACTATCGCAAGGCCGTCCGGCTGACCGCGCAAATCAGCTCGATCGTCGCGACGCTGGGACGGATGAACCAGGGCGCCGGTCCGATTCAGCCGGATCCGGTCCTCAGCCACGCAGCCAACTTCCTGTACCTGCTCACGGGCGAGCGTCCGAGCGGGCTCGCGACGCGGGCGTTCGACGTCGCGCTGATCCTGCACGCCGACCATGAGCTGAACGCGTCGACGTTCGCGGCGCGCGTCGCCGCCGCCACGCTCACCGACATCCACTCGACGATCGTCGCGGCGATCGGGACGCTGAAGGGTCCGCTGCACGGCGGCGCGAACGCCGACGTGATGCGGATGCTGCTCGAAGTGGGACCGGGCGCGGGCGTCGAGAAGGCGGAACAGGTCGTGCGCGCGAAGCTGGCACGCAAGGAGAAGATTCCCGGCTTCGGGCACCGCGTGTACCACACCGAGGATCCGCGCGCGACGCACCTGCGCGAGATGTCGAAAGACCTCGGGCAGCGCGCCGGGCAGCCGATCTGGTTCGAGATGTCGCAGCGCATCGAGGCGCTGGTCAAGGCGGAGAAG
>DATFXR010000727.1:0-10384 GCA_035315685.1 Vicinamibacterales bacterium | reverse complement strand
CCTCCGGCATCGGCAATCGGAACCATTCGTCCACCCTGAACCATTCAGCCATTAGCCATCAGCCATCAGCCATGTCTGTGTTACGATCGCAGCACTTGATGTCGATGCTGACGCGCCAGGCTGGCCTCGCCGGGGCGATTCTCGGCGCCAACCTGCGGTCGCCGGCGCTGCCTTACAAGGTCACCTTCGTCGCCACCTATCACTGCAACTTCCGCTGCGAGATGTGCAACATCTGGCAGAAGAAAAGCGTGAACGAGATGACGCCGGCGGAGGTCGAGCTGTTCTTCGAACGCTGGCCGCAGTTCCGCTGGGTTCATCTCACGGGCGGCGAACTGTTCATGCGGCGCGACCTCGACGATCTCGTCGCGGCGATTCAGCGCAGCTGCCGGTCGCTGTTCCTCCTGAATTTCCCGACCACCGGCTGGTTTGGCGACAAGACCGTTGCCCTGGTCGAGCGCACGCTCGCGCGCGGCGTCGGCCGGTTGATGACGACGATCAGCATCGATGGGCCGAAGGCATTGCACGAGGAGATGCGTGGGCTGCCGGGCAGCTGGGACAAGGGCATCGAGACGTTCCGCCGGCTCCGCGGCATCAAGCGGCCCAACTTTCAAACCGTCGTCGGCATGACGCTGATGGCGAAGAACGCCAACAAGGTCGACGAGACGCTTGCCGCCATCCGGCAGGTGATTCCCGACTTCAAGCGATCGGAATTGCATCTCAACGTCGGCCACGAGTCGGGGCACTACTTCGACAACCTCGGCTATCCGGTCGAACAGCATCACGTCGAGATCCTGAAGGCGATCGAGGATCACCGGCAGAAGAACGGATCGGCGCTGCACCCGGTGAAGTTCCTGGAGGATCGTTACCAGGCGCTCGTCAGCCGCTACTACGAAACGGGCAAGTCGCCGTTGCCGTGTACGGCGCTCTCCTCGTCCTGCTTCGTCGACGCCTACTGGAACCTGTACGCGTGCTCGATCTGGGACGCCAAGGTCGGCAACCTGCGCGACAACGCGTTCGACCTTCGCGCCCTGTGGGAAAGCGATCGACGGCGGTCCCTGCGCGACGACGTGATCGAAGAACGGTGCTCGCACTGCTGGACGCCGTGCGAGGCGTATCCGTCGATTCTCGGCAATCTCGCGCGCGCCGCCGTGTCGCGCGCAAGCCAGCTCGAACCGGCACCGGCCGAAACTGCCTGATCGTTTCAAACCTCGTACCACCACTACCTCAGCTACGAAAATAGTCCGGCGTACCCTTTGCTGAATCGCACTGCGGAGGTGCGAAGTGGTGAAGACGCTGCAACGTGCGGCTCTTCGTTCGGCTTCGGTGCTGACGGTTACGGCACTTACCGGAATTCTCTTTCCGTTGACTGTGTCAGCGCAGGAACAACCATCACTCCTGGGAGACACAGTCAAGAAAGTTGTGCTGGATCCGACGACGTATGCGCCGGCGATCATCGCCTACGACGCCACGATGCGCGACTGGAACACGTCGCAGCCATTTTTCCGAAATGGCTTCGTGGAGCACAACGAACGCTTCACGCTCACCGGCCGGCCGAACGACATGCCAGTGAGCTACGAAGTCGGGCGCGACCGCATTCTCTCGGACGCCCTGGTGAACCTGGAGATGTCGGTCGTCAACAATGTGGCGGATCGCCTGTTCGAGCGGATGCTGATTACGCGCTTTCCGGAACATCGCAAATTGGTGAAGGTGCTCGGCTGGGTCGAGCGTGGCGCCTTTGCGTCGTTTATGAGCTACCAGTTGTCGGCGCAGCACTACCGGCAAGCTGCCCTGAACACGCAGCGGGCACAGCAAATGGGGTTCAGGTAGAAACCTGCAAGTAGCGCGAAGGCTCCAGCCGACGTAAGGCTGCCGGTCACACGTCACTCGGCTAAGGCCTTCGCGCGACGTCCTCCTGAAAATATGCCAACGCAACGGCGAGCGCCAGCACGGGCGCATACATCAGCAGGCGCGTCGTCACGTCGAATCGTTCCCGCAGGCCGTCCATCAGCGGAGTGACCCCAATCACGTTCACCAGCAGCGCCACCAGCGAGAGCAGGACGACCAGTGGCGTCGCGGTCCGTCGCGCCGGCCGGAGTGCGACGGCGACCCACAGCAGCAGGAACGCACACACGATGGAATAAGTCCAGATCCGCGCCGTATCCCAGACCATCACGTGCATCGCCTGCGGCAGCAGGCAGACGGCCAGCGCGATGGCCGATTCCCGGGAGATCACGGCGAGGCCCTGCGATTCGAACAGCACGCCCAGGAGCGCGAGCAGCGACGGCAGGACGAGCGCGATCATCGGCTGCGAAAGAATCCGCTCCTGGAAGTGCCCCTGGTGCAGGAGGTACGAATCGTTGAACGTGATGGTGATCCAATGAGGTACGCGGACATCGGCGATGGTGCCCGCAACGAACGGGTAGGTGGACAAATACGCGGTGAGCGACCGCTCGAGGCGATGCGGCGCGGTATTGAGCCGCACGGCAATCAGCACAAACGCCGCGATTGGCAGCAGCAGCGGCAGCAGGTCGCGCCGTCGCGGTTCGGCCTGACGCGCGGCCAGCCAGGCGCCGCAGCAGAACACCGGAAAGCCGACGAGCAGTGCGTTCTCGTGGATCAGAATCGCGACGGCCTGCACGGCCGCGGCAGGCCACATCCGGCGCTCGAAGACCAACGCCAAGGAGAGCAGCGTCATCACAATCACGATGTTGTCGTAATAGCCGATCAGATGCGCGCTCATGACGATGAACGGCGACGACAGGAACACGAGCACCGCCAGGGTGATATCCGACGACCATCGCCACCGCCGGACCATGAACACCGACACGCACAGCAGTGCGGCGCAGAAGATCACGAACATCACGATCGCGAGTGTGTCGATGAGCCGTTCGCTGGGCCGCGTGCCGGCGAGCCTGGTCGCGATCGAGAGCACGCTGCCGACCAGTCCGCGCTTGACGAACCCGAACCGGTAGTCGATCAGCCAGTGCTCCGTCGAGAAGTTGTTGGGCAGCCGCGCCGCACGCAGGCAGGTTACGACTAGCGTCCAGGCCATCGCGGCCACGATCGCAGTTTTCCGGATCACGGAACCTCGAACACGTGCAGCGAGTGGTTGAGCATCGTCGTGCGCGGGTAATCGAGCAGCCAGTGATAGGCAGTCGGATTCTGCAGATACTGACCTGACAGGTGCGTCGCGCTGACGACGACCGTGCCGTGCACGCGCTCTTCCTCGCCGAAGCTGTGGGCGCCGATACCGTAGGAGCGCGGATCGACGCCGCCAAAATAGGCGAGGCTGAGCCGCTGATCGGGATGCGCCCGCTGGTAATCGCGGAGTGCGATCAACCCTTGTCCCCAGTCGATGTTGCTGTCGCTCAACCACTGATATGCCCGTTCGGGCGCCACCACTGGCGTCATATACGAGAGATAGTCCGGCGCATAGCGCGCGGCGTCAACGGCCTGGATCGCGATCAGTGCCGCGACCGTCGCGACCCCGACCCGAGAGGACCGTGCGGTTTCGTACAGCGTGGCGCCCAGCAGCAGCAGGAATGGATAAACAGGGAGTACGTACCGATCGCCGACGTTCAGCCTGGTGCTCATCGCGAGGCCGAAAAAAACCAGCGGGAACAGCATCATCATCACGAGGCCGCCAGGCACCCGACGACGTCGAACTACGAGACCCGCGATCGCCGCGCCACACATCATCCACATCGTCGGCGGCCATTTGAGAAGGACGACGCTGGGAAAGTAACGCGTCCAGCCGCCGCTCCTGCGAACCTCGCCAAGCAGAAACGACGGCTGACCTCTGACCGCGTGCTGTGCCACACCGCCGAGCGCCGCGATGTATTCCGGCGCCGGCAACCGGATTGTCCGGTCGAATGGATGGCTGAGCGGCACGATGACCGTGCCGGATCGGCCGTACGGTCCGTCGAGCGATCCGCTCCGGAATGTCACCGGGCCGAGATGGAACAGAAACGCGGCCCACACAGCCGTCAGAGCAATCGCGAGCGCCGCCCCTGCCTTCGCGAAGCGGGCGCGAGGCTCGTCTGAGACGACGAGCATGATCACCAGCGCGAGCGCGACGAGCGGAGGCGCCGAATACTTCGTGAGCAGAAGGCCGGCGAGCACGAACCCCAATCCGCACGTCGCGGGCCATGATGGCGTGCGCCGCCATCGGTCGACCGCCGCGGCGGTGGCGAACAGGAAGAAGACGGCAATCCCGTCCACCGTCGCGAGGGAGAAGTGCGCGATGAGCGCAGGGGAGCACGCAAACAGCGCCAGAGCGACGTTGGCCGCCGGTTCCGACAGGAGCCGCCGCGTCGTGATCCAGAGGAGCCACATCAGCGCCAGGCCGATCGCAACGTTGACCGGCCGCGTCTGCCACGCGAGTCGCGTTGGATCGGGCCGGATCGCGATCGTCCAGAAGTTCGCGCCGCTGGGCCCCTCGTTGTCGAGCGTCCATCGCTCCGATCGGAAGGCGATTGGCGCGGTGAGCAGCAGACGGCCCAGCGGCGGTTGGTCGTTCCAGAGTTCGAAGCGGCCGTGGTGCCAGGCATCGAGCCCGGCGATGATATGCGGGCCTTCGTCGTAGGTGAGCGACTGCGTGTCGATGAACCAGAGACACTGGCCCGTGAATGCGGCAGCGAGGGCGAGCGGGATGATGGTTCGGAAACGAGGCGCGCGCGCTCCAGTGGTCTGACGGCTGGTCAGAACCTTAGCGGGCATCCGTGAGCAAGCCGGCTTCGGGGTCGACTCTGAGGACATCGACGCCGGGGAACTGCGCGACGCGCGACAGCCATTGCGTTCGATCGATTCGCGGGTAGTTGAGCGGCCGATTCCATCCCTGATAGCGGTCGCGATGCACGATGACGAACAGCACGTGCCGCTTCAGCAGCGCCTGTCGCGAGAGTTCGTCGGGGAATCCGTCGAGGATGCGCGTCAGCGATCGATAGTCGGGCGATGCAAAGCCGCTGTACGCGTCGACCACGCCGTGCCAGTGTACGGTGGACCAGTACACGTACGACGCGTTTTGCCACAGGAGGCCTTCAGGCGCGTAGGGCAGCTCGAGAATCGCGAACTTGCCCGGCTGATCGGCGAGCCAGCGGTACACCGGGGGCGTCTCCGGCACGCGCACGAGCGCATCGCCGTCGGGTCGATCGGTCCGCAGCGGCGCGACCAGGACATCGACGAAGATCAGGGCCGCAAGTAATGCGGGGCCGGCGACGCCGAAACGGCGCAACGCCGGCTCGAGCCTGGCTGCCCCGAACGCCGACAGCACGCCGACGCCGAAGATCACGAGGATCCCGAACCGCGTCGTCTGCCGCAGACCCTGCAGCAACGGCACGCCCGCCGCCAATGGTCGATAGAGCGACATGCCGGCGATACCATCCGGACCGAATGAGGCGGCCAGGCCGACGAGCGCGATCGCCGCGTACATCACGACCGTCGATCGCCGCGTGGACAGATCGGGCCAGTGCTTCGAGCGAACCATCGCTGTCACGATTCCGAGCGCGGCAAGCGCGGTGGCCAGCATACCCGGGTACAGGTAGTCGCGTGGCCTGAGCGGCAAGCCCGCCCACAGCCACTGATGGAGGCGCGACGTCGACGCGAAGTAGGTGCTGACGACGGCCGAACGGGCGGCGATCTCTTCGATCGAACGGGTCAACCCGCGGGTGCGGTGGACGCGCTCGTAGGCGGCGAGGAGCGGCGCCACCGCGACCGCGGTGGCGAACCCGGTCGCTGCAAGCAGCGCGATGGTTCGCTTCGATCGCGCTCGCGCGTCGGTCACGAACAGCACGACGCCGCCGGCGACCAGCGCAATCGCGAGAAACACGCTGTAGTACACGCAGCAGTACGCTTGCATGGCGACTGACGCGCCGAGGCCGACGGCGTACCTCACAGCACCGCGCTCGACGAGCAGGTGCAGGCACAGGAAGGCGAGCGGAATCCACTCCAACGCGGTGAGCTGGATCTGCGGGATGTGGACGAACCGATAGGGCACGAACGCGTAGGCGATTCCGGCGGCAATCGCCGGCCAGTGGCGGCCGGTGAGATGGCGCGCCAGCAGGTACATCGTGATGCCCGAGGCGGCGACCGAAAAGAGGAAGACCGCGTTGTTGGCGAGCGGAGGCGTGCCGCCCAGCCAGAAAATCGGCGCGAAGATCGGTGCGTAGCCGAGGAGTGTTTCCGAGTAGAGCAGTGTGCCCGGTTCTGGAACGAAGATGTTCGCGTCGAGGAGATGCAGCGGGCTATGGGCGAGCGCGTGCGCGTCCCACGCCATGATCCACATGTTGAGCTGGGCGTCGGAATGGGTGAAGAAGGTGTACGACCCCGGCGCCAGGATGATGGGGAAGGTCGCAATCAGCGTCAGCGCAGCGAAAAGCGCTGCAGCACCGTACGTGCGACGGTGGCCGGGATCGATCATCTCAAGAATCGCGCGCTCACTACGATGAGGCGTGAGACATCATCCTCATCGAGCGCGCGCGCAAGTCAACCACAAAGTGCCCTAAAGATTCCGAAAGGATACGGCCGAGCGCACTAGAAACGGACGCGCAGCCCGCCGCCCGCCTGGACGCCGCCGGCCTTCACACCCGACGCGCTCGGCAGATCGATGCTCGCAGCCGCATACCGCACGAACACACCGACGCCGTAGTGGGCGGACAACAAGGCAGACAGATCGGCGCCGACGTTCCCGCCAAACCCGCTGCCGCTTTCGTTGACCGAGCCGACGATCGGCGTGCCGCTCGTCACATTGACGTTGGGCACGCCCTGCTGGAGATGCAGGATCGACGGTCCGCCGGCGATCGCGAACGTGAGATTCCCGGTGATCGGCCAGGCAAACACGGCCTGAAGATGTAGTCCAATCTCGCGCCGGCTGGAGCCGCCGGCGTCGAGCGACACGATCGTCGGGCTGGCGAAGCGAATCGGGCTCGGCACGCTCGCCGTCGTCGCGGCAGCGACGTCGCTGTGTCCTGCAGATACCGCGGCCGCCACGCCGAAGTGCGGCCGGAACCGGTAGCCAAGGCGGACATCGAACATGGCGCTGGTCCCCGGCTCGATGCGGGTGGCTACGGACCCGTTCTCGCCGAAGATCGCGAACGTCGACGTGGTCGTGAGCGCCTCCGGCGCGCTCGCAAAGCCGGCATTGATGTCAACGAACAGCGGCCGATCGGCCGCAGTCGGTTGGGAGCCGGTCTGAGCGAATGCGGGCGAGCGACCGACAACCGCAAAGAGTCCCGTGAGCGCTATCAGCGCCATCGTTCTCGTCATTGTGCCTCATCCTCGAGAGCCTGGCAGCGCAGGCGAATCTGACAGTGTCGGTGAGCCGGGTGAGTCGAACCAGACGATCCATGCATCAGTCTGCGGCGACGGCGCGGCTCTTGCGGCGAGTCCGCTTCGATTCGAGCACGATGATCGTGCGCTCCTCGAGCGTCACCCGCCGCGAGCGGCGCGACTGGCCGAGAATTTCCGCCAGCGCGGTCAGCGTCCGCCGTTCGGATGCGGCCGTGTCGCTGCGCTCGGTCGCGTCACGCAGATCGAGCTCGAGCTGCGGCACCGAGTAGCCAGGCGCGAGCGAGATCAGCGCTCGTCCGTTGCCGATCGGTACCAGCTGCACGCCAGGCAGACGGCGCAGCTCCTTCATCGGCGTCACCACGATCACCGCGTGGTTGCCGAACGCCGAGACCTGCGGCTGACGGCCACGCCGCACTGGAGCCGCGGCGGTGACGTGGCGTTCCGCGAGCGCGACGATTGCCCGGCCGAGATCGTCGTCCAGGGCGGACAACCGCTCGATCACGTCCTCGGGCAGCGTGAGCGTGACGGCGCGCGCGGCACGGCCGTATTTCATCGGCCGCCCCGGTCCGTGCCTGAGTTTCATGGAACGTCTGCATGTTACCAGCAACCAGCGCGCGACGGCGTGTGAATTATTGCGTAACAATTGGCAGCATGCATATTTTTTGTGGCTAAATTCGCGAGCTGACGTATGATGTCGTGCACTCCCCCCACCTTCATCAGGAGTATCGTTCGTGACAGCTTTCCGTGTGTTGATCGCGTCTGCCTGCGCCGCCGGTCTGGCCGGCTGCAGCAGCAGCAGCGCGCCGCTCAGCCCGAACGCGACGTCCGCCGCTGCCGCTGCGATCGCCGCGCCGACGCCCGATTCACCGGCCGACGGCGCCGCCGCCGGCTCGTATCGGCCGACGCTGGTCGTCAAGAACGGGACGTCGACGGCGACGACCGGGCCGCGGTTGTACGAGTTCCAGGTGTCCGATCGTTCCGATTTCGTCGTGAGTTCTGCCGGCCGTCTCATGAGCTTCGCGATCGTCGCGAACAAGAGCGGCGTCCCCGAAGGCGCCGGCGGCACGACCAGCTACACGCCCGACTTCGACCTCCAGCCGACGACGCGCTTCTACTGGCGGGCGCGCGTCGTCCAGGGTGTGGCGGCATCGGACTGGTCGCCGACCCGGAGCTTTACGACACCGATCGCCGGCTTCAACCGTCCGGGCGAGCTCTACGACCCGCTCGTCTACGGATCGACGATCGGCACGCCGGTCGGTTCGACCACGTTCGTGCCAGGCGAGGGCATTCGCCTCAACGACGGCAACTCGTACGTGCGGTATCAGCTCGCGCAGCCGATCAACGGCGGCGAGTTCTCGATGGAGGTCGAGGGGCTCAGACCGAACGGGCCTGGCCCGAAGCTGAAGGTCTTCTCGATGAGCGACGGCACGGGCGACGTCTACCGGAGCAGCTACCTGCTCGTCGCGCAGTATCGCGGCGTGGCCGGGAATCCGGACAATTCGATCGCCTTCAAGGCGCTGCTCGGCGACCCGACCTACAAACTCGAACCGGACTTCGGCGGCCGCACGGTGATCGCGCTCGATCCGTCGCGCGCGTATTTGTGGAAGGGCACCTGGGGCAACTTCTTCCGGCTCCAGGTGAACGACGGCATCGGCGGCCCTTCGCTGTACGACGTGCGGATCGCGCTGAGCGACATCGGCTTCCCGGCCGGCGCGGCCACCTACAATCCGACGCCGCACTTCGCGTACCTCGGTGCCAACAACGGCCCGTTCGGTGAAGAAGACGGATCGTTCCCGGGCGCGACCTACCGCAACGTCTGGATCGGCGCCGGACCGCGCCCGGCGTCACTTGGCAGCGCGCTGGAGGTGGTCCGATGATGCGCCTGACACACCGCTCGATGCTGCCGATGGTGGTCGCGTCGATCGCGGCGGCGTCGTTCGCCGGCTGCAGCTCCTCGTCTACGCCGCTCTCGCCGGCGACGACAACGCCGACTACGGTGCCGGACGCGTCGCTGAAGGCGTCGGCGCCGACCGTTCAGTCGCCGGTCAACGACGCGCGGTCGTCGTCGCTCTCGTCAACCACGCTCGTGGCAGGTGCCGCGACGCCGCAGTACGCGCAGCTCGCACTGCAGTACCGGTTTCAGGTGTTCAACGACGCGAGCACGCTCGTCGTCGATTCGGGCCTGGTGGCGGGTCCGACCTACACGGTCACGACCACGCTGACGCCGCTGAAGCGGTACACATGGCGCGTCCGCGCGGAATATCAGGGTGCCGCCGGCCCGTGGTCGTCGATGGCCTCCTTCACGACGCCGCAGCAGCCCCCGGCGTACAACAGGCCGATCGGCAACTGGCAGGCCTGCGCGGGCCTGACCTCGACCGCCCTGGTGACGTGCGTCTGGAACGCCGTGCGGCCGACCGATTCGGTCGGCGACCTCGAGGTCGTGAAACGTGTCGCCTGGCTGCTTCGCACTGAGGGCGCGGGTCTCCTGATCAAGAACAGCGGCGAAAACGTCGTGCTGTGGGCCGGATACAGCTTTTCGGCGAGCCGCCTCTGCTTCGCCGACGGCCACTTGTTCAAGATCATCGGCGACGCGGGTCCGGGAGGCGCCAACGCACCGGGGTTCTCGGACAACGACTTCGTGGATCCGTCACAGTGCGTGCCGGCCATTGATCCGAGCACGCCGTAATAACCACGGAGACACAGAGACACGGAGGTCGAAGGGAGAGCGTCGCACGTCGGCCGGCGAAGCCGGCCGATCAGTTGGCCCGCCGCGTCGCGGCGGCGTGCGACGCGCTTCCTGCGCAGAATCGCCGCGCGTCTGCGGCCTGGGACGTTCTTCTCTGTGCCTCTGTGCCTCTGTGTCTCGGTGGTTCAAATGCGATCGCGAGGGCGGACGCCCACGCTACGTGTCCTACGTGGTGATCTCCGATCACCAAGCGCATAGAGCAGGCCGCCCGGCAGATTGCCGACGACTCCCAGCGCGACGAAGAGGATCGAGAGGGCGAAGGCGGCGGGCGCCGCGACGCCCGCCCGTCCGAAGAACCAGACGAACGCCGCCTGGCTCGTCCCGATGCCGTTGAACGTCACCGGCAACAGC
>DATFXR010000726.1:0-4579 GCA_035315685.1 Vicinamibacterales bacterium | reverse complement strand
ACCAGGCCGACTGCAACCGCGAACAGCGGGACGGCAACGATCGCGATCGAGACGGCGAACGCCCAGACGACCGTGCGCGGCGCCAGCCGCCACCGGTAGAGGCCCTGCACGTCGGCGCTGCGCCAGAATCCCTTGTCGTCCCACAACCGCTGCGCGCCGTCGACCGCCGCGAACAGCGCGCCGATGACGCCGATGCCGCGCCCGGCGACGATGTCGATCTTGACGCCCGCTTCGTGCAGCGCCCGCAGCGCGCCCGCGTGGTACGCGCCGGCCGTGCCCGTGCCGCTGAGGACGAGCGCGGTGCGACGTTGGGGAGAATAAGGTTCGGCGCCGAAGGAGGAGGTCGGCATCGCAACCGATCGGTTAGTCGGACGCTTCGTCGTGGATGGTAATCAGCTTGACGATCTCGAACTCGCGGGTCCCGCCCGGCGTCGCCACCCTGACGTTGTCGCCCGGTTCCCTGTTGATCAGCGCGCGTCCGATCGGCGACGTGGTGGAAATGAGTCCTCTGGCCGCATCCGCATCTTCGGGCATCACCAGCTGAAACACGAGCTTCTCGCCGTTGTCCTCGACGACATGAAGAGTCGATCCGAAGCCGGCGCGATCCTTCGGAATGCGATCGACATTGAGGAGCGCGATCTCGGACACCCGTTTCTGCAGCAGGCTGATCCGTGATTCGACCAGCCGCTGACGCTCCTTGGCGGCCGCGTACTCCGCGTTCTCGCGCAGATCGCCGAGCTCGCGCGCGCGCTTGATCTCCTTTGGCAGCTCCAGTTTCAGTTCGTGATTGAGCGTCTGAATCTCGTCCTCGAACTTGCGGATCAAACGATCCTTCATCGTTTCTGTCATGGGCCGGTCAATCGTACCACAGTGCTATCCTTGCCTCGAATGACCATTACCAGCCGTCACAACCCGCTCGTCGCGCGTTTCCGCGATGCGGCGCGCGGTGATGCTGGCGCGGTCATGCTCCTCGACGGCCCGCATCTGGTCGGTGATGCACTGGCTGCGAAGATCGTCGTCACGCTTGCCGCAGTGACGCAGGCGTCACTCGCAAAGCCCGATATTCACGAGCTCGTGACCACGCTGTCGCAGCGCGGGATCAACGTCGCGACCGTGACCGCTGCGGTAATGGACGCGATCAGTCCACTGCGATCGCCGAGCGGCATCGTCGCACTCGCGGATCGACCTGCGGCGCGCATGCACGACATCTATGCCAGGCCGGCGCCGCTCGCGGTCCTCGCCGTCGATGTACAGGATCCTGGCAACCTCGGCGCGATCGTGCGCGTCGCCGAGGCCGCCGGCGCGACCGGCGTCGTCGCAGCCGGAGCCTCCGCGAATCCGTTCGGCTGGAAGGCGCTGCGCGGCTCGATGGGCAGCGCGCTGCGCCTGCCGATCGGCGGCGGCGATCCGCAGGCGGCAGTGGACGGCGCGCGCCGCCATCGCTGCCGGATCGTCGCGACGGTGCCGCGCGCGGGCCGGATGCTGTTCGAGATCGACCTCACCGGTCCAATCGCGCTGCTGATCGGCGGCGAAGGCGCGGGACTGCCGGAACATCTCGTCGCGATGGCCGACGAGCGAGTCACGATTCCGATGCAGCCGCCGGTCGAGTCGCTGAACGCCGCGGTCACCGCCGCCGTCGTGCTGTACGAGGCGCGCCGCCAGCGGAGCACGACAACCCGGAGCGAGACGCGAGCACGAAGCGGCCCGAGCACGCGACCCGAGCCAACCCGCGAAAAAACCACGGTGTGATGGATTCGCTGTTCGACCCGCCTTCGCCGGACAGAAACCGCGGGCCGAGCGCGAGGCGGACGGCTGCGGGCACCGCTCCGCTCGCCGAGCGGATGCGGCCGCGCTCGTTCGATGAGTTCGTCGGTCAGGAGGATCTGCTCGCGCCGGGCAAACCGCTCCGCGAAGCGATCGAGCGCGATCTGCTTCAGTCGATCATCCTCTGGGGTCCGCCAGGCACCGGCAAGACCACGCTCGCGCGGATCATCGCGGACACGACCAAAGCCAGGTTCATCTCGTTCAGCGCGGTGCTCGCCGGCATCAAGGAAATCCGCGAGGTGATGAGCGACGCCGAGCGCCTGCGCCGCACCACCGGTCAGCGGACGATCGTGTTCATCGACGAGATTCACCGTTTCAACAAGGCGCAGCAGGACGCGTTCCTGCCGCGCGTCGAAGCCGGCGACATCGTGCTGATCGGCGCGACGACCGAAAACCCGTCGTTCGAGGTCAATGCCGCGCTGCTGTCACGATCGAAGGTCTTCGTGCTGCATGGCCTGACCACCGGCGAGGTCGAGGGCATCGTCCGGCGCGCGCTCGCGGATCGTGAACGCGGTCTCGGCGCCGAACCGGTGGCGGTTGACGAGGATGCGCTGCACGCGATCGCGATGTACGCCAACGGCGACGCGCGCGCCGCCCTGAACCTCCTCGAGTTGAGCGTCGCGGCGGCGCCCCGCGCCGAGGGCGATCGCCGCGTCGACGTCGCGCGCGTCGAACAGGCGATCCAGCGGCGGGCGCTGCTCTACGACAAGTCCGGCGAAGAGCACTACAACCTCATCTCTGCGCTGCACAAGTCGATGCGCAACAGCGATCCCGACGCGACCGTGTACTGGCTGGCGCGAATGGTCGAGGCCGGCGAGGATCCGCTGTACATCGCGCGCCGGCTGGTGCGCTTCGCGTCCGAAGACGTCGGCAACGCCGATCCGCAGGCGCTCACGGTGGCGGTCGCGGCGAAAGACGCCGTCCACTTCATCGGCATGCCGGAGGGCAATACCGCGCTGGCGCAGGCCGCGCTGTACCTGGCGACCGCACCCAAGAGCAACGCCGTGTACGAGGCCTACAGCCATGCCGCCCTGGACGCGGACAAGGACGTCGCGGAGCCGGTGCCGCTGCATTTGCGAAACGCGCCGACCAAGCTGATGAAGGATCTCGCCTACGGCAAGGGCTACCAGTACGCGCATGACGAGGACGACGCGATTGCCGACATGGCATGTCTGCCGCCCGCACTCGAAGGGCGCAAGTACTACGACCCGACGGAGCGCGGCTTCGAGAAGGAGATCAAGCGTCGCCTCGACGGATGGGAGGCGATCAAGAAGAAGAGGCGCGAATCGTCGTGAACGCTTCGTGATCTTCGTAGTACCAGGATTCGTCGCGGGATCACGGATTTCGCGCCACCCCTCGTTCCCGCCGCCGTTGCCGGCCGCGGCGACATCGAGCCAACTCCCGAGTCCATGGGCAGTTACCCCCGGCAATCGCCGGTCCGGTACTCCAATTGCTCTACCAGCCCATCCATGAAGGGTTCGAGGAGGGTGCCCATGCGGATGAAGAAAATCGAGCGGCCGAAGAAATCGCGCGCGAAGGGCGGTTCGCGATTCGCGAACGCGCTGAGCACGATGAGCACACGGACGATGGTGATTGGCGTGCTGTGCTTCCTCGGCGCCGCAATGGTGATTGGTGCCGCGACGTCCGATGTGCGGCCCGACGCTGGCGCGGCGCGCGCGCAGGCGCACACGACTGCATCGGCCTCGCCAGCCGCGCCGGCGACGCCGGCCGCCGTCGCAGAGCCGCCGACCGTGCCGCCGCCGGTCGAACCAAAAACGTCCGCTCCGCAGGTGGCGGCGGTGACGATTACCGGATGCCTCGAGCGCAACGACGAGACATTCCGGTTGAAGGACACGTCGGGCGACTACGCGCCGAAGACGAGGAGCTGGAAGACCGGCTTCCTGAAGAAGGGGTCGGCGCCGGTCGATGTGGTGGACGCGGCGAAGAGCGCGAAACTATCGTCCCACGTCGGCCAGCGCGTCAGCGTGACCGGAGTCCTCAACGGCCACGAGATGCAGGTACGATCGCTGCAGCGCATCAGTGCCTCGTGCAGCGTCAAGGGTTGATCACCGGCTCGTAGTGTCCGGCTTCCGCCGGACCGTGATCTCGTCGTGTGCGGCTTCACCCGGACCGTGATCAGTCGAACGACCGATTGAACAGCTCGTCGATCGCGCGCCGTGCGTGATCCTGCAGCGTGCGGGTGCCGCTCCCGGTGAAATGCCGATGGCTAATCACCGGTGAATCGGCGCTCGCGCGCTGCTGCCAGTCCGATCCGCTCCAGGTGAACCAGCCTTTTTTCTCCTGGTCGTAGACATGAAGCGGCTTGTTGCACAGTTTCGCGAACTCGGCGCCCCATCCTGTGCCCCCGCGCACGGTTCCGTCCTCCTGAATCACGCCGACGACATAGATTTCCTGGCCGTTGTTGACCTGATACCAGAGCGTCTGCAGGACCCTGCGGATCGTCGGCGCGTCGGTGTAGCGGCGATGCATCAGGCGTGAGACGTACTCGAGGCTGACATCCCCGGCCTGCAGTTCCTCGTGGTTGAGCACGCGGACCCCGCGGCGCCGCTCGATCTTGTGGCCGTCGAAGGTGAAGTTGACTTCCTCGACACCATGCGCCTCGGCGCACGCGCCGAACGCCGCCTCGGCGCCCGCCGCGCCGCCGCTGAACAAGATCCCGTCGCCACGCTTCATTTGTGCGTCTCCTGCGCGTCTGCGATCATAGCATCCGCCATGAACGCGCCCGGCCGGCGCT
>DATFXR010000725.1:0-2985 GCA_035315685.1 Vicinamibacterales bacterium | reverse complement strand
CGCGGATCCTCTGCGCCCGCGGTCAACGCGACGTACGATCCGAACGACATCCCGCCGGCCCACATCGGCGCCTCTGGATACCGTTCGTGCATGACATCCAGCGCGGTGCGGAAGTCTTCCCGCTCGCCGGGTCCGTCGGTGAACGTCCCGGCGCTGGCGCCGGCGCCACGAAAGTTGAATCGCAGGACGGCGCAGCCGATTCGGCTCAACGCCTTCGCCGTCTGATACACCACCTTCGTGTGCATCGTGCCGCCGTATTCGGTATGCGGATGCGCGAAGACGACCGCCGCATGCACGGCGCGGCGGCTGCCGCTCCCGGCGCGCCCGTCGCCGTCGATCGTGCCGGGCGTCGCCGGCTCGTCGAGCAGGCATTCGAGCCGGCCGGCCGGCCCGCTGATGTCAAGCCGCGGCATCACGATGTCCTTCGACGAATCCGCGCACGATCGCGGCGAACTCCTCCGGCCGCGTGATCGAACCGAGATGTCCGGTCCGCTTCAGCACGCTCGTCCGCGCGTGCGGGATGAGCCGCTGATACACCGACGATCCTTCGACCGGCACGACGTAATCCAGGTGTGCCTCACCGGTGACGATCAGCGTCGGGGCCGAGATTCGCGCGCAGTCCCCCTCCAGGTTTGTCGTCACGACCTGCTTCGCCCGCGACGCCATCATCGAGAGCGATACCGGGGCCAAGACCAGTGTCTTCAAGGCCGCGAGCGAGAAGGCGCGTCGCGCTCTGCGATCTGGAATCGCGACGCGGACCTCTGGCCGCAGCCGCCACGGTGACTCTGCGAGGAATACGGGGCCAAAGATCCATGGCGCCTTCAGGTACACCTGATGCCGGCGTCGCAGCTGCAGTGCCGGCCTGGGCGTCGACGCCAGCACCAGCGCGCTGCAGCGCGATGCGTGCCTGGCGGCGAACCGGACCGCGACCAGCCCGCCGAACGACACGCCGCAGATCGCCGCGCGGTCGATCTGCGTGTCGTCGAGCGCCGTTGCGACCTGATCGGCGAGGAGGTCGAGCGCGGCGCCCGCGAGTGAGAATGTGATCACCCGAAACGACGCAGACAGCGCCTCCACCGCCGGGCGCATGTATTCCCATCGGCCCTGGAGGCCGGGAATCAGCACGAGCGGTGGACCACTGCCTCGGTCGATGATGTGCATAGCCCTCGTTCGCCCTGAAAGGGCGAACCTACACCTGCAGGGCCACCCTTCAGGGCGGCCGTCAGTTCCTCAACGGCTTGCCTGTCTTCAACGTGTGCTGGATTCGCTCCAGTGTCTTACGCTCGCCGCTCAGCTTCAGAAACGCCTCACGCTCGAGATCCAACAGATACTGTTCGCTCACCGTCGTCTGATGTGGCAGTGCGCCGCCGGCAATCACGTTGGCCAGCGTCCGGCCGACGACGGCGTCGTGGTCGGAGATGCGGCCGGCGCGCCATGCGAGGTGGACGCCGAGCTTCAATGCCGCGAGCACGCTCTCGCCGCCGACCGGAATCGCCGTGCGAGGCGCCGGCCGCTGATACCCCTCGCGCACGCGTTCCAGCGCGAGCGCCTTGGCGTCGGAGAGCACCCGGTCGCGATTCATCGTCACGTTGTCGGCCTCGTCGAGGAACCCGAGCCGGCGGGCGTCGGCGGCACTGGTCGAGACTTTCGCGAACCCGATCGTCTCGAACACCCGCTGCGAGAACGGCAGCAGGTCGGTCTGCGGCTGCGGAAGATCGTCAACGGCGCGCGCGACCATTTCCTTCGTGCCGCCGCCCGCGGGAATCAATCCGACACCGGCTTCGACCAGCCCGATGTAGCTTTCGGCGGCGGCCTGCACACGGTCGGCGTGCAGGACGATCTCGCAGCCTCCGCCGAGCGTCATCCCGGCCGGCGCCACGACGACCGGGACGTCCGCGAAGCGCAGCGCCTGCGTCGCATCCTGGAAGGTCCGCAGGCCGAGCTCGATGTCGTCCCAGTTGCCTTCCTGCGCTTCGAGCAGCAGGAGCATCAGGTTCGCGCCGACGGAAAAGTTGGGTGCATCGTTGCCGACGACGAGCGCCGCGAAGTTTGCGGCGGCTTCCTTGACGCCGGCGCGGATCATCTGCATCGTGTCGCCGCCGATCGCGTTCATCTTCGAATGGAACTCGAGCGCAAGCACGCCGTCGCCGATGTCGATCAGACTCGCGCCGGCGTTCTTCTTCACGACCGCGTTGCGATCCCTGGCAGACTTGAGGATCGCGAGCTCTTGTCGTCCACCCGGAAAGGGCGGAGCTGCACGTCGTTCTGCGGTCGCCTCCGTCGCCAGCCCGATCGCGTCCATCGTCTCGAACGGCCCGAGTTCCCAGCCGAAGCCCCACTTCATCGCGCGATCGACGTCTTCCGGGGAATACGCGATATCGGGAGTGACCTTCGCGGTGTAGCGAAGCGTCGGTTCGAGCGTCTCGCGGAGGAACTCGCCGACCTTGTCTCTGCCGGCAACCAGCGTCTTGATGCGCTCGCGCGTGTCGTCGATCGATCGCGCCGCGTCGAGCGCCGGCAGCTTCGGCGGCTGTTTCGCGCGATACGTCAGCGTCTGCGGATCGAGCGTCTGAATCTCGGTAGCTCCCGCGGCCTTGACGCGCTTGTAGAAGCCCTGGCCGGCTTTGTCACCAATCCAGCCGCGCTCGATCATCGCGTCGATGAGCGGGAGATCCAGGTGCAGGTTCCGCGCGACGTGGGCGAGGACGTCGAGGCCGGCGATGTCCATCGTGCGGAACGTCGCGCTCTTGGGACGGCCCAGCGCCGGTCCGGTGATCGCGTCAATCTCCTCGATGGTGTACCTGCCCGATGCGAGCGCGCGGAGTACCTGCGCGACGCCGAACACGCCGATGTGGTTGGCGATGAAATTCGGTGTGTCCTTCGCGACCACGACGCCTTTGCCGAGACGATGATCGGCGAAC
The DNA here is from genome assembly GCA_035315685.1 of Vicinamibacterales bacterium. Classification (GTDB taxonomy): domain Bacteria; phylum Acidobacteriota; class Vicinamibacteria; order Vicinamibacterales; family CAVVIG01; genus QHWK01. The sequence continues at coordinate 64 of DATFXR010000725.1, read as the reverse complement.
CCGGCAACCGCCTCGACGACCGCGCGATCGGTCTCGGCGGTCGGGATCAGTTCGAGGAGGTGCA
>DATFXR010000724.1:0-11006 GCA_035315685.1 Vicinamibacterales bacterium | reverse complement strand
GGCGCGCAGCGCGAGCGGCCCATGGGAAGTCACCGGATCGGTCCCGAGCCAGATTTACGAGATTCCGTCCAGTTCGCCCGTGCATCACGTGACCTACGTCACCGTCGAGGACAACGACGATGAGTGGGTGACGTACGCGGCCGTCGCCGGCTACACCGGCATGATGGTCGCGTGGGGTTGCGCTGTCTGGGGCACCGGATGGTATTACCCGCCGTACGTCTGGTACGGCGGCTTCTATCCCGTCTACTATCCGTTCTATCCCACCTACGGATACGGCGCCTGGTACAACCCCTGGACCGGCGTGTACGGTCGCGGCGCGGCGTGGTACGGCCCGTACGGCGGCGCCGGCGTCGCCGCGCGCTACAACCCGCGGACGGGGACCTACGCGCGGGGTGCGGCGGCCTGGGGCCCGTACGGCGCGCGCGGCGTCGCCGAGGCGTACAACCCGCGGACCGGCACCTACGCGCGCACGCAGCAGGGCGCCGGCGTCTACGGGAGTTGGGGTTCGACGTCGGTGCAGCGCGGCAACCAGTGGGCGCAGACCTCGCGCGTGACCAATCGTGCCACGGGCACGACGACGCGCGTCACGCAGGGAAGCGGTGGCGGTGAAGCGATCACCAGGCGCGGCCCGAGCGGGAATTCGGGCGTCGCGCGCACCGGCAGCGGCGACGTCTACGCCGGCCGCGACGGCAACGTCTATCGACGCCAGGACGGCAGCTGGCAGAAATACGAGAACGGCGGCTGGAATTCGGTGAACACGCCGACGCCGACGCAGCGCGATCGAAGCGCGGCGCCGACGCAGCGCGATCGAGGCGCGGCGGCGACGCCAGCCGATCGTCGCGGCGGGGCGTCGGCCGGCGCGGACACCGTGGGACAGCTCAATCGCGATCGCGCCGCGCGCAGCGAAGGCGCGACGCGGACGCGGGACTACGGGGCGGCACGCAGCGGCGGCTCCCGCTCGACCGGCAGCTATCGCCCGAGCGGCGGCGCACGGGCGGGCGGCGGCCGCAGACGCTGACACGCGAACAACGGTCGGTGGCCGCCCGCCGACGGCCATCGACCCGATGATCTGCCGATTCGACGAAGGGACGCGATTGATGTGGAAGGCGCTGGTCGTTGCCATACTCGTTGCCGTGTCCGCGCCTGCCTTCGCGCAGCAGGATGACGAGGGGAGTTTCGCCGGCCGTTTCGTTCGCGATGTCGGGAGCGACTACCAGCATTTCTTCTCGGTCGAGAACGCGGAATGGCTCGGGTTCGGCGGCGCTGCCGCGCTCGTGATGCATGCCGGCGACGACACCATCCACCAGTGGGTCGTGGACAACAATCCATCCAGCCTGTCCGGCGGGCATGAATACGGCTCGCAGTACGTGCAGATTCCGCTCGCCATCGCGTGGTGGGGCATCGGCGCAGCTACAGGCAGCGATCGCAATGCCGCCGTCGGCCGCGATCTCTTGCGCGCGCAGCTGTCCGTAGTGAGCTGGACCTACGCGATCAAGCTCGCGACGAACCGGACGCGGCCGAACGGCGATCCTCGGTCGTTTCCATCCGGCCACGCGTCGAACTCGTTCGCGACGGCGATGGTTCTGCAGGAGCACTTCGGCTGGAAGCTGGGCGTGCCGGCGTTCCTTGCCGCCACCTACACCGGGGTGTCGCGCGTGATCGACAACCAGCACTGGGCGAGCGACGTGGTGTTCGGCGCGTTCCTCGGCATCGCGTCGGGACGGACGGTCACGCTGCACATGCGCGACTCACGCGTGACGTTCGCGCCGTTGTCGGTCCCCGGCGGCGGGGGTGTGATGGTCTCGGTGACGAGGTAGTCCATGAAACGGTCGGCAGCGATCCTGGTTTTCGCCATCGTGTCGCAGGCAGGCGCAGCGTACGCCCAGGATGCGGCGTCCATGCAGGATGCGGCGTCCCGTACCGAGCTGATCGAGCAGGCCGAGCAGGCGAAGGCCGAGGCGCTGAAGCCGGCGAGGGCAGGCAAGGCGGAGGAGTACGTCGCGCGCATCTCGGACGTGTTCCTGAGCGGCCAGATGCACTGGCACGCCTTCTGGCAGAACGCCTATTCGGGTGGCGGGTTCACGGTCGGCGCCGGCTACCAGCGCTACGTGAGCTCCTACAACATGATCGATTTCCGCGGCAGCATCACGCCGTCGGGGTACAAGCGGCTCGAGACGGAGTTCCTCGCGCCCGGTCTGTTCAAACGCCGCGGTACGCTTTCGGTGATTGGCGGGTGGCGCGAAGCGACGGCAGTCAACTTCTTCGGCCTGGGCCAGAACACGCAGCAGCAGAGCCTGACCAACTACGGCTTCACGCAGCCCTACCTACATGCGCGGCTCGAGGTTTTTCCAACGAGGAAGCTCTTCGTCGTCCGCGGCAACTTCGAGCTGTCGCAGTGGAATCAGGGCTCGGGGTCTGGAAGCTCGCCGTCAGTCGAGACCGTCTACACGCCGGCGACACTTCCCGGTCTGGGCGCGTCGCCCGTTTACATTCACACGCAGGGAATGTTCGGATTCGACTCGCGGCCGGCGCGCGGCTATACCCGACGCGGCGGCTTTTACGGCGTCACGGTGCACGACTACGCCGACACTGACAAGCTGTACGGGTTCAATCAGGTCGACTACGAGGCGATCCAGCACTTTCCGATCTTGCGGGAAGCCTGGGTGCTCGCCTTCCACGCCTTCGCGCAGACCACCTACGACAAGGGCGGCCAGACGATCCCCTTCTTCATGATGCCGTCGTTCAGCGGCGGATCCGATTTGCGCGCCTTTGATTCGTGGCGCCTGCGCGATTTGAACAGCCTGCTGTTGCAGGGAGAGTGGCGTGCGAACATCAATCGATTTGTCGAGATGGCTCTCTTCTACGACGCCGGGAAGGTCGCGGCGCGGCGCAGCGACCTGACGCTGGACGGCATGAAGACCGACTTCGGATTCGGCTTCCGGTTCCACGGTCCGATCACCACGCCGCTCCGCATCGAGCTCGCGAAAGGAAACGAAGGCTTCGTGCTGAACTTCTCTGCCTCGCAGGTGTTCTGAGGTCATGATGCGAAGACAGCTGGCGTTCCTCCTGCTGCTGACCGGCATCGGCGCCGTCGCGGCAGTCTCGACGGCGGGCCGGAAGTTCTACGACGATGACCCAATTACGCGCGCGCCAGAGAGCCGCAGCGCGGCAGATGCCAAGCCGCTCGACATCGACCTCTTCTACGAGTATTCGTACAACCTGTTCGTCAACGCGTCGCGCACGCCGTCGAACACACGCGCCGGCAACCTGAACACCATCGACGAAGTCCCGGACTCCAGCTGGTTCACGAACCGGATCGGCACGGTGCCGGTTACGGCCGAGCAGATCGCGCGGGGCGTCAACTCGGACACGTTGCCGTCGCCGGAGAAGTGGACGCTCCTCCGCGAGAAGTCCTCGGGCACCAATCCTGGGTTCACCGCAAAGGACGCGAACGGACAGATCTGGTTCCTCCAGTTCGACGCGCCGGAATTTCCCGAAGCCAGCACCGGCGCCGTCGAGGTCGCGACGAAGCTCTTCTGGGCGCTCGGCTACAACATGGTCGAGACGTTCATCACGCGCGTGGAGCCGGCGCGCGTCGAGATCGATCCGAAGGCGACGGTGCGGCGCCCGTCGGGTGCGCGGACTCCGTTCACGCGCGACGACATCGACCGCGTCGCCGAGCGCGCGGCACGCAGCCCCGATGGCACTTTTCGCGCGTCAGCGGGACGGCTGCTGCCCGGCAAGGTGCTCGGTCCGTTCCGCTATCAGGGCACCCGTTCCGACGATCCGAACGATCTCGTTCCGCACGAGCGCCGCCGCGAGCTGCGCGCGCTGCGCGTCTTCGGCGCGTGGACGAACCTCGTCGACTGGAAGGCCGCCAACACGCTCGACACGCTCGTCGAAGAGAACGGCCGCTCGATCGTCAAGCACTACCTGCAGGACGTCGGCTCGACCTTCGGCATGGCGAACAACCTGCACGAATGGGACATGGGCTGGGAGCACTACTACGACGGGCCGGCGACCAAGCGCCGGTTCTTCAGCTACGGCTTTGCGCTCAGTCCGTGGCAGACGGTGCCGTACACCGAATACCCGTCGATCGGACTGTTCGAGGGTGAGCGTTTCGATCCGACGACCTGGAAGCCGCAGACGCCGGTTGCCGCCTACACCGAGCTGCGCGCCGACGACGCGTTCTGGGCGGCGCGGCGCGTGATGGCGTTCACCGACGACCTGATCCGGGCGGCGGTGCATACCGGCGCGTACAGCGATGCTGCGGCAGAGGCGCATCTCGCAGCCGTTCTGATCAAGCGGCGCGACGCCATCGGCCGCGCGTATCTGCCCGCCATCAATCCGATCGTCAACCCGACGCTCGGCGTCAACGGCCAGCTGACATTCGAGAATGCCGCCGTCGCGTCCGGCTTTGCTGAAGCCCCGACGATGTACCGTGCCGCCTGGTCCCGCTTCGACAACGCCACCGGTGCGTCCACGCCGATCGGACGCACCGAGAGCGCGACCACGTCGTTGTCCGCGCCGAGCGGTCTGCCGGTCACGACAGGCGCGTTCGTCGAGGTTGACATCAGTGCCGACAGTGCGAGCCATCCCACGTGGCAGCAGCCGCTGCGCACACATTTCCGGCGGACGGCGGGCGGCTGGAAGCTCGTCGGCCTCGAGCGGCTGCCGGATCAGGCAGGCGCCGGAGCCGCACCGACACCGACGGCGTCGAAGGAGCGGCCATGACCGCAACGCCCGCAACCGCCGTCGCCGACTCCAAAGAGCCTGCGCCCGACAAGGGATTGATCGAACGCCTGCTCTCGCCGATTGCGGACGTTCATCGCGGCGAGGCCACCAGCGCGCTGCTGATGACCGGGACGATGTTCTTCCTGCTGTACGGCTACTACCTGCTGAAGACCGCGCGCGAAGGATTCATCCTCAGCGAGGGCGGCGCCGAAGTGAAGAGCTATTCGTCGGCCGGCCAGGCGGTGATGCTGCTCGCGCTCGTGCCTGCGTACGGTGCACTGGCGTCCCGTGTCAACCGTGTCCAGCTCATTCAATGGGTGACGCTGTTCTTCGCGTCGAACCTGCTGCTGTTTCTGCTGGCGCTCGAAAACGGGCTGCGCGTCGGGATCGTGTTCTTCCTCTGGGTCGGCATCTTCAACGTGATGGTGATCGCGCAGTTCTGGGGCTTTGCCGCCGATCTGTACCGCGAAGATCAGGGCAAGCGGTTGTTTCCGCTGCTCGGCGTCGGCAGCAGCCTGGGCGCCTGGGTCGGATCGATTCGCGCCGGACAGATCGTCTCCTCCCAGGGGACGTCACGGCTGTTGATCGGCGGCGCGGCTCTGCTCGTGCTCTGCGTCGTGCTCGCACGGGTCGCGAACGGCATCACCGCGCGCAGTCCGAAGGCGAAAGCCGTCGTCGATCAGAAGCTCGAGGGCGGTCCGTCGGGCTTCAGCATGCTGCTGTCCGATCGGTATCTCACCCTGATGGCGCTGCTGGTCCTGCTGCTGAACGTCGTCAACACCTCGGGAGAGTACCTGTTCGGCAAGTACGTCGTGAACGCCGCGATTGCCGCTCACGGCGGAGGCCCGGAGGGCGAGGCGGCTCGTCAGCAATTCATCGGCGAGACCTACAGCAGCTACTTCGGATGGGTGAATCTGATCGGCTTCCTGCTGCAGATGTTCGTCGTGTCGCGGGTCTTCAAGTTCCTCGGCGTGGCACGCGCGCTGTTCATTCATCCGATCGTGGCGATGCTCGGCTACCTCGGCATGCTGCTCGCGCCGTCGTTCGCGTTCATCCGCTGGGTCAAGATCGCCGACAACAGCCTCGATTATTCGCTGGGGAACACGACGAAGCAGGCGCTGTGGCTGCCGACGAGCCGTGAAGCCAAGTACAAGGCCAAGCAGGCGGTCGATTCGTTCTGCCAGCGTGCGGGCGATGTGCTGCAGGCGGGCGTCGTGTACACCGGCGAGCTGACCGGCCTCAGCATCACCGGCTTTGCCGCGATCAACGTCGCCTGTGTTGTCGGCTGGCTGGCGGTCGCGCGCGGGCTCAATCACAAACTCCACGATCGCGCCGTCGCCGGCGGCCGCGCCGAGCTGTGAGCGTTCGGTGAGCGACGAACGAGGCGGCACGCCCGCCTTCAGCCCGCTGCTGTTCAAAGGCGGGGAAGCGTTTCCACCGTTGTCGGCGACGACGCGGGCCGAATTCGCCGCTCGATCGCACCGCGCCGCGTCGCATGCCGTCAACCAGGATCACTACCTGGTGACGCGGTTCGCGAGGAACCAGGAGACGCTGCTCACCAGCCTGCCGACGAGTACGCTCGCGCCACGCTTCGACGAGTACGCCTACGCCATGGTCATCGCCGACGGCATGGGGCGATCGGGCGAAGTGGCCAGTCGCGTCGCGATCCTCGGACTCCTGGAACTGGCGCTGCGGTTCGGCCAGTGGCGCCTGCGCGTCGACGAAGAGATTGCGCAGAGCATCATCGAACGAATCGCCATGTTCTATGGTCACATCGACACGACACTGCTGCAGATCAACCGCGCTGGCGCGGACGTCCCTCTCCACACCACGCTGACGGCCGTTGTGACCGGTGGCCGCGACCTCTTCTTCGCGCACGTCGGCCACTCGCGCGCCTACTTGCTCCGCGACCGTGCGTTGATCCCGCTGACGCGCGATCACACACATCCGCAGAACACACCGGGGCCGCCGTTCCTCGACTTGACGCACATGGCGTCGGACCTGCACCACATCCTCACCGACGCTCTCGGCGCCGGCACGATCGATCCGGCAATCGACGTCGAGCGGATGACGTTGTCCGACGGCGATCAGGTGCTCCTGTGCACGAACGGTCTGACCGACGCGGTCAGCGACGAGGATATCGCCAGGATTCTCGTGACCACGCCCCGCATCGAGGCGCAGTGCGCGGCATTGGTGGCCCGCGCGGTTGCATCGGGCACCGACGACGACGTGACGGCGGTGGTTGCCCGCTATCACGTCCGCGCGTGAGACGCGTCCCGGTTGCTGTCGTCCTGTGCGCAACGCTCGCGGCGGGGCGCGCCCGCGCGCAGGACATGGAGCCGAAAGCGTATTCTGCGTCGCCGGTCGGCGCGAATTTCCTGGTCGGCAGCTACAGTCACTCGAGCGGTGGAGTGGTCTTCGACCCGACGCTCCCGATCAGCGACGTCGATGCCAGGGTGCAGGGGTTCGTCGCCGCGGTCGGTCACTCGTTCAATCTGTTCGGCGATCTCGCCCTGGCAACGGTAGCGGTGCCGTACGCGCTCGCGGACGTGAGCGGGAAAGTTGGCGAGCAGGCCGCGGCGATCTCGCGGTCCGGGCTGGCCGATACCCAGTTCAGGTTCTCGGTGAACCTTCGCGGTAACCCCGCAATGTCGGTTCGCGAGTTCGTCAGGGCGCCGCGCCGGACGATCGTGGGTGCGAGCCTGACGGTGTCGGCGCCCGCAGGACAGTACTACGACTCGAAGCTGATCAACATCGGCAACAACCGCTGGGCGTTCAAGCCCGAAGTCGGCATTTCCATTCCGATTCGCAAGCTCGACGCGGACGCGTACTTCGCCACCTGGCTGTTCACGTCCAACGACGACTTCTATCCAGGCGGCCGCAAGCGCTCGCAGGATCCGCTGTTCTCGGTGCAGGCGCACCTCAGTTATTCCTTCAAGCCGCGCCTGTGGCTCGCCGCCGACAGCACCTGGTACTCAGGTGGGAGCACACGCATCGACGATGGCGATCAATCCCCTACGGTGAACAACTCGCGGCTCGGCGTCACGCTGTCGCTGCCGGTCGGGAACCGCTATTCGTGCAAGGTGGCGTACGCGTCGGGGGTGATCGTCCGGACGGGCACGAACTTCACGACGTTCGCGGTCGCGTGGCAGGTTCTATGGTTCACGCAGCGCTGAGGAAGGGTCCCGGTCACGGCGCGTATCGCACCGCCACGACCGAGATATCGTCGGACTGCTTCGCGCCGGCCGCGAACGCGCGAACGTCGGCGAGCACGCGCGTCACTATGTCCTCGGGTGTGGCCCCGGACGCGGCGCCCAGCGTGGCGAGCAGTCGTTCCTCGCCATAGAAGTCCTCGCTGGCGTTCATCGCTTCCGAGACGCCGTCGGAGAACAGCACCAAGGTGTCGCCGGGCGCGAGCGGCAGCGTCTCGCGCTCGATCTGATTGAACGGCATCAGCCCTACCGGCCTGCCCGTCGACGGGCACGCCAGCCGGGGCAGGCGTCCTGGCGAGAGCACCACGAGCTGGTGATGGCCGGCCCCCGCACAGGCGACACGTCGCTGCTCCAGGTCGAACACGAGACACTGCAGCGTGACGAACATGCCCCGCGGATTCTGTTCCACCAGTTCGTCGTTCAGCCGCCGCAGGATCACGTCAGGCTCTGCGATCTGTCTCGCCAGCGTCCGGAGGACGCTCACCACGACTGCCATGAACAGCGCCGCCGGGATCCCCTTGCCCGAGACATCACCGAGCGCGACGACGACGCGGTGATCGGAGACGCGCAGCACTTCGTACAGGTCACCGCCAACTTCGCGCGCCGGCTCGACGACGGCGTGGACGTCGAGGCCGGTGCCTTTCGTCGTGGCGGCGATGTCCGCCGGCAGAATGCCCATCTGGATCTCACGGGCAATCCGGAGGTCGCGCGCCATCGCCTCGCGCACCGCATCGGCGTACGCCTTCGCTCTGAGCAGCGAGCGGACCCGCGCCTTGATCTCCAGTTCTTCGAACGGCTTCGTCAGATAGTCGTTGCCGCCGACCTCGAAGCCGTGCGCCTTGTCCCTGGCGTCCTCGAGCGCGCTCAGGAACATCACCGGCACCTCACGCGTCGGCTCGTGCGCGCGCAGCTGGCGGCACACCTCGTAACCGTCGATGTCCGGCATCATGATGTCGAGCAGCACGAGATCCGGCGGGTTCTTCTGCACGCTGCGCAGCGCCGTGGCGCCGTCGAGCGCGACACTCAGCCGGTAGTCATTCCGCAGAGCGTTGACGAGCACGTCGACGTTCGCCTTCACGTCGTCGACGATGAGAATGCGGCTCTCGGACAGGTTTTTCACAGGCTGCCTTTCAGGCGGCGGTGAAGGTCTTGAGCGCCTCTTCCAGCTGCGCCTGCGCGTCGGCAAATGCGTAGCCATCGACCAACTGCTCGAACGTCGGCCACGTTCCGCCGGCGAAGAGCGGACGCAGCGCCGCGTGGTTCGCCCTGACGAATTCAGCTGCACCTGGATCCAGCTCCGAGAGCAGCGTCGTCAAGCGCGCACCGGCCTCGCGGGATTGTGCGAGCGTCGGCGCAGTTGCCGTATGAGCTGATTCCTCGCCAACGGCGGACGTGACTGGAGGCAACGCAGTCCGCAGACTGGCGACCAGTGGCACCAGTACGACGGCGAGGCGGCGCACGGCCGTCTCAATCTCGTGGCCGGCGGCGCGATGGCGAAGCAGCTTCTCCAGCTCGCCGGCCGCGGAGTGGACCGGCCTGGCACCGATGTTCCCGGCCACGCCTTTGAGCGTGTGCGCGAGCCGCTCGGCGAGCACGACGTCGCCAGCGGCGATCGCGCCGGAGATCTGCTCCACGGCGGCGTGTTGCTCGACGAACTGCCGCAGCAGCTTCAGATAGAGCGCGCGATTGCGGCTGACCCGTGACAGGCCGTCGTTGGTGTCGAGCCCCGCGATCGCCGGCATGTCGTTGTCAACGTCCGCGCGTCGAAGCGGGCGGGGGACTGCGTCTGCGGCGGCAGGCGCGGCGTCTGCCGCGGGTTTGTAGAATCGCCGCACGGTTTCGAACAGCATCGCCGGATCGATTGGCTTGGCGACATGGTCGTTCATGCCGGCGGCGAGACAGCGCTGGCGTTCGTCGATGGTCGCATGGGCGGTCATCGCGACGATCGGCAGCGTCGCGAAACGCGGGTTGGCTCGGAGTGCGGCCGTCGCCTGGTAACCGTCCATGTCCGGCATCTGCAGATCCATCAGCACCACATCGAATGCCGGCGGTTGCGGGCCGTCGGCCAGAATCTCGATCGCCTCGCGTCCGTTGTTCGCGACCGTGACGGTGGCGTCGGCGCCTTCCAGCAGTTCGACGGCGATCTGCTGGTTGATCTCGTTGTCTTCGACGAGGAGGAACCGCGCGCCGCTGAGTGTCGCCGGTTGACGCTGGGTCGACGAATGCGTCTCGCTGGTCGAGTCGGCGAAGACGCTGACCAGCGTGTCGACAATCATTGATCTGGTGACGGGCTTGACGAGGAAGCCCTCGAGCTGCAGCCGCTCGGCTTCGTCGCGCGCTTCTTCGCGTCCGAACGCGGTGACCAGTACGATCGCCGGCGAATGGCGCAGCGTCTCGTCGCTCTTGATCTGACGGCTCACCTGCAGGCCGTCCATACCGGGCATCCGCCAGTCCATGAAGATGACGTCGTACGGCGCAAAGGCATCCTGCCGGCGAACCGCGGTGAGCGCGTCCTCCCCGGACGCGACGACATCGACGCGGCTGACCATGGTAACCAGCGGCTCTCGAAGGATCTCGCGGGCCGCGGCGTTGTCGTCAACGACGAGGACGCGGAGCCGTGTCAGCCTGTCGGGCACGATCGTCCGCGTGCCTTTTTCGTCGCCGATGCCGAGCCAGACGGTGAAGTAGAACGTGGTTCCGACGCCCGGCTGGCTTTCGAGCCAGATGCGGCCGCCCATCAGTTCGACCAGCCGGCGGCAGATCGTCAGACCGAGGCCGGTGCCGCCATGCTTGCGTGTGGTCGACATGTCGGCCTGGGTGAACGGCTGAAACAGTCTGGCGGACTGTTCTGGCGTCATGCCGATCCCGGTGTCGATCACCGACAACTTGAGCTGCACCTTGCGGCCGGTGCGTTCGGCCTGTGCGATGTCGACGCGAATCTCGCCGCGCTCGGTGAACTTCACCGCGTTGTTGATGATGTTGGTCAGAACCTGACCGAGGCGCACCGGGTCGCCCGCGAGATCGTCCGGGATGTCGGGCGAGATGTGCACGAGGAGCTCG
>DATFXR010000723.1:0-3720 GCA_035315685.1 Vicinamibacterales bacterium | reverse complement strand
GACGACACGATCGTCGTCTTCACCAGCGACAACGGCGGCGAGCGGTTCTCCGCTACGTGGCCGTTCACGGGACGGAAGACCGAACTCCTTGAGGGCGGGCTGCGTATCCCGGCGATCGTCTCGTGGCCGGCGCGGCTGCCGAAAGGCCGCACCACCGACCAGGTCGCGATCAGCATGGACTGGCTGCCGACGCTCATCGCCGCCGCGGGCGGCAGCGTCGATCGATCGTCTCCGCCGGACGGAATCGATCTGCTGCCGTTCCTCGTCGATCCGGCGAAGACGATGCCGCGTACGCTGTTCTGGCGTTACAAGGGCAACGCGCAGCGCGCGGCGCGCATCGGCGACGACAAATACCTGAAGATGCTCGACAACACGTTCCTCTTCAACGTCGTCGACGATCCGATGGAGCGCGCCAACCTGAAGGCGCGCAAGCCAGACGTCTACGCCAGGCTCGAAGCGGCGTGGCTCGAGTGGAACGCGACGATGTTGCCGGAAGTCGACGAGAGCAACACCGACAACCTGACCGGCGACAAGACGCCGGATCGGCCGGGCGCCGTGCCGCACGGTACCAAGGCGGACAATCCGCCGCGCAAGCTGCCGCCGAAACCCGGCAGCGGGCGTGGCGGGCTCTAGAGGGGTTTTGTTTTTGCAGGGCTTCGGCGACATGATTCCAACCCAGCCGAGCCTGCGAGAGCAGGTCATCGTCATCACCGGTGCGACGAGCGCGATCGGCCTCGCTACTGCCGAGATTGCCGCGGAGCGCGGTGCCACGGTTGTGCTGGCGGCGCAGAGCCAGCTGGATCTGGCCGGTGCCGTCGCACGCATCGCTCAGAAGGGCGGATGCGTGACGACGGTTGCGGCAGACGTCGGAAATGAGCGGCATATCGCACAAATTGGCGTCGCCGCGGTGCGCCAGTTCGGACGCATCGACACCTGGGTGAACGGTGCGGGCGGCGGACTCCACGGCGCGCTGCTCGAACAGCCGGTGCGCGAAGCGCGCAGGCTGTTCGACCTCACCTTCTGGTCGGTGGTGTACGGGTGCAGGGTGGCTGTCGAGCACATGCGATCCCGTGGCGGCACGATCGTGAACGTCGGGAACGGAGTGTCCGATCACACTGCGGCGCTTGTCGGAATTGACCTTGTCTCGAAGCAGGCCGTCCGCACCTACACCGACGCCCTCCGCACCGAGCTCCGGCAGGCCGGAGCCCCTGTGCAAGTGTGTTTCGTCAAGCCGGTGCCCATCGAGGCGCCGCCTTTGCCGTACGGGCCGATTAATGTCGAGCGGAAGGCGAGGCGCCGCCTGGCACAGCCGCCGGAGGCCGTGGCACGGGCGATCCTGAGATGCGCGGAGAAGCCGGTTCGCGAGGTGCGGGTCAGTGGCGCGCCCCGCTTGCAGCTCAGCCTGTCGACCATTGCGCCGCCGATGGTCGCGCTCGGCGCAGTCGTCGCGGTCGGGGTAGCTGCGTCGCGCCGCTGACGGGTAGCAACCGCAGAGTTCGCGGAGACCGCAGAAATTTCTATTTCAAAAAGAACTCTGCGATCCCTGGCGCGCTCTGCGATTGCTTTCCCCTCCGGGTCAGACTTCTTCGACCTCAACTCCCGTACGTTCCGCTTTCGCCGCGGCGATGATTTTCGTCTGCAGGTGCGCCGGCACCTCGTCGTAGTGCGAGTACTCCATGTGATACGAGCCGCGTCCGCCGGTGGCCGACGTCAGATGCTGCTCGTAGGTGAGCATCTCGGACATCGGCACCTGCGCCTTGATGATCGTCATCGCGCCGCGCGTGTCCATGCCGGCGATGCGGCCGCGGCGGCCGTTGAGATCGCCCATCAGGTCGCCGGCAAAATCGGACGGCGCGTAGACCTCGACGTTCATGATCGGCTCGAGAATCGTCGGGCGCGCCCGCGTCATCGCGTCCTTGAAGGCGAGTGAGCCGGCGAGCTTGAACGACAGCTCGTTCGAGTCGACGTCGTGATAGGAGCCGTCGAACACGGTGACGCGGAAGTCGACCATCGGGTAACCGGCCAGATAGCCCCGCGTGCGCGCGTCCTGGATGCCTTTCTCGACGGCCGGAATGAACTGGCGCGGGATCGAGCCGCCGAAGATGTCGTCGACGAACTCGAAGTCGGCGCCGCGGCCGAGCGGCTCGACCTTGATCTTGCAGTCGCCGAACTGGCCGTGGCCGCCGGTCTGCTTCTTGTGGCGGCCGTGCGCTTCGGTCGACGCCTTGATCGTCTCGCGGTAGGGGATGCGCGGCGGTTTCAGGTTGACGTCGACGCCGAAGCGGCGTTTCAACTTGGCGACCGTGACCTCGATGTGCAGCTGGCCCTGACCCGAGAGCAGCAGCTCTTTGGTCTGCGGGTCGCGGCTGTAGCGGATCGACGGATCCTCCTCCTCGAGGCGGTGCATCGAGGTGCTGATCTTGTCTTCGTCGCCGCGGCTCTTCGGCTCGATCGCGTACGACAGCACCGGCTCGGGGAAATGGATCGGCCGGAAACCGGTCGTGTCGCTCCTGTCGCCGAGCACATCGTTGGTCAAGGTGTCCTTCAGCTTGGCGACGGCGCCGAGATCTCCCGCCTTGAGCTCCTGGAGATTGGTCGGTGTCTTGCCCTGCATCACCATCAGGTGACCCAGGCGTTCGGGCGCGTCTTTCGACCGGTTGTGAACCGTCGAGTCCGCCTTCATCGCGCCCGACACGACGCGAAACATCGTGATCCGGCCGGCGAACGGATCGGCGACCGTCTTCCACACGAACGCCGAGAGCGGCGCCTTGTCGTCGGCGGCACGCGTCACGTCCGCGCCGTCTGTCGCCACGCCCTTGAATGGCCGATCCGCGGGTGACGGCAGGTACGCCACGATTGCGTCGAGCAGCTGCTGGATGCCGACATTCAACGTCGCCGACGTGCAGACGAGCGGGAACAGCTTGCCGGCCAGCGTCGCCGCGCGCAGTCCGGTGACGAGCTCCTCGTCGGTGAGCGTCCCCGCCTCGAAGAACTTTTCCATCAGCGTTTCGTCGTTCTCGGCGACCATCTCGATCAGCGCCTCGCGGGCCGCGTCGACCGCTCCGCTCATCTCGACCGGGACGGCGCCTTCGGTGAACTTGCCGCTCTCGTCGGTCTGGAACGTATACGCCTTCTTCGTGATCAGGTCGACAACGCCGCGGAAGGTCTTCTCTTCGCCGATCGGCAGCTGAATCGGGATCACCGTCCGGTTGCACGCCTCGCGGAGCGAAGTGAGCGATCGCTCGAGGCTGGCGCGCTCGCGATCGAGGCGGTTCAGGACGACCAGCCGCGGCAGCGCGGTTTCCTCGGCCGCTTCCCACACCTTTTCCGTCTGCACCATCACGCCGCCGACGGCGTCGACGACCACCAGCGCCCCGTCGGCGACGCTCAGCGCGGCCCGTGCGTCAGCGAGGAAGTTCCCCATGCCCGGCGTGTCGATCAGGTTGATCTTCTGCTTGTTCCACTCGGCATAGGCCAGGCTCGCGGACAGCGTGTGCTTGCGGGCAATCTCTTCCTCGTCGAAGTCGGTGACGGTGGTTCCGTCGTCGACCTTGCCGAATCGATTGATCATGCCGGCGTCTGCGAGGATGGCCGAGGCGAGCTGGGTCTTCCCGGATCCGCTGTGACCGACGAGCGCGACGTTCCTGATGCTGGCGGCGTCGTAGACCTTCATAGACGTGGCTCCCTGGAGTTCGTGACTTGGCGAATTGGAGAGTCGGC
>DATFXR010000722.1:0-6351 GCA_035315685.1 Vicinamibacterales bacterium | reverse complement strand
CCTGGAAACAGAAAAGCAATCACGAGTGAGGCACCGTTGCGGCAGCAATCTCCCGCTCGATCCGCTCGACGAATCGCTCCGCGGCGAAGCGATACGCCATCGCCACGGCGTTGCGCACGGCCTTGGCGCTCGATCGGCCGTGTCCGACGATCGCGACGCCCGCCACCCCGAGCAGCGGCGCGCCGCCGTATTCCGAGTAGTCGACGCGGCGGCGGAAGTGGCGGAGCGCGCGGCGCGTCAGCAGCGATCCGACGCGCATCGTGATCGTGCTCGACAACTCCTCGGTCAACATCGTCCCGACGACCTCGACCAGCCCCTCGCTGATCTTCAGCGCGACGTTGCCGGTGAACCCGTCGCAGACGATCACGTCCGCCTGTCCGGTGTAGACGTCGCGTGCTTCGACATTGCCGCTGAAGGCAAGCGCTGACGCCTTCAGCAGCCGATGCGCTTCCCGGGTCAGCTCGTTGCCCTTCGTCGCTTCCTCGCCGATCGAAAGCAGGCCGACGCGCGGCCGCTCGAGCCCGAACGCCACGCGCGCGTAGACGCTGCCCATCACCGCGAACTGGAGCAGGTGATGCGGCCGGCTCTCGACGCTGGCGCCGACGTCGAGCAGGATGGCCGGACGGTGCGGAGTCGGCACCGTCGCCGCCAGCGCGGGACGGTCCACGCCGGGCAGCATGCCGAACGCGGCGTGTGCCGCCATCACGGTTGCGCCGGTGTGGCCGGCGCTGAAGAGCGCGGCGGCCTCGCCTCGCGCGACGGTCTCCGCGGCGACCCTGATCGACGCGCCCGGTTTCCGCCGCAGGGACGCCGACGGCGCTTCGTCCATCGCGACGACGTCCGGCGCGTCGACGATGCGAAGCCGCGTCGAGTCGAGGTCGTCGTGCCGGCGGAGCTCGGCGTCGATCGCATCGCGACGGCCGACGAGCATGACGCCCAGATCGAAATGACGCGCTGCCGCCAGCGCGCCGTCGACGACAAGACGCGGGGCGAAATCGCCGCCCATCGCGTCGACCGCTACCCAGATCATTGGGTTCAGGGTTCAGCGTTCAGGGTTCAGGGTTCTCGTTCGGGTTCAGAGTTCTCGTTCGGTTCAGGTTCGGGTTCTCGTTCTCGCTCACATCAGAACCCGGGCGAGAACCCCAACCAGAACGAGAACGAGAATCCTGAACCGTGAACCCTGAACGCTGAACTGGCGCGGGCCTACTCTTCTTCCACGGCCCGCGCCTGCCGGCCGCGATAGTAGCCGCAGTTGGCGCACACGCGGTGCGGGGCTTTCGGTTCGTGGCAGTGCGGGCACTCGCTGAGGCCGGCCTGCTTCAGCGCGTCGTGCGTGCGGCGCTTCGCGGTTCGCGTCTTCGAGTGTCGTCGTTTTGGATTCGGCATGATCGCAATCTCGAGGTTCTAGAGTTCTAAGGTTCTAGCCTTCAAGGTTCTAGGTTCTTGGTTCTCGGTTCCAGGTCCCCGCGACGAATTCTTAATTCCTAATTCTTAATTGCGCTCTCTCAGTTCACGCAGCGCGGCCATCCGAGGATCATCCCACGTCCGCCGGCACTGGCACGACTCGCGATTGAGGTTCTTGCCGCAGACCGGGCACAAACCCTCGCACGCCGCGGTGCACAGCGGTTTCATCGGCAGCGCGAGGTAGAACTGCTCGCGCATCAGTTGACCGAGGTCGATCTCGTCGTTCTCGTAGAACGCGGTCGTCAGGTCGTCCTCTTCGATCTCGCGCTCGCCCTCGCCGGTGTTGTGCGCGTGCGGCTGGTAGCGGAGGTCGAACGCCTGATCCACCGGCATGGAAAACGCCTCCAGACACCGGCTGCACGCCAGCTCCAGCGTCGTCTTCACCTCGCCCACCAGACGAAACTGCTGCTTGTCCTTGAATATGTCGAACGCCAGCGACACCGGCGCCACGATCCGCAAATCGTCGTCCGCCGGGAGCCGATTGGGCTGATACACCCGCTCGAAACGCTCCTGCGCCGTCCGGATCTTGTTCAGGTCCAGAGCAAGCATGAACCTCTCAATATACCTTGCAGAGGTGGCCGGGGGCTAGGGCCCGGCTTGGCGACCGCGGGCTGAAGCCCGCGCGACCGAGGCGCCTCGGGTTCGGCGGTCAGAGGTTCAGCGTTCAGGGTTCTGGTTCACGTTCAGGGTTCTGGGGTTCTCCAAGAACTCCGAACGAGAACCCCGAACCCTGAACCCTGAACCCTGAACTCTGAACGCCGTCAGTCGATCGCCCACGGCTTCGGGATGAACAGCTGCTCGTACAGGCTGATCGCGTAACGGTCGGTCATCCCGGCGATGAAGTCCCGTGTGGCGGCGTCGAGGCCCTCGGTGTCGATCGTGCGCTGGTCGAGGAACTCGTGCGGGCTCTCGCGGACCTTCTCCCACAGGCCGCTCAGGATACCGGACGCCTTCCTGAACTCCGCAGTCGCAATCGTGTTCTCGTAGACAGCGTCGAAGAGAAACGCGCGCAGCTCGAGCACCGCCTTCAGGACGGCGTCGCTCATGCGAATCTCGGTGAGGCCGCCGCCAAGCGTTTCCGTGACGACGTCCCTCACCAGCGTGCCGATCCGCGCCGACGAGGAGGCACCCAGGGCATCGACGGGATGGCGCGGCAGATCGTCGGGGCGCAGCAGGCCGGCGCGCGTTGCATCGTCGATGTCGTGATTGACGTACGCAATCAGATCGGCGACGCGCATGATCTGACCTTCGATCGTGCTCGACCTCAGCTCGGGCGGCATGCCGACCGGCGCCCCGGACTTCCCCTTCGAGTGCTTCGCAATTCCGTCGCGCACCTCCCATGACAGATTCAGTCCCTGGCCGTTGTTCTCGAGGCGATCGACGATGCGCAGGCTTTGCTCGTAGTGGTTGAAGCCGCCCGGCATCAGCGCGTCGATGACACGCTCGCCGGCGTGGCCGAACGGCGTGTGCCCGAGGTCGTGACCGAGCGCGATCGCTTCGGTCAACTCCTCGTGGAGCCGCAGCACCTTGGCGATCGTGCGCGCGATCTGCGAGACCTCGAGCGTGTGCGTGAGGCGCGTCCGGTAGTGATCGCCGGCCGGCGCGAAGAACACCTGCGTCTTGTGCTTGAGACGCCGGAACGCCTTGCAGTGGATGATGCGATCGCGATCGCGCTGAAATGCCGGACGCACGTCGTCTTCGGCCTCGGCGCGCAGCCGGCCGCGCGAATCGGCGCTCTTGGCCGCCTGCGGCGCCAGGATGTCACGCTCGCGCTGCTCGAGTTGCTGTCGAAGCGTCATGGCGACGGGTCACCGTGCGTCGGATTTCCACAAGGGTCGGGATTTCCACAGGGGGTCGGGAATCGTTTTTGCCGGCTCCTCGAAAAAACGATTCCCGACCCCCTGTGGAAATCTCCCCCTACGTCATCTCCCCGAGGAAGCTGGTGCCGCTCGCCAGCCGCTCCACGCCGAATAGTTCGGCGAGCGTCTGACCGAGATCCGCGAACGTCGGGCGAGTCCCGAGATCCGCACCGGCGCGCACGCGAGCGCCCGCAGCCATCACCGGCACGTACTCGCGCGCATGGTCGGTGCTCGCCGTCGTCGGATCGTTGCCGTGATCGGCGGTGACGACCAGGAGGTCGTCGGCACGGAGCCGCGGCAGCACCCGCGCGAGCCGTGCGTCGAAGCGCTCGAGGTTGTCAGCGTACCCTTCGACGTCGTTGCGATGGCCGAACTGCGTGTCGAAGTCGACGAGGTTGGCGAAGATCAGCCCGCGATCGACCGTCGCCATCTGCTCCTCCACCCGGTCCATCCCGTCATCGTCGCTGGCCGTGTGATAGGCGTGGGTGATGCCGCGGCCCGCGAACAGGTCTTCGATCTTGCCGATCGCGACGACTGGCAGCGACGCCGCCTTGACGCGATCGAGCAGTGTGTCGCCGCGAGGCGGCAGGGCGAAGTCCTTGCGGTGCGCCGTCCGCGTGAAGTGGCCCGGTGAACCGACGAACGGGCGCGCGATGACGCGTCCGACGCCGAGGCCCTCGGCAACCAGCTCGTAGGCGATCTCGCACGCGCGGTAGAGCTCGGCGACCGACACCACCGACTCGTGCGCGGCGATTTGGAACACGCTGTCCGCTGACGTGTAGACGATCAGCGCGCCCGTCCGCATGTGCTCGGGCCCGAGCTCGTCGATGATGACGGTGCCCGACGCCGCCTTGTTGCCGAGGACGCTGCGCCCGGTGCGTCGCGCGAATTCGGCGATGATCTCCGGCGAGAACCCCTTGGGAAAAGTCGGAAACGGGCGGTCGAGGACGACGCCCATCATCTCCCAGTGTCCGGTCACCGAGTCCTTGCCCGCCGACGCCTCCGCCATCCGTCCTACCGCGCCAAGCGGGATTCGGGATTCGGGACTCGGGATTCGGGGGCCGTCGAGGTGCGCGACCCTCGCAAAGCCGAGGCTGCGCAGCGTGGGCAGGTGGAGCGGAACACGCCTGGCGATGTTGCCGACCGTGTCGCTGCCCTGATCGCCGTACGCGGCGGCGTCCGGCAGCTCGCCGATACCGACGCTGTCCATCACGATGACGATCGCGCGCCGGAACGACGGGCTACTGGTGCGAGAAGTAATTGGACACCGCTTTCGGCGTCTTGATCGCGGCGATCGCGTGCTTGAAGATCATGTGGTCGGTCCCCGCCTGATCGAGCACCAGCGCGAAGCGATCGAAGTTCTTGATGCGCCCTTCGAGCTCGCTGCCGTCCATCATCCGGATCGTGACGATGAGCTTCTCGCGGCGAACATAATTGAGGAAGACGTCCTGAATGTTCGGTTGTGAGGTTTTGGTATCAGAGGCGGGAGACATAATCATCAACCAGACGCATCACGGCCATCACGGTCGGGGCCGATTCACCAGGGCCATCGAACCAGTTTAGATTAGGTTCTTTGCGGAACCAGATCAACTGTCGGCGCGCGTAGCGGCGGTTCTCCTGCACGATCAGCTCGCGGGTCGCCCGCTCGTCCCGGACGCCGTGCAGATGCTCGAGCGCCTGTCGATAGACGAGGCCGCCGAACGGCCGCGCCGTCTCCGGCACGCCGCGGGCGAGCAGCCCTCGGATCTCGTGGAGCAACCCGCGCTCGAACTGCTCGTCAACACGCCGGGTGACACGCTCGGAGATCTGCGCGGCAGGCAGCCGCAAAGCGACGGCGAGCACCTCGATGTCGGCAATCGGAGACACGGTGTCGGCGAAATGCGCCGTCAGGGGACGTCCGGTGAGGAAGAACACCTCGAGCGCCCGCACCAGCCGCTTCCGATCGCGCGGTTGGATGCGCAGCGCCGATGCGGGATCCACCCTCCGCAGCATCCGGTGCAGGAAAGTGACGCCACGCCGCCCGGCAATCGCCTCGAGCCGCGCGCGCAGCGTCGCGTCGGCGCCAGGTCCGGGAAACAGCCCTCTGGTCAGCGCGCGGAAATAGAACCCGGTGCCGCCGGCCAGGATGGGCAGCCTGCCGCGCGCATGAACGTCGCGGATCACGGCGGCCGCGTCGCGCGCGAACTGTGCCGCCGTGTACTCGACCGTCGGTTCGACGATATCGATCAGATGATGCGGAATGCCACGCCGATCGGCCGCAGCGATCTTGTCGGTGCCGATGTCGAACCCGCGGTAGACGGCGGTCGAGTCGCAGTTGACGACTTCGCCGTCGAATCGTTCGGCAATGACGAGCGCGAGCGCGCTCTTGCCGGTCGCGGTCGGGCCCACTACTGCGACCGCTTTAGCTCTCTTCACCGTCGCACGCTGTCACGCTGCACTCGCGGAGAAGCAACCGCGGAGGACGCAGAGCGCGCAGAATACGCTGCTCTGATGTCACGCGGCATTCTCGCTTTTACTGTCACGCTGCGACTGAAAAGCAACCGCGGAGCCCCCAGAGCGCGCCGAATACTCTTCTCTGGTGTCACGCGGCATTCTCACTCTTACTGTCACGCTGCGACTGAAAAGCAACCGCGGAGCCCGCGCCGAATATTGTCTCGGCTGTCACGCTGCATTCGTGTTCGCTGTCAGGCTGCGATCGGATCGCGGGGAACGCAGGAGCCGCAGAGCGCGCACAGATCGTTAGCGCTCTCACGCTGCACTTCGCGTTAGCCGTAGTGTCCGGCTTCAGCCGGACCATCGACTGCCCGCGGTTGCTGTGTTGATAAGAAAAAACGATTGCCTCTGCGTTTTCTGCGGTCTCTGCGGTTGCTTTCCCCGTCACCCGACACGCGCGATCACGTAGACCACGAACGCGGCGGCCAGGATCAGGAGACCGAGTTGCTGGCTGCGCGTCACCGCGGCGGTGTCTCGTTGTAGAAGAACGTGACGGTGAAGAACGCCTTGTCGGCAGGATACTCCGGCGGCAGCG
>DATFXR010000721.1:0-7362 GCA_035315685.1 Vicinamibacterales bacterium | reverse complement strand
TGGCTGCGAGAAGCTGGGAGTTTTCTCGGAAGTCCGGTCCGCGCTACGGCGCACAAATATGCGCTCGGCTCAGATGTTTGTCAAGCGTGTAAACACCACATATTGTGCTTCTTAATTAGGTCACGCGCAAGATGTTGAAGGGGGTGACTGCGCAGCAGGCGCGCTCCAGCACATCCGAAAGTACTCTGTGGTACGACTGCGAACAGGCGAGGTGGGAGACCGATGTTCCGGCCTCCCCGTGCACAGGCAGATGCTGAGGCAGGTTGTGTGTCTCCTCGCAGGGCGCGAAGAGAACGAAGCTGCAGCATCGAAGAGCAAGTGAGGTGCCACGCACGTGCTGACCGAAACACGCGGAAAACGCCCTGTTGCCGCATGGGCTTCCGATCGTCGGTGTCTGGATGGGCAGCGGTCGCGTGCGAGGTGTGTAGCGACTTACCTGCCGGCGAGCTGAGCCGCAATCGTCGCAGCCTTGTCGGCGACGCTCTTCGCAAACTGCAGGTTCTTTTCGTGCAGTCCCGCTTCCGCCTGTGCGATGAATCGCTTCGCCGTGTCGTACTGCGTCCGCGCCTCGCTATTGAGCGCACGGTAGTCAATCCGGTTCAGATCGGCGTTGGCGCGCGTGAGCGACGCGCGAATCGTCCGCTCCAGCTCACCTTCCGCATTCGCGGGCGTCGTCTGCAGCGTCGTCGGCGGTGCTGCCGGCCTCAGATCTTCGGCAGGCTTCGGCGGTTCAGGTGGCGGCGCTTCCGGCTTGGCGGCGTCGGGCTTCGGCGGCTCCGTCCGTTGCGGCTCACGCGGCGTCGTCGCCGGCCGCGTCCGCTGCGGCGTATTCCGCGCCGGTTCAGCTATGAGCGAGACAGGCGGCGGTGGCTCGCTGTCGTTGACCTCGACTTCCCGCGGCGGCGGCGGCGGTACGTCGAGCGGCTGATCAGGCGTGACCTTCGCCTGCGCGCGCGTACACGCGGAGAGCGCGCAGGCGCTGGCAAGGCAGAAAGGCAGGAGGGCGGAAAGGCAGAAATGGAAGGTCGGACGGCGGGAAGGAAAGGCGCGTAGGCCGGAGGGAAAGGCGCGAAGGCCGGAAGGAAAGGCGCGAAGGCCGGAAGGAAAGGCGCGAAGACCGGAAGGAAAGGCGCGAAGACGGTAAGCAAAGGCACGAAGGAGCACGGAAGGCTTGTGATGCCGTGCACCCTTCCCTTCCGGCCATCCCACCTTCCCTTCCGGCCATCCCACCTTCTTCCCTTTCATTCCTGCCTTCCCACCTTCCTACCCTTCATGCCCGCCTTCCCGCCTTCCCGCCTTGTGGATCTCAGCTCAAGCCTGCGGCAGCAACATCGTGAACGTCGTACCCGAGCCGGGAGTCGACTGAACCTCGATGTCGCCGTCGTGCATCTGGACCGTACGATAAACCATCGAGAGGCCGATCCCGCTGCCCTTTTGTTTGGTGGTGAAGTACAGGTCGAAGATCCTCTGTAAATGCTCAGGCTTTATGCCCACACCGGTGTCGCTCACGCTGACGCGGACGCGGCGGCCGCGCGCCGCCTCGCAGGCGATTCGCAGCAGGCCGCCGTCCGGCATCGCCTGACACGCGTTCAGCGCCAGATTCAGGAACGCCTGCCGGAGCATTGCCGGATCGCCGTTCACGTCAGGAGCCCCATCACAGGCTATGACGAGGTCGACGCCTGCCCGGTCGGCCTCCGGCCGCACGATTGGGACGATCTCGTCCAGTAGCGACGACAGCGCGATCGGCTGAAGTTTCATGTCCTCCGCGCGCGTGAACTTGAGAAATCCCTGGACTACCTCATCGAGGCGGCGGATTTCCTTTGCGATCACGTCCACGTGCTCGAGCGCCACGTCGCGATCGACCGGCGGCGGATCGACCACGGCCGTTGCACGCGGCTCGAGCGACGCTCGCGCGGACGGACGCGACACCGCCGGACGGACCTGCTGGCGCAACAGCTCGAGGTGAATCATCATCGCGTTCAACGGATTCTTCACTTCGTGCGCGACGCCGGCCGACAGCCGTCCGAGCGCCGCCAGTTTGCGCGAGTAGCGGACCGTCGACTGCATTTCGCTGAGGTATTCCAGGTTGCGCGCGATCAGCATCACGCCGACGAACTCACCCTTCGCGTCGACGATCGCGTGCGTCATCACGAGACGCTCGCCGCTGTCGCCGAACGCGGCCGACACGGGACCGCGAGCCTGGCGGCTGACCAGCGTCTGCTCGTTCAGCCGGCGCAGCGGATGATCGGCCGGCAGCAGGGCGTCGAGCCGCACGGCTGGCGCAGCGTCGGGGAGGATGGCGCGCAGCGCCGGATTCGCAAACAGCAGCTCGCCGCGCGCGTTGACAATCCCGACGGCGTCTTCGAGCTGCTCGACCGCGGACTCGAGGTTGGCGACCTGGCCCGCCATCTGCGAGCGGTCGGCTGACAGCTGTTCGCTCACCGCATTGAAGAACGTGCCGAGCTCGCCGAACTCGTCGTTCTCGCCGAGGTTCACCTGGACGCCGAACTCGCCGCGCCCCAGCCGGGTCAGGCCGCCGCGAATCAGGTGAATCGGACGCAGCAGGAGCTGGGCGAGCAGCATCGCCACGAGGACGGCGACCGCCAGTGCGGCGAGTGCCGACACGACCACCGGCCGCAGCGACTTGTTCAGGTCGTCGCGGATCAGCAGCGTCGAGACGCCGATGCGAATCGATCCGATTTCGCGATCCCCGAGCAGCAGCGGCTGGCGGTGTTCGAGGTTCTGCCCCTGGCTCGAGTAGATCGCGCGCAGCTGCTCCAGCGACGATTGCTCGAGCAGCTTGGCGAGATCGCCGCCCGCTGGCAGCGGCTGTCCTTCGAGCGACTGATCGCCGTGCAGGACGGCTTTGCCGTTGACGTCAGCGAGGGCGGCGTAGGTGACGTTCTTCGAATAGGCGAGACTCGCCTCGAGGATCGAACGGAGTCCGGGATCGGCGCGCAGCGCGGCGTACGGGTCGACGGTCGTGCCGCCGACGACGGCGAACGCGCGGTGAAACACGGCGTTGGCGATCAGATCGGCGCGCGCCGCACTCTCGTCGAGGCTCACACTCGCGACGCGAGACAAGTGGAGGACGCTCAGGATCACGACGACCGCGCCCACGAGCGACGTGACGCCGAGGACCTGCTTGCCCTTGATGCCTAGGCGCATAGGTGCTGGGGCTGGGGGCTGGGGGCTGGGGGCTAGCCGTCAGAAACGGAGGCAACAGCTAGCCCTGGCCCCGAGCCCCAAGCTCCTACTCTGTCTTTTTCGGCCGAAGCCGTAGTTTGTTCAGCTTATTGTGCAGCGTCTTGAGGCTGATGCCGAGGATTTCAGCGGCTCGCGTCTTGTTGTCGCGGGTGTGAGCGAGCGTCATCATGATCAGCCGCCGCTCGGCCTCTTCCACGGTCGTGCCGGGCGCGAGCGCCAGTTGCGGCTGTTGTTCGGGGGGCGGCTCCTCGGCGAGCACCGGCGGCAGATGCTTCGCCTCGATGAACGGTCCCGGGGCGAGGATCGTCGCGCGCTCGATGACGTTGCGCAGCTCGCGCACGTTGCCTGGCCACGCGTAGTGCTCGAGCATCCGCATCGCCTGCTGATCGACGCCGGCGATGTTCTTCTGATTCCGGCCGTTGAACTCGTTGATGAAGGCCTGGACGAGCAGCGGGAGGTCGTCCCGCCGCTCGCGCAGCGTCGGCAGGCGGAACGCGAACACGTTCAGCCGGTAGAACAGATCCTCGCGCAGCTTCCCCGCCTTCACCGCCTCGACCGGATCGATGTTGGTGGCGGCGATCACGCGGACGTCCACCGACTGTTCCGTGCGTCCGCCGAGCCGGCGGAACTTCCGTTCCTGGAGGACGCGGAGCAGCTTCACCTGGGTGGCCGGCGTCATCTCGCCGATTTCGTCGAGGAACAGCGTGCCGCGATCGGCGAGCTCGAAGCATCCCTGACGGCGATCGGCGGCGCCGGTGAACGCGCCCTTCTCGTGGCCGAAGATTTCGCTTTCGAGCAGCGTTTCGGGAATCGCGGCGCAGTTGATCGCGATGAACGGGAACGTCGCCCGCGGGCTGAGCTGGTGGATCGTCTGCGCGACCAGTTCCTTCCCGGTCCCGGATTCGCCGGTGATGAGCACCGACGCGCCGGTCGGCGACGCCTGCTCGATGATCTGGTAAATCTTCCGCATCTCCGCGCTGTTGCCAATGAGCGATCCGAAGGTGCCGTGCTCGCGCAACTGGCGCCGCAACGCCTTCACCTCGCGCATCGTCTCGAGCCGCTCGACAATCTTGTCGAGGAGAATCTTCAGCCGCTGAATGTCGATCGGCTTGGTGAGATAGTCGTAGGCGCCTTCTTTCATCGCCTCGACCGCCGTCTCGACGGTCCCCTGCGCCGTGAGCAGCAGCGTGGTGACGTCAGCGCCCTGTTGCGGCAGTGCCCGAAGGAGCGCCAGGCCGTCCATTCGCGGCATCACGAGGTCGGTAATCACGATCGCCGGACGGAAGCTCGTAACTTTCTCGAGCGCCTCTTCGCCGTCGCTCGCCGACTCCGCGATGAATCCCCAGCTCTTGACGAGTTGCTCGAGCCCGTTGCGTGCTGACGGATCGTCCTCGACGATCAACACGCGTTCAGCCGTGACTTTCGCATCGACCTGTTCGATGACGTCGGGTCCGGCAGTCATCGTCACTCAGCACCTCTCAACCATGTCATTTTTACATTCTCAACTCCGGCTGGGCGCAGATGCAAGCTGAACCTTGGCTTATCTCGAGACACCTCATCTGATGGCGAAAAGTTTGCACCGGCAGGAGGTCAGGGAGGAGTCGAATGCGATTGGTCAACGTAGCCGTGGTGTCGATGACGATCGTGGGCGGCGCCTGCAGCGGCGCGAACGCAAATGGTGCCGTGCAGAACAGTCTTGTGACGCCGGCTCAGGCGGCGGCGCGCGATGCGCACGGGAACGCGGTCGCGACCAACGGCCATGCGAACGTTGCGGCGGAAGCGGCACCAGGCGCGGGCACGGAATCGCCCGCGGCGCGGCGCGTCCGCGAAGTGACGATACCGGCGGGCACGGTGCTGCCGATTGTTCTCGATACAACGGTGGGATCCGACACGAGTCGCGTCGAGCAGTCGGTCGCGGCTCATCTCTCGCGGCCGATTACGTTCCATGGTGAGACCGTGCTTCCAGCGGGGTCGCGCGTCCGCGGCGTCGTCACCGACGCCAAACCGTCCGGGCGCGTGAAGGGACGCGCGCATCTCGCCGTGCGGTTCGACTCACTGTCGCCGCGCGGTGACGATCAGCGGTACGAGATTCGCGCCGCATCGATTGGCCGGACCGCTCCGGGCACGAAGAAGAAGGACGCGCTGGAGATCGCGGCACCAGCTGCCGGTGGGGCGATCATCGGTGGGCTCGTCGGCGGCAAGAAGGGGGCGCTGATCGGAACCGCGGTCGGCGGCGGCGCCGGCACCGGCGTCGTGCTTGCGACGAAAGGGAAGGAAGTCCATCTGGCGAAAGGCACGCCGCTGTCGCTGAAGCTGGCGTCGCCGGTGACGGTGAAAGTCCACAGCTGACGGGCGCAGTGGCGCGGGGCTGGGGCGAGGGCTAGCGGCGGCGAGCGGATGCAGGGCTAAGATACGCTCGTCTCGTCAGTGGAACCGACCGCCAGCCCCCAGCCCCCCGCCCCGACGCGTGACCACGCGCTGGCACAGCGCGTGGTCGCAATTCTCGAAGTTCTCATCTGCTCCGACTATCTCACGCAGATTGCAATTGGCGGCACGCTGCGCGTGTTCGGCTATTCGCCGATGGCGGACGGTCGCCTCAACGTCGCCTTCGTCGTCGCGCTGTCGCTCGGCGACGCGGTGCTCCTCGTCGCGCTGGTCCTGATCATGCTCGTCGCTCATGGCGAACGGCCGCGCGACGTGCTGTTCGGGCGAAGGTCTTTGTCGGGAGAAGCGATGCTCGGCCTCCCGCTCGTGGCGGCGGCGCTGATTGTCGCGGGCACTGTGATTCTGACGATTCAACGCGTCGCACCGTCGCTGCACACGGTGCCGGAGAACCCGCTCCAGGATCTGATGCGCTCACCACGCGACGCGTGGCTGTTCGCGCTCGTCGTGTTCGTCGCCGGCGGCGTCCGCGAAGAGATTCAGCGCGCCTTTCTGCTTCACCGCTTCGAGGTCTGGCTCGGCGGCCCGGTCGTCGGCGTGCTGGTGACGAGCATCGGGTTCGGGGCCGGACATCTGGTGCAAGGCCTCGATGCCGCCATTACGACCGGGCTTCTCGGCGCGTTCTGGGCCGTGATCTACCTGCGACGCCGCTCGGCCGCCGCACCGATCGTCAGCCACGCCGGGTTCGACCTCGTACAAATTGTTCCGTACCTGCTCGGGCGCGGCATCGCGTAATTAGGAATTGGGAATTAAGAATTAAGAATTCGTGTCACGCTGTCACACTGCTGGGCGCCACAATCCCGATCACGAATTCTTAATTCCAAATTCTTGATTCCTAATTGCCGCGCGGCGGCGCCTCAGCGGCCAGGGAGGTAGAGATCGATGACATCGCCGCGTCTCCTCAGCCCTGTCATCCATTCCTCCAGCGCCGCGTCGCGACGATCCGAGGCGGCGGAGAAACGCTGGTCGAGGTACGCGCGGATCCGCAGGTCCTGCCGGAGCGTCTCGCGCAGGTGCTTCTCGTCGATTCCCGATCGCACCATCGCGGCGTCGAACGCGGCGTCTGACTCGAAGCGTGCGCGGACGCGGCGGACCTCGACGTCGACCGCTTCGGTGGTCGGCTCCGGCGGCGCGTAGCGCTCGACTTCGGCCAGCACGAGCTCACGATCGATGAGCTTCGACAGAATCGGACGGATCGGATCGGCCGACGTTTCGGGCGGTACGAGCCGCAGATCGCGCGCCGCGGTGACGTCAGTGAGCGTGATCAGCTGCCCGGCGACGACAGCCAGCACACGATCGATCACCTCCGCCGACACTCCGCCAGCTCCGGCCGCGACTGCGGCGGCCACCGCGCACGTCTGAAGAATCGATCTCGTGCTCACTCGCTGGTCACTCTTTCCTTTGCACCCTCTGTTGCCCTCTGCGCCCTTGTCAGGTCTCTTCTTTGCGCCCTCTGTTGCCCTTTGCGTCCTTGTCAGGATCTCCTGATCAGAAAGCCTGTCCGAAGGAGATGAACCACGCGGTCAACCCTTCACCTGGCTGCCGATTCACCTTGAGCCCGACATCGAACCGGATCGGCCCGAACGGCGACTTGTAGCGCACGCCGCCGCCGACGGCGCTGCGCAGCTCGCCGAGATCGATGTTGTTGACGCGCGCGAAGACGTTGCCGGTGTCGAAGAAGCCGACGACGCCGAGGCCGCCCGCCACCGGCGC
>DATFXR010000720.1:0-4134 GCA_035315685.1 Vicinamibacterales bacterium | reverse complement strand
TCCGCAATACATGCTGCGCCACAAGGTGAAGGCCGGCATCACCGGGTGGGCGCAGGTGAACGGCTGGCGCGGAAACACGTCGATCGAGAAGCGCATCGAATACGACCTCTACTACATCGAGAACTGGTCGGTGCGTCTCGATCTCAAGATCATGTGGTTGACGCTGCTCCGCGGGTTCTTCCACAAGCATGCCTACTAAACAGCGCGTCGTGGTCACGGGGGCGGCCGGCTTCATCGGATCGCACCTCGCGGAAACGCTGCTCGATCGTGGCTTCACGGTCATCGGGATCGACAACCTGCTGACCGGCGACACATCGAACATCTCGCATCTCGCCAATCGCGACTTCACGTTCATCAAACACGACGTCACCAACTACATCTACATCGACGGACACGTCGACTTGGTGTTGCACTGGGCCAGCCCGGCGAGTCCGATCGACTACCTGGAGCTGCCGATTCCGACGTTGAAGGTCGGCGCGCTCGGGACGCACAAGGTGCTCGGCCTCGCAAAGGCCAAGCACGCACGGTTCGTGCTCGCGTCCACATCGGAGGTCTACGGCGATCCGCTCGAGCACCCGCAGAAGGAGAGCTACTGGGGCAACGTGAATCCGATCGGCCCGCGCGGCGTCTACGACGAGGCCAAGCGCTTCGCCGAAGCGATGACGATGGCCTACCACCGCTACCACGGAGTGGACACGAAGATCGTCCGAATCTTCAACACCTACGGGCCGCGGATGCGCGTCAATGACGGCCGCGCCGTACCGGCCTTCATGTCCCAGGCGCTGCGCAACGAGGACGTCACGGTGTTCGGCGACGGTTCGCAGACGCGCAGCTTCACCTACATCAGCGATCTCGTCGACGGCATCGTCCGGCTGATGCTGTCCGACACGAACGACCCGGTGAACATCGGCAATCCGGTCGAGATGACCATCAAGCAGATTGCCGAGACGATCATCAGGATGACCGGCGCGAAGAGCCGAATCATCTACAAGCCACTCCCGACCGATGATCCGAAGCAGCGCCGCCCCGATATCTCGCGCGCGCGAGAGATCCTGGGCTGGGAGCCGAAGGTGCAGCTCGAGGAAGGGCTCGTGAAGACAATCGAGTACTTCCGCAGCAAAGTGCGCTAGGCTTGTGGGACCGATGGATCTCTACCAGATCGACGACGACAGGCGCTTGTTCATCTCGCCGGCGCTCGACTGCTGGGATGCCGCGGCGGAACACGGCATCGACGTCGTCATCGATCTCGATGGCGGCCTCGACGCCTGCATCCCGACTGACGCCGGCCACTGCCTCTACATCTACTTCCACATCATCGATGACAACGAGCAACTGCCGCCGCTGGCCAAGCTGCGCGCCATCGCGCGGCTCGGAGCGACGCTGATCACCGGGGGCCACCGCGTCCTGTCCCATTGCGGCCTCGGCTTCAACCGCTCGGCGCTCGTCGCCGGCATGATTCTCGTCGAGCTCGGAATGACGGGCGCAATGGCGCTCGCGCGCATCCGCGAGCGGCGTCCCGGCGCGCTCTACAACGAAGGCTTCGCGGCGTTCCTCGAAGCGCAGAACGTCGCGCTCGCCGTGTAGCGACTCGCGCGGCGGCGGCTGGGGCTCGGCACTGGGGAAGCAACCGCAGAGACCGCTGAGCGCGCAGAGAACGTCGATCGTCTCTTAAACCAAGAGTCTCCGCGGTCTCTGCGAGCTCCGCCGTTGCTTTACCTCCGTCATCCGGCTCCGGCGACGCTACGCCGCGCGGCGAGGCGCAGGCGCACGTAATCGGCGGTCCAGCGGCCCTCAGTGTCGCAGAGCGCCGGCCGCAGCAGCGTCTCGACGTCGTCGACGATCCCCGGGCGTTCACGTTCCGGCAGCGCGTCGATCATCGAGCCGCCGAACGTCTCCAGCCATCCACGGACGCCTGTCGGCAGCGGCGTCAGCCGCGGATACAGCTCGATCGAATCGATCTCGAAGCCGTGCGCCACCAGCTTCGCGGCGTAGTCCTCGGCCGTCGGAAAATACCAGGGTGATTGCAGGACGCGGCCGCGACGGTCGAATGCGACGGTGAGCGCGACGACGATCGCCGCGACGCAGCCATGACCGCCGAACTCGGCGACGAATCGGCCGCCCGGGCGGAGCGCTCGAAAGACACCGGACAGCGCTGCGTCAGCCGCGAGCACCCAGTGGAGCACGGCGTTCGAGAACACCGCGTCGAACTCGC
Organism: Vicinamibacterales bacterium; assembly: GCA_035315685.1. Classification (GTDB taxonomy): domain Bacteria; phylum Acidobacteriota; class Vicinamibacteria; order Vicinamibacterales; family CAVVIG01; genus QHWK01. The sequence goes on along the minus strand of DATFXR010000720.1, from coordinate 1,922 downwards.
CGTCAAAGGTCAGCGCCCGGACGTCACACAGTCGCGCGTCGATGCCCGAGCGCACGGCAGCGGCGACGAATTCCGGCGACGCATCCACGCCGACGACGCGGGCGCCGCGCGCGGCAATTTGCCGCGTGAGCGTCCCGTCGCCACATCCCAGATCGAGGATTCGCTCGCCCGGTTGCGGCGCGAGCCGCTCGAGCAGCGTCTCGCCGAACGCCGGCACGAACGCCGCGTGCCGCGCGTAGCCCTCGGCTGACCAGCGCTGCGAGACCAGATCGGAGCGCTCGTCGCTCGGGATCGCGTGCGCGTCGCTCATCGCGCGAAACGCTCGACGGCGCGCGCGCGCGCTGCGGCGGCCTTTTCTTCACGGTTCTTCGCCGGCGCTGTCGTCGTCAGCGAATCGATCAGCGTCCGCGCCACGTCGGCGACATCCTCGATCGCCTGATTGAACGCGCGCTCGTTCGCCTTCGACGGCGCGTTGAATCCGCTCAGCTTGCGGACGAACTGCAGGGAGGCCGCCCTGATTTCCTCGTCGGTGGCCGGCGGATCGAAATTAAACAGCGTTTTGATATTGCGGCACATATTCGATGTAATGCGCGGTTTCGCGCGCCACTTCCGCGCCGTGCATCTGTTCGACCACGGCAAAGGACATATCGATGCCGGCCGAGACGCCGGCTGACGTGACGATCGTGTCCGACACGACGCGAGCGTCACGCTGCACCTCAATCGTCTGATCGAGAGAGGCGAGTAAGTCGAGCGCGGCCCAGTGCGTCGTCGCACGCCGGCCGCGCAGCAGCCCGGTCTGCGCGTACAGCAACGCGCCGGTGCAGACCGACGTCACCAGCGATGCGCGCGATGCGGCGTGGCGAATCCACGTCAGCGCGGCCTCGTCTCGCAGCAGGGCGCGCGTCCCGAAGCCGCCCGGGACGACGAGGATGTCGATCGGCGGCGCCGTCTCCCACGAGTACGCCGGCACGACGCGCAGTCCAGCGATTGCGGTAATCGGTTCGACCGTGCGTGCAACCGTGAACACCGTGAATGGCGCGCTGTCGTCACTGCGCCGCGAATCGGCGCCCGCGACGAGCCGCGTCCGCGAGAACACTTCGAAGGGCCCGGCGAAGTCGAGCACTTCGACGTCGTCGAAGATGAAGATGCCGACGGTTTGTCGTGTCATGTCACACCGCACTCGGTGCGGCTCAATCCAGCCACATCCAACGATTCTTGCACGCCGGACCCCTGTCCCGAATGGAAGATTCCTGAACCATGCCGGCCGGATGGCAGCCTACGCGTACATCGGCCGGCCCTCCCGGAGCGCGAGCCAGCCGCGGGCGATGCGATAAATGAACCAGAGCGCGACGATCCCGAGCGGCAGCCACGCGACGAGCAGGCCGATGCCCAGCGTCATGACGACGAAAACGACGCAGAGCGCGACCCACAGCACGCCGTACCAGAAGGTACGGATCTGCCAGCGGAAGTGCGACTCGAGCCAGGTGCCGCGCACACTGCTTCGCTTGACGTAGTTCAGGATTACGGCAATCAGCGACGGCCACCCGGTGAGAAACGCGCCGATGACCGTGGCCGCGCCGATGATGCCGGTAATCAGGCTGAAGGCGTGCAGCGCGTAAATGACCTGCGTCCACGTGAAGAGCGGTCCGGCAGCCGGCTGGGTGTTCATGGCCAGAGTGTAGCGAATCGAACGGGCACCGCGCGGTTCACCACCCGCCTATCGCGTGAGCTTCCGGTACTTGATCCGGTGCGGCTGTTCCGCGGCAGCGCCGAGGCGCCGTTTCCGGTCCGCCTCATAGTCCTGGTAGTTGCCCTGGAACCACACCACCTGGCTGTCGCCCTCGAACGCGAGCATGTGCGTCGCGATGCGGTCGAGGAACCAGCGATCGTGGCTGATGACGACCGCACAGCCGGCAAAGTTG
>DATFXR010000719.1:0-3702 GCA_035315685.1 Vicinamibacterales bacterium | reverse complement strand
GAAGTCTGGAAGGTGCGTGATTCCAGCCTGGACGGCTCTGCTCACGAACCGTTGAGCATGCCTCGCCGATGGAGACGCAGCCGCCCTCGTCTACTTGATCCTGGCCTTCGCCTTCCGCCGCGCAGCCCAGTAGCGCTTCATGCGTTCGGACACTGCGCGCCGTGCCGCGGCGGACATGGTCCTGGTCCGTCGCGTCGCTGCAGTGAGGGACCGGCGCAGCGCGCGGCGGCGTTTGGACAATGCGAGCTCGGGGAATGTGCGTTCGATCGCGATGATCTCGGCACGCAACTCGTTCAGCGCCAGTTCGGCACCCGAGCGAGCCAATTCCCGCAACTTCTCCGTGCCGAGGCGATTGGCCGTTTTCGGCATGACCTCTCCTTCGCGAGACGCGTATCCTACTTCAGAGACCGACGCGTGAAGCCCTCGGTTCATTCATCGACAGCCTTGGTCGGATCGACCCAGATCCAGCAGACCGCGCCCAGCAGGAACAGCACGCCGGCAAGATAGAGCGGCGCGCTCCATTGCGAGAACCTCCGCACGACCTCGGCGACAAGGATCGGACTGAGGATCGACCCGATCTGTCCCGAGGTATTCATCGCCGCGCTGACCGCGCCCGACCGCCGGCCGCCTATGTCGAGGCACGTGCCCCATGCGGCTCCAAGCAGAAAATTGGACGAAGCGCCGCCGAGCGCGATGAGGATCGCCGCGGCGATCGGCGACGCCACGAATGTGCTGGCGATCGTGAACGCGCCCGCCGCCGCGAGCGCGCCGCCGCCGATGGTGACCCGGCCGAGCCGCAGGCCGAATCGCCGAGCGGTGCGGTCCGTAGCGACTCCGCCGACGAGATCCGCCGCCGCACTGAACACGAGTGGCAGCCCCGCGAGGACTCCGGCGGTCATGCCGGTCAGGCCGCGCGACGCGAGATAGGTCGGCAGCCAGGTGACGTAGAAGGTGCCGCCGAAGGCTTGCGTGAAGTACATGAGGCACAAGCACACGACCGTGCGGTTGCCGAGCAGCCGCTTCCAGTCGGTCGCGTCGACCGCGTGGCCGAGATCGGCGCCGAGACCGGCCTCGATCAGCTCGCGTTCGGCGGCGCCGACCGCAGGATGCTCCGCAGGGGCGTCGCGGAACCAGCGATACCACGCCAGCGACCAGGCGAACCCAATCGATCCGAACAGCGCGAACAGGGATCGCCAACTGATGTACGAAAGGAGCGCCGTCACCAGCAGCGGCGTCAGTCCCCCGGCAAGGTGGGCGCTCATGAAGAACACACCCTGCGCCGTGCCGCGCTCCTGGCGGGGGAACCAGCGTGAGAAGGTCCGCGCGACGTTCGGCCAGGCTCCCGCCTCGCCGCTGCCGAACAGGAAACGGATGGCGACCAGCGACGCGTAGTTGAACGCCAGTCCCGTGAGCACCGTGAACGTGGACCACCAGCACACGATGCGCGTCAGCACCGACCGCGTGCCGACGCGATCGCCCCACCACCCCGTCGGAATCTCGAACAGCGCGTAAGCGAGGTAGAACGCGCTGAACACGTATCCCATCTGAATCGGACTGAGCTGCAAGTCGCGGGCGATGTCGGGCCTGGTCACCGAGATGGCGACGCGATCCAGATACGTGATCGCGCCGAGCGCCATCGTCATCGCGAGGACCTTGTGGCGTGCGTGCGTGCGCCCGGGTGGCGTCGCACGGTCGGGGGACCGGGTAGAAACGGTTGGAACGTTCGTCTGGATATCAGGGGTCACGAGGGTCCCATGTCGAAGGCGAAGGATAGGAACCCGGTCGAGAGAGTGTCAATGTTAAATTCCGACGCGATGGCGGATTCGAAGCCGACTGTTCTCGTCACCGAACTGGAGTACCGCAAGGCTGAACCCACGTTCTCGACCGCGCCTGGATTGCGGTGCATGAGCGCTCCCGTTGAAGAGGCCGAGCTCGCGCTGGCGATCAAAGACTCGCGGGCCTCTTCTGTGGTCGTCGGAGCGCGCGGCTACATCGGACCGTTGTACGGCAGTCTGCCCGCGGGTGGCGTCATCGCCCGGTTCGGTGTCGGACACGACGGCATCGACAAGGCGAAAGCCACTGCCGCCGGACTGCTGTGCACCAACACGCCGGGCGTGCTCAATCAGTCGGTGGCCGAGCACACGATGCTGCTCGTCGGCGCCGCTGCTCGCGCGCTGCTCCCGATGTCGACTGCCATGGCTCGCCAGGCCTGGGAGCCGGCGACCGGCGTCGAGTTGCGCGGTAAGAGGCTCGCGATCATCGGCTGCGGCGGCATCGGGCGCGAAGTCGCGCGTATCGCAGAGGGCGGCTACGGCATGGTCGTCATCGGCTGTTCGCGGCCCGATGTGCCGCCGCCGGCGGCACTGCCACATTTCAGCGCGGTGACGAACGATTTCGCTGCTGCCGTGCGCGATGCCGACTTCGTGAGTCTCCACCTGTCGGCGAGCCGTGAAAACCTGCACTGGCTCAACCGCGAACGACTGGCGTGCCTGCGTGAGCGCAGCTGGTTGATCAACACGGCGCGCGGCTCCCTCGTCGACGAGGCAGCCTTGTTCACGGCGCTGGCCGAACGCCGGCTCGCCGGCGCCGCGCTCGACGTCTTCGCGCGCGAGCCGTACGAACCGACGGACGGACGCCGTGACCTTCGCTCGCTGCCGAACGTCATCCTCACGCCGCACGTCGGCAGCAACACCATTGAAGCCAATCGCCGGATGGCGGAACGCGCTCTCAGGAACATCGTGCTGGCACAGCAGCGTGCGTTCGCACAGATGGATCTGCTCAACCCCGAGGTCCTGGCGTAATGTTAGTCCGATGAAACGCCTGCACTTCGGCGTCGTGCTCGCTGCGCTCGTCTCCGCCGCGGCGGGATGCGGATCCGCCCGCTCAACGCCGCCGGTCGCCAACCTGTTCGACGCGCAGCGCCAGGTCGAGCAGTACATCACGTCCGGCCGGTACGAAGCGGACTTCGCGAAAGTCGTCGCGCAGGCGCAAGCGTATGTCGAGCAGCGGGCGACGCAGGCTGCCCGTCCGGCTATCGTGCTCGATATCGACGAGACCTCGTTGTCCAACTGGCCCGCGTACAAGGCGAACGGGTGGGGGCGCGTGGTCGCCGGCGAGTGCAGCCTCGAAACGGGTCCATGCGGACTTCGCGCCTGGCAGGCTTCTGGACAGGCGAAGGCGCTGGCGCCGACGCTCGCCCTCGTAACGCGGGCGAAGGCCCTCGGCGTCGCCGTTTTCTTCATCAGCGGTCGTCCGCACGCACTACTCGAAGCGACCGAGCGGAACCTTCGCGACCAGGGCTATGCGTGGGACGAAGTCATCGTGTTTCCGGAAGGCGCGAGCTTCGCCAGCGCGGTGGATTTCAAAGCGCCGGAGCGCCGGAAGATCGCCGAGCGCGGATTCACGATCCTCTTGACGATGGGCGATCAGGAAAGCGATCTCAAGGGCGGCTACGCAGAGCGGACGTTCAAGCTGCCCAACCCGGTTTACTTTCTGCCATAGCGAGGTTCTAGAACCTCAGAAAGTTGGTGGTGTGTTGACCCACAGCAGCACGGCTTCCTCGTTCGATGGGTTGTACCAGCGATGGCCGACCGTGCTCTCGAACCAGAAGCTGTCGCCCTGGTTCAGCGTGTGGCATTGAAGTTCGTCCAGCCAGATCTCGAGCGTCCCCGACATCATGTAAATGAACTCTTCGCCCTGGTG
>DATFXR010000718.1:0-4405 GCA_035315685.1 Vicinamibacterales bacterium | reverse complement strand
GTGCCGCTGACGCGCGACGTCATCCTCCTGGCCGAACCTGACGAAGAAGTCGGCGGCGCAATGGGGGCCCGCTGGATGATCGCGAACCACTACGCCGAGCTCGATCCCGAGTACGTGATCGACGAAGGCGGCTTCGGCAGCAGCGACCTGTTCGCGCCGAACAAGCTGGTCTACGGAATCTCCGTCGCCGAGAAGAAGATCGTCTGGCTCAAGCTGCGCGCGGAAGGTGTGGCCGGTCACGGCAGCCAGCCGAACGACCAGAATCCGAACGATCGCCTGGTGCGCGCGCTGGGGCGATTGCTCACGCCCGCTGCGCCGCCCGGCACACCGGCATCGCCAAGAGGCGAGCCGTCCGTGCTCGACGTGATGCGCGCCAAGGTCGGCACGCTCGCGGAGAACAAGTTCACGAACGCAATCCAGCATTCGACGATCGCGCTCACCTGGTTCCGCTCGGGCGTCGGCGATCCGCCGAAGATCAACGTGATTCCGTCGGTCGCCGAAGCGGGCATCGACTGCCGAGTGCTGCCGGGAACGACCAAGGATCAGTGGATCGCCGAAGTCCGCCGGCGGCTCGGCGATCCGTCGATCAGGATCGAGCTGATCAACGAGTCGGACGATCCCGTGGTGACGCCGCAGGACTCGCCACTGTTCCGCAATCTCGAAGCGGCGATCAGGCGACGCCACGCCGACGCCGTGGTGACGCCGATCCTGATTCCCTACGGAACGGACTCGAACGCGTTCCGGCCGCGCGGCGTGAAGAGCTACGGGATTTTTCCGGCCATCCTGTCGGCGGACATCGCGGCGTCGATGCACAGCGACGCCGAGCGCATGCCGCTCGACGGCGTCGCCGAAGCGGCGCAGGTGTTCTTCGAGGCGCTGCGCGACACGCTGAAGTGAGAGGAGGCTGGTGGCTTGGGACTGAGGGCTAGCTTCTTCGTACCGCGAAGGCTTCAGCCGAGCGTTCAGCTAGCAGCTAGTCCCTAGCCCCGAGCCCCGAGCCCCGAGCCCCGACGCTGCTCTGCCAACCCCGACGTCCGCCCAAGCGTCTAAACTCGGCGCGGCGTGGCCGCGCTTTCTGCCACGCCGGTGAGTTCCGCAGGAGTCCCATGAACGCTCTCGCACAGGACCTTCGCTACGCGTTCCGCATGCTGCGCCGCCAGCCAGGGTTCACGGCCGTCGCGGTTGCCACGCTCGCGCTCGGCATCGGTGCCACCACGTCGGTGTTCACGGTCGTGAACGGCGTGCTCCTGCGGCCCCTTGCCTACGCCGATCCCGACCGGCTGCTGTTGCTGCTCAACGGCCGCAGCGGACAGATGGGAGCGTCCTTTTCGCCGCCGAACTACCGCGACGTGACGACGCAGAGCGGCGTGTTCACCGTCGCCGCGTCGTACGATGCCGCGAGCGTGACGCTGACCGGCGAAGGCGATCCGCAACGTCTGCAGGCGTCGACGGTGACAGGCGGATTCTTCGCGACGCTCGGCGTGCAGCCGCCGTACGGCCGCGCCATCGACGAGGCGGACATCGCCGCGGACCGCCACGTCGCCGTGCTCAGCGATGGCTTCTGGCGGCGTCAATTCGGCGCGCGTCGGGAGACGATCGGCCGGACGCTGCATCTCGACGGCGTGCCGTACGAAGTGATCGGAGTTGCACCGCCCGACGTCACCCTGCCCGGCGCGCCCGATCTCTGGAGGCCGCTCGTCTTCACGGCGCACAACTTGAGCGACGCACAGCGCGGCGCCCGGTGGGTCGGCGTGATCGGTCGCCTGAAGCCGGGCATCGAGCTCGCTCAGGCGAATGCCGCCATGGCCGTCGTCGCCGATCGCCTCGCGAAGGCATTCCCCCGCACCAACGAGGGACGGCAGGTGATCGCGACGCCGCTGCAGCAACGGATCGTGCGCGATATCAGGCCGGCGCTGCTCATGCTGCTCGGCGCGGTGTCGCTGGTCCTGCTGATCGCGTGCGTCAACGTGGCCAACCTGCTGCTCGCCCGCGCCCACGCACGATCGCGTGAAGTGGCCGTGCGTACCGCGGTTGGCGCCGGGCGCGGTCGGCTGATCCGGCAGTTCCTCGCCGAGAGCGTCGCGTTGGGCGGGATTGGTGCAGCCGCCGGTCTGCTCGTTGCCTGGGCGGCAACACGCGTCCTCGTCGCGCTCGGCCCGGCGAGCATCCCTCGTCTGGGCGAGGTGTCGATCGACGGCCGTGTCCTCGCCTTTGCCGTCGGCGTCGCACTGGCGACGAGCGTGCTGTTCGGTCTCGTGCCGGCGCTCGCGACCAGCGCCGGATCGTTCTCGCGCGCGATCGCGGGTGGCCGTGGCTCGGTCGGCCCGACCGGCACGAGAACCCGAAAAGTGCTCGTCGCGGCGGAGATGGCGCTCGCCGTGGTACTGCTCGTCGGCGCCGGTCTGTTGATTCGGAGCTACGAACGATTGAGCGGCGTCGATCCCGGATTCGCTCGCGATCACGTCCTCACGTTCCACATCGCGCTGCCCGAGGCCACTTACACCACCACCGCGTCGGTGCTCGACACGGTCACGACGTATCTGCAGCGGCTCTCCGCCGCGGCGGGCGTCGAGCACGCCGCGGCCGTGTTCGGCCTGCCGCTCGATTCCGACTTCTTTGCGAGCACGAGCTTCACGCGCATCGGAGAAGCCGACACCGCCGACGCACCCAGTGCCGGCCTTCGCGTCGCGTCGCCGGACTACTTCGCGGCGTTGAAGATTCCTCTGCGGGCCGGGCGCCTGTTCGACGCGCGCGACGACGGCGCCGGTGCCGAGGTGGCGCTGATCAACGAGGAAGCGGCGCGCCGCTACTGGCCGAATCAGAATCCAATCGGTCAGCAGATCAAGGTGGGCGTGCGGCTCGTCCGCGGCGTTCGCGACGGTCCGAAGACGATCGTCGGCGTGGTCGGCAACGTGAAGTACCGCAGCCTCGACATCACCTCGCCGCCGGAGATCTATTTTCCGTACGCTCAGCAGCCGGTCGACTCGCTGACGATTGCGCTGCGGACGAAGACCGACCCGCTCGCGCTCGCCCCGACGGCGCGCCGCGTGCTCGCGGTGATCGATCGCGATCTGGCGATCGACGCGGTCCACACGATGGACGATCTCGTCGGCCGCTCGATCGCCGAGCGGCGCTTCACGATGCTGCTGCTTGCGGCGTTCGCGACGGTCGCGGTGCTGCTGGCCGCCGTCGGCGTCTACGGCGTGCTCGCCTACCTCGTCACCCAGCGTACGCAGGAAATCGGCGTCCGCCTCGCCATGGGCGCCGCGCCGGGCGACGTCGTGAGGCTGTTCGTCCGTGAAGGCGCCGCGGTGGCAGCCATCGGTGTCGTGCTCGGACTCGGCAGCGCCATCGCGGCGGCCCGCGCGCTCACCTCGCTGGTCTTCGGCGTGACGACGACCGACCCGCTCACGTTCGCCGGCGTTGCCGCCGCGCTCGCGCTCGTCGCGGTCGTCGCCAGCTACGTGCCTGCCCGCCGCGCCGCGCGCGTCGATCCGATGTCGGCGCTGCGGGCGGATTGAGACGGAAAGCAACCGCAGAGCACGCAGAGTCCGCAGAGATTTTTTTTGAAGAAGAACTCTGCGTTCTCTGCGATCTCTGCGGTTGCTTTCCCGCCGCGGCTAAAGCCGGACACTATGGGCGACCGGCTGATTGCCGCCTGCCTGATGTCGTTGCGCCGCGTAGCCGACGATGACGCCGACGAGGCAACCCGGCAGCATGATGTTCAAGGCGTGGCCCGGGTTCATCAGGAGGATGAGGTACGCGAAGAAACCGCCGACGATCAGGCCGAAGATCGTTCCCACGAGAAGCGAGTGCACCTTCGTCGCGAAGAACCCGATGATGACGCCGGTCAGCAGGCCCTTGACCGTCGAGCCGATGACGATGCCGACGATCTGCGACCGCACCTCCGGCGTGAACAGCGCCGTGAGCCCGTCGAAGATGCCGAGAAAGCCGCCGAGCAGTGTCGCGAACAGTGGTTTGTTCACCGTGTGCCTCCACAGGATCCATTACGCGGCAAGACGGTGATCCTGTACCGCGTTTCCGTAGCGGCGGACGATTCGCAGACGCCTAAATCCGCGCCAACCAGAGGAGCAGCATCCGGACCGTCAGGTACGCCAGCACCAGCAGGATCGCCACCCTGTTGCGGCGGCCGAGGCGCGCCAGCCGATCGACGAGCGGCTCGCGATGCGCGGCCACCGCACGACCGGCGACGAAACGCTGCACGTCGGCGGCGAGCTCCGGCACGCTCTGATACCGACTGGCCGGATCGTCGGCCCGCGCCTTCCGCGCAATCGCCGCCAGCGGTGCGACCCCGCCGAGCGCGTCGAGGACGACGCCGAGCGCGTAGATATCGGAACGGCGATCGACCGCCGAGCCCTGGCGTTGCTCCGGTGACATGTATTCG
>DATFXR010000717.1:0-2991 GCA_035315685.1 Vicinamibacterales bacterium | reverse complement strand
ACTATACCGCGGGCACTACATGTTGTTGTTGTCAGGCGTCTCGTACCCCTTGTAAGATGCGGGCTCGCCTTTCCGTCTGCAGAGGATTTTGTTGCCGCTCGCCTCGCCGGTTCTCCACACTACGCTTGCTGACCGCCGCCCCGATCGTCAAGGCAAGGTGCGCGACATCTTCACCTTCGGCGACCGTCTGCTCATCGTCGCCAGCGATCGCATCTCCGCGTTCGACTACGTACTCGGGTCGGGCATTCCGGACAAGGGCAAGGTCCTCACACAGATTTCAGCATTCTGGTTCGACCGAACGCGATCGATTGTGGCAAATCACCTGCTGTCGACCGAGGCCACGTCGTTTCCCGGAGAAGCCCGGCGCGCTGCCGAGCTCCTGCACGGCCGGTCCATGCTGGTGCGCCGCACCGAGCCGCTCCCGATCGAGTGCGTCGCGCGCGGCTACCTGTCGGGCTCCGGATGGAAAGACTATCTCGCCACGGGTCAGGTGTGCGGGATCGCCCTGCCACCCGGGATGCGCGAATCGGACCGTCTGCCCCGGCCGATCTTCACGCCGGCGACGAAGGCCGCGAGCGGCCACGACATCAACATCACCGAGAAGCAGGCCGCCGACCTGGTCGGCAAACGCGTGCTCGAGCGCGTCCGCGACTTGACGCTGCGCTTGTACGCGGAGGGATCGGCGCACGCCGAGTCGCGCGGCATCATCGTGGCCGACACGAAGTTCGAGTTCGGCCTGCTGCCGCTCGAAGACGACGACAACCGGCGCGTCGAAGATCGCGTGATCCTCATCGACGAAGTGCTGACGCCCGATTCATCCCGTTTCTGGCCGGCCGACACCTACAAGCCGGGCGGCCCGCAACCCAGCTTCGACAAACAGTTCGTGCGCGACTACCTCGAACGCATCAACTGGAACAAGCAGCCGCCCGTGCCGTCCCTGCCGGGAGAGGTCGTCGTGAAGACGCGCGAGAAGTATGTCGAGGCGTTCCGCCGGCTCACCGGACGGGAGCTCGAATGATCGCCGATCGGCTCGAGCGGCTCGTCGAGGAGATGGTCGACAAGGGCGTGCGGTTCGACGATGCCGTGCGTGAATTCGAGAAGCGCTTCATTGTCCGCGTGCTCGGGAAGGAGGACGGCAGCTTGACCAGGACCGCCGACGTCCTCGGCATGCACCGCAATACGCTCACGCGCAAGATGGGCGAGTACAAGATCAAGCGGCGGTAAACCTGCGTGCGCGGACCGGCGTCTGTCCTGCGGTGGCTGCTGCTCGCGTACGGACTGTGCCTGGTCGTCCCCTGGTCTCCGTCGGTCATCACCGATCACTACGAATACGAGATGCACGTGGCCGCGGCGCGCGGCCTGCAGTTCGGTCGCGACGTCATCGCCACCTACGGTCCGCTCGGGTATCTGGGCCTTCCCTACTTCCACGCCCGCACGTTCAGCCGGCTCATTGCAGGCAACGCGATCGCGTATCTCGTCGGCGTCTTGATCGTCGAATGGCTGCGCTATCCGAGGGCGGTGCCGCGGCCGTGGCGCTCCGCTTGGGCGTGTCTGATCGTCTCGCTGCCCGCCTTCATGTCGACGCATGTGTAGGCGCCGTCCCTCTACCTCCCGTTCGCGCTGATCAATTTGTTCGTGATCGACGAGTTCCTCGCCGGCGTTCCGCGCCGAGTCGGCCGCCATATCGCGTTTGCCACGATACTCGCCGTCTGCACGCTGGTGAAGCCGACCTTCTGGGTCCCGATTGGTGCGGCCCTCGCAACCGTATCAGTCGATTGGGTGGTCACGTCCAGACGCTTCCCGATTGTCCTGCCCGTGTTTGCCGCCGCCCTCGTTGCCGTCTGGTTGGCGGCTGGCCAGCGCCTTCAACTCATCGGCTCCTACTTCTCCGCCTCAGTCGACGTCGTCGTCGGATTTCGAGAGGGCATGTCGTATGCGACGAGGCGGAGCGACGCGGTCGCGCTGGTCTTCGTCGCCGGTTCGATCGTGCTCGTCGCCGCTGTCGCCGTATCGACGGCCCGCCAGCTGGGATGGCGCACCGCCGGTCCCGCTGCCACGTTGAGCGCGTCGCTCTTTGCGGTGTTTCAACACGGGTTCGCCCGTCCGGATGCGGCGCACATTCTTCCAGCGTGCCTGGCGCTGGCAATGCTGACCGCCGTCGCGATCGTCGCGGCCGGCCTCGGGACCTTGATCGGCCGCGCGGTCGCCGCAAGCGCCGGACTGACGCTGCTGGCATGCTGGTGGCTGGGCTACGGCGCCCCGGCGTTCTCGATCCTCGGGGCCCAGCCGCGGCAGTTGTGGTCGCTGCTGGTCCACGGGCCCGCTCGATTCGACCGCGCGTCAGAGGACAACCTGCGTGCGCTCGCGCGCGCCTATCCGCTCGCCGGCGCGGGCGAGCCAATCGATACCTCGGCGATCGACCTGGCGCTGGGTGACGCCAACGGCCTTCGCTCGACAGTCCGGCCCGCGATAACAGCCTATTCCGCCTTCACGCCCGGACTGGCAGCGGCAGACCAACGCTACTTCGATGACGCCACCGCTGGCCCGGCGACGGTGCTCGTCGACGCGGCAGTCGGAGTCGACGGCCGGTATCCGACGGTGACCGATCCGCTCGCCTGGCTCAGCTTCCGATCACGGTTCGAGATCGCTCGAAAGACCGATCGCTTTCTCGTGCTCGCACGGCGGCGCGAGCCGCAGTCCCTGCGGCTGGTACCGCTCGAGCAGCGGAGCGAACCGCTTGGCGCCGTGATTGACGTGCCTGGACACGGCGACGATCCGGTGTGGGCGCAAATCGATGTCCGTCTGTCCACCGCTGGCACGGCCCTGTCCGCCGCCTACAAGCCACCAGTGGTCTTCATCACCGCGGACACCGCCGATGGCGCCGCGACGTTCCAATTGACCATGGCAACCGCGCGGGCCGGAATGATCCTTTCCCGCTGCTTCGCGATCTCGACGACGTCGAGGCGCTCCTGTCACCGGCGGGGCCCCGCC
>DATFXR010000716.1:0-3417 GCA_035315685.1 Vicinamibacterales bacterium | reverse complement strand
TCCTCGCAGGCGCTCGCCGAGCAGTTTCACCTCAACGCCGCGCAGATCCGGAAGGACCTCGCCTACTTCGGCGAGTTCGGCGTCCGCGGTGTCGGCTACTACGTCCGCGATCTGAAGCGACATCTCCGGCAGATTCTGGGTCTCGATCGACGGCTGCGCGTGGCGATCATGGGCGCCGGCAACCTCGGACTCGCCCTTGCCGACTATCCCGGCTTCCGCAACGAGGGCTTCGAGATCTCGGCGCTCTTCGACAACCGGCGTGAAAAGGTCGGGCAGCAGTCCCGCGGCGGCGTGCCGATTTACGACGTCCACGATTTGAAGAAGGTGTCGAGGAAGGAAGGCATCCGCATCGCCGTGATTGCGGTGCCGGCGCCGTCCGCGCAGCAGGTCCTCAACCTCGTCGTCGCCGCCGGCATCAAGGCGATCCTGAACTTCTCACCCGGCACCTGGCAGGTACCATCGGACGTGAAGATGAAAAGCGTCGATCTCACCGTGTCGCTCGAGAACCTGTCGTTCTTCCTGGCACAGGGCGATGCCACGGGCGAATAAGTCGGGCAGGCCTGGTGGGTCGGGTAGGCCAGGTGGGTCGGTTGGGCCAGGTCGGCCGGGTAGGTCTGGCGGGTCTGGCAGGTCGGACCGCGTGGTGAAGCAGGTGCTCTCGCACGTTGACGCGCGCGGACGGGTCCAGATGGTCGACGTCGGCGACAAGGCGATCACCACGCGCGAGGCAATCGCGCATGGATCGATCACGATGTCGCGGGACGCGCGCCGCCAGATCCGCACCGGCGCCGTGAAGAAGGGCGATCCGCTTCAGACCGCGCGGCTGGCCGGCATTCTTGCCGCGAAGCAGACCTCGTCCCTCATTCCACTCTGTCATCCGCTGCCGCTGTCGAGCGTGAACGTCGATCTCATCCCGACCTCGCGCGGCTACGATATCGAGGCGCGCGTGCGTACCACGGCGCAGACCGGCGTCGAGATGGAGGCGCTCACCGCCGTCGCCGTTGCGGCGCTGACGATCTACGACATGATCAAGGCCGTCGACAAAGCGATGACGATCGGCGACATTCGCCTCGAGTACAAGAGTGGCGGGCGATCGGGCACCTACCGTCGCCGCATATGAACGTCGTCGTCGCGGTGATCAGCCCGGCGCCTGCGTGGGTGATGCCGCGGGAGTTCGTCGATCGACTGCGGCGCGACTTTCCGCAGCACCGGTTCCTCGACGCGTGGGATCGCGACACGCTGCGCCAGCTGCTGCCCGAGGCCGAGGTGGCGTTCACTCCGTTCATCGATCGTGACAGCTTTCCTTCCGCGACGAAACTGCGCTGGGTGCAGAGCCCCGCGGTCGGTGTCGGCAGCCTGATGTTCCCGGAGTTGCTCGCCAGCGACGTGGTGATCACGACGGCCCGCGGCATCCGCGCGCGGTCGATCGCGGAGCACATCCTCGGCGTGACGATTGCCCTGGCGCGCAGGCTCCCGTTCGCCGTTCGGGCGCAGCTGGCGCACCGCTGGGCGCAGGACGATCTCGAGGGTCCGGCCATCGACGTTCGTACGCTGCACGGTCAGCACATGGGGATCGTCGGGCTGGGCGCCATCGGCAGCGAGTTGGTCTCGATCGCGGCGCCATTCGGCTTTCGCATCTCCGCGATCCGGCGGCGCGCAACGATGGCTCCGCCGCCGGGTGTGGAGGCGGTGTGGCCGCCCGATCGACTCCATGATCTGCTCGCGCAAAGCGACGTCGTCGTCATCGCCGCGCCGCATACGCCGGAGACCAAGCGGCTGATCGGACCGCCGGAACTCGATCGCATCAAGCGCGGCGCCCTGCTGATCAACGTCGCGCGCGGCAAGATGATCGACGACGGAGCGGTGATTGCGGCGCTGCGGGACGGCCGCCTGGGTGGCGCGGCGCTCGACGTCTTCACCGAGGAGCCGCTCGGACCGACCAGCCCGTACTGGGACATGCCGAACGTGATCGTCACGCCGCATGTGTCGGGTTCCCTCCGCGACTACTGGACGCCGCTGGTCGCGCTGTTTTCGGACAACCTGCGGCGCTTCGAGCGCGGCGATGCGCTGATCAACGTCGTCGATAAAGCGGCCGGTTACTAGAAACGCCCGGCTGACCCCTTCGCGCGCCGTAGTCGGGCACCGCGCTTGCAGCCATGCGATTACCGTCCCGCACAGGAGGGAGTCGCATATGGACGAACCGAGACTCAACGGAAAGCGAATTGCCGCGCTGGTCGACAACGGGTTCGAACAGGTCGAGCTGACCGATCCGAAGAAAGCACTGGAACGGGCCGGCGCGCACGTGGACATCGTGTCGCCGCACTCCGGCAAGGTGCAGGGCTGGCAGCACACCAAGTGGGGAGACGCCTTCCCGGTCGATCGGCCGATCGCGCAGGCACGTTCCGACGACTATGACGGGCTGCTGCTCCCGGGCGGCGTCATGAATCCCGACAAGCTGCGCATGAACGCGCAGGCGGTCGAATTCGTCCGCGGCTTCGTCGACGCCGGCAAGCCGATCGCCGCGATTTGCCACGGACCGTGGACGTTGATCGAGGCGGGCGCTGTGCGCGGCAAACGCATGACGTCGTGGCCGTCGCTGCGGACCGACTTGAAGAACGCCGGCGCCTCATGGGTGGACGAGATGGTGGTCGTCGACAATGGGCTGGTTACGTCGCGCAAGCCCGAGGACATCCCGGCGTTCAGCGAGAAGGCGATCGAAGAGTTCGCCGAAGGCCGACACCGTCAGCAGCCGGTCGCCGCCACCACGTCGCGCGCGTGAAATAAAGCCGGCGCAAGGAACAGGCGCTCGGCCGCTCGGATTACGGCGATGATCGTCAAGACATCCCGTGATTCGAGGCTCTGTGGCATAGTGCGTGTGTGTCTACTGCGATCTCGTCCGTGTTGGCGTGCGGTCTGGCTGCGCTGATGGTGGTCCGCCAGGCTCCGGCCGCAGGACTCGCCCTTTACGGCTACCAGGTCGTGCGCAGCTATCCGCACGATCACGACGCGTTCACGCAGGGTCTGCAATACGTGGACGGCGTCTTCTACGAAGGCACCGGATTGAATGGCCGCTCGTCCATCCGCCGCGTCGAGCTCGAAACCGGCAGGGTGCTGCAACGGCGCGATGTTCCGCAACAGCATTTCGGTGAAGGCATCACGGTCTTCAAGTCGGATCTGATCGAGCTCACCTGGCAGACGCACGTCGCGTTCGTGTACGACCGCGCATCGTTCGAGCCCAAGAAGCAGTTCTCGTTTCCCGGCGAGGGCTGGGGGCTGACGCACGACGGCGCCAGCCTGATCATGAGCGACGGAACCGACGAGCTGCGCTACCTCGATCCCGTCACCTTCGCCGAAAAGCGCCGGCTGAAAGTGACCGCGTCGGGTGCGCCGCTGAGGAACCTGAACGAGCTCGAGTAC
>DATFXR010000715.1:0-2289 GCA_035315685.1 Vicinamibacterales bacterium | reverse complement strand
CCGCTTCTCCAGAAGCCGATCGATCAGCGCTTCGTCTTTCGACTTCCGACCTGCCTTCATCGCCTGCAACTCCATCCATTCGACGGCGTCGAGCGCGACCGAGTCGGGCGGCAGCGTGTGCCCGCCGTTGAAGACCTCGAGGTGGTGCGGCGACGTCAGCTTGCGATCCAGCTGGCGCATTTCGATGTAGTTGAAGTCGTCTGTGCCCGCGGTGCCGAAGACCGGGAACGTCACCGACGATCGCGGCTTCGAATCCGGATACCCGGCGCTCGACGCGATCACGCCGGCGATGTTCTTGTTGCCGAGCGCCACCTGCATCGCGATGCGCGCGCCGCCGGAGAGTCCGGTCAGGTACATGCGATCCGCATCGATCGAGAACCGCTGGCCGAGATCGCCGGACATTGCCCGGACGCTCGCTGCCGACACCGACACCGGGCCGTTCCGCGAATTGTTCGATCCGGCGACGATGTAGCCGTACTGCTCGGCGGCGGCCCGGTACTTCTCGACCATCGTGCGTCCGCGCGCCGCGGGATGAAAGGCGATGAGCAGGCTCCATGCACGGTCGGGCGAGTAGGTGGACGGCAGATACAGCGCGTAGCTCTGCGTCGAGTCGTCCGCGCAGGTCACCGAATCGATGATCGTGCCGCGTGGCAACTGCTGCGCCCGAAGCGGCGCGGTGCCGGCTACCGCCAGCACGAAAGCAACCGCGGAAATCGCAGAGGTCGCAGACAATTGCCGGGTCATGAGATCTGAGAGTTTAGCGTGCGTGTCAGAATTGCGCGCGGCCTCAGGTAGCGCAGGCCTCCTGGCCTGCCATTCGGGAGCCCTGAAGGGCTGCGCTAGCGAGACTTGAGGGCCGTCATCGGCCTGGCTCCCGGCCCGAACAATCGACGTGCTTGCCTGGAAATAATCGGCGCCGCTGGCGGTAGAATCCGCTCCAACAGGAGGCGTTCATGCGCGCACGAGTGATTGGCACGATTCTCACGCTGTTCTCCTCGGCGGCGTTGGCCCAGCAGCCCGCCGCGCCAGCGGCGCCGCCGGCGCCGAAGCTGTTCGCGGGGTCGGCCGACGTGACCACGATGATCGCCAAGGCGAAGAGCGGCCGGAAACCGGACCAGCCGAACTTCGTCCAGCCGATTGTGTCGCTCGCGCCATACAACGCGAACCTCGAGTATCGCGTCGCAAACGTCCCGGCGCCGGCGTCGGTGCACGAGCGCGAAGCGGAGATGTTCTACGTCGTCGAGGGCTCGGGCACGCTCGTCACCGGCGGCACGCTCCGCGAAGAGAAGCGGACGAACGCCGAGAATCTGACCGGCAGCGGCATCGAGGGTGGCACGCCGCGCAAGCTGACGAAAGGCGACTGGGTGATGGTGCCGGAGAAGACCGCGCACTGGTTCACGCAGATCGACGGCACGCTCGTGCTGATGTCGATTCATCTTCCGCACGCGCCGGCAGCGACCTCGTCGCGATGAATCGGCGCGACGCGATCACGCGCGGCGGCCTGGCGCTGGTCGGGCTCGGCCTCGGGTCCTGTCGGACCGGCTCGACGCTCGACACGCGCGCGCCGGCCGTGCGGCCGGCCCGCAATCTCGCGCCGGTGCACGCCTCGTGGGATCGCGTCATCCGCACGACGGTGGGCCTGCGGCCGCATCGCCCGTCAGGGTTCGTGCTCCGCGCCGAGAAACTCGGCGACAGAATGCTGATTCACGACTACGGGCACGCCGGCGCCGGCATGTCGCTCGCCTGGGGATGCGGCCTCGTCGTGTCGGAGTTCGCGCTGCAGACGGCCGATCGCCGCGCGGCGGTGATCGGCTGCGGATCGCCCGGCCTGACGGCTGCCCGCCAGCTCCAGCGGCGCGGCTTCGACGTCACGATCTACGCCGCGACCGTACCGCCCGACACGACCTCCAACATGTCGCTCGCCGGCTTCACGCCGACGACGGCGCTGATCGACAAGGATCGGCGCACGCCGGCGTGGGATGCGCAGTTTCTGCGGGTCGCGGAGATCTCGTACCGCGAGCTGCAGCTGATGGTGGGACGCAACTACGGCGTGAAGTGGATGGATGCCTACAACGCCACCGATTCGCCGGCCGCCGCCGGGGAAGGTGGCGGCCGTGGCGGCGGTGGCCGCGGCCGCGGCAACTATGCGACCGACGCCGACCTGCTGCCCGATTCGCTGCGGCCGAACCACAAGCGCGAGCTGCTCGGACCCGGCGAGCACCCGTTCAAGACGAAGTACGCAACCCGAACGCTGGCGCTCGCCATCGAGCCGTCGATCTATCTCGACGC
>DATFXR010000714.1:0-3989 GCA_035315685.1 Vicinamibacterales bacterium | reverse complement strand
TCTGTTCCTGCTGGTGTTCATGGCCCTGGTCGTCGCCGCGATCATCTTCGTGGAGCGCGCGCACCGTCGGGTCACCGTGCAGTACGCCAAGCGGGTCGTCGGGCGGCGGATGTACGGCGGGTCGAGCACGCACATTCCGCTGAAGGTGAATACCGGCGGCGTCATCCCGGTGATCTTCGCGTCCTCGATCCTCGCCTTCCCGGCAACCATTGCCCAGGCGTTCGCGGGGTCGCGCTTCGCCGACGGTGTCGCGCAGCAGCTCGGCTTCAACATGCCGCTCTACAACCTGCTCTACGTGGCCGGGATCATCTTCTTCACCTACTTCTACACGGCGATCATCTTCAATCCGGATGATGTCGCGGAGAACATGCGGAAGTACGGCGGGTTCGTGCCGGGCATCCGGCCCGGCAAGCGGACGGCGGAGTACATCGACACGATTCTCACGCGCATCACGCTGGCGGGGGCGATTTACCTCGCGCTGATCGCGCTGCTGCCGAACTTTCTGATCAGCGGGTTCAAGGTCGCGCCGATTCCGTTCGTCGGCGACTGGCTCGACGCCAACCTGCCGAAGTTCATCACCGAAGGCATGAACGTCCAGTTCTTCTTCGGCGGCACGTCGCTGCTGATCGTCGTCGGCGTGGCGATGGACACCGTGCAGCAGGTCGAGTCGCAGCTGATCATGCGGCACTACGACGGGTTCATGAAGAAGACGCGCATCAGGGGACGCCGGGCGTAGAAGGTCAGCCGGCCGGCGAGGCCTGGCCGCAATCGAGTTTGAAGTCTGAAGTCAGAAGTGGCAAGTCCCGGGAGCGGAGACACACGGCGTGACCATATGGCTTTGAACTTGTTGATGCTCGGACCGCCCGGCGCCGGAAAGGGGACGCAGGCCGAGCGGTTCGCGCGGACTCGTGGCATTCCGAAGATCTCGACCGGCGATATCCTGCGCGAAGCCGTGCAGGCCGGGACCGAGGTCGGGCTGCGCGCGAAGGCGATCATGGATCGCGGCGAGTTGGTGAACGACGAAGTGATGATCGGGATCGTCAAGGAGCGCCTCGACCGTGCCGACGCGGCAAACGGATTCGTCCTCGACGGATTTCCCAGAACCGTCGCGCAGGCGACGGCGCTGGACGCCATCATGGCCGTCCGTGATCCGCTGATCGTGATCGACATCGTGGTGCCGGAGGCGGAGCTGGTCCGCCGGCTGGCGACCCGGTTGATTTGCGACAGCTGCGGCGCCAACGCGCCGGTCGGCGACGGCACGACGACGTGCATGCGGTGCGGCGGCCGGCTGGTGCAGCGCACCGACGACAACGAAGCGATCGTGCGCGAGCGCCTGAAGGTATACCACCGGCAATCGGAGCCGCTCGTCGAGTACTACCGCGTGCGGCCCACGTTCCGGTCGATCGACGGCGCGCAGCCGCCCGATCAGGTGGCCGCCGATCTCGTCGCCGCGATCGAGTCGACGGGGGCCGGAGCCGTCACGGTCGGCAAGCCGATCGGACGCAGTGCGAAGCCAGGAGTGCAGCCATGATTGTGTGCCGCTCCGCCGCCGAGCTCGAGAAGATGCGCGCCGCCGGCCGCCTGGTCGGCGAAGTGCTCACCGAGCTCACGGCGCACGTCAAGCCAGGCGTGGCGACGGCGGCACTGGACGAGATTGCCGAGGAGCTGATCCGGCGGGCGGGCGCGATTCCGGCGTTCAAGGGCTACCACGGGTACCCGGCGACGATCTGCGCGTCGATCAACGAAGAGGTGATTCACGGAATTCCCTCGGGCCGGCGGATCCTGAACGAGGGCGACGTGATCTCGATCGACGTGGGCGCGTCGCTCGACGGCTACTACGGCGACAGCGCGGTGACGCTGCCGGTCGGTCCGGTGTCGGAGCAGGCGGCGACGCTGCTGCGGGTCACCGAGGAATCGCTCTACAAGGCGATCGAGCGCGTGCGCGTCGGCGGACGGATTTCGGACATCGGTCACGCCGTCCAGCAGCACGTCGAAGCCTACGGGTTGTCGGTGGTGCGCGAGTTCGTCGGGCACGGCATCGGCCAGCGGATGCACGAGGAGCCGCAGGTCCCGAACTACGGGGAACCGGGACGTGGACCGCGGCTGAGCGAGGGGATGGTGCTGGCGATCGAGCCGATGGTGAACGCCGGCAAGGCGGCGGTGAAGGTGCTGGCCGACGGCTGGACCGCCGTGACGCGCGACGGCAGCCTGTCGGCGCACTTCGAGCACACCGTGGCGGTGACGGCCGAGGGACCGTGGATCCTGACGGCGCGCGAGGTCGCGGTCGGCGCCCGGAAGTAGCGGCCGGGCAGCCCCAGCGCGGAGGCTCGAGCCGAGCGGCAAGAGGCGATGAGCGCGGTCGTGGGAACGGTGATGGAGACGCTCCCCAGCGCGCTCTACAGAGTGCGGCTCGACGAAGGGTCGCTGGTGCTCGCGCACGTCGCCGATCGGATCGACCGGAATTTCGTGCGGCTGTTGGTCGGCGATCGCGTCCGGCTGGAACTCTCGCCGACCGACGTCGGGCGAGGCAGGATCGTCGAAAAGTTGTAGAAACACCAAGAGCGCGAAGATCGCGAGGAAGAAGACTGTTGTTTGCGTGCGTTGCGGTCTTTGCGTCGAACAGGGACGGAACACGATGAAGGTCAGGGCATCGGTCAGACGGATTTGCGACAAATGCAAGATCGTACGGCGCCGCGGCGTCGTCCGGGTGATTTGCAGCAACCAGAAGCACAAGCAGCGGCAGGGATAGGTCAGGTAGGGCAGGTGGGCCGGGTAGGTCAGGTAGGTCGGAAAACGCGAAGGATGGAACCACCGAGCTACCTGGCCCACCAGGCCTACCCGACCCGTCAGGCCGGAGAGAACAGACATGGCACGTATCGCAGGCGTTGATCTTCCGCGCACCAAGCGGGTCGAGATCGGTCTCACCTACATCTACGGCATCGGGCGCATGCGCTCGAACGGCATCCTCAAGGACGCCGGCGTCTCGCCGGACATCCGCGTCAAGGATCTGTCCGAGGACGACGTGCGCAAGATCAGCCGGGTGATCGAGGAGCAGGGCGGCGTCGAAGGCGATCTCCGCAAGGAGATCTCGATGAACATCAAGCGGCTGATGGAAATCGGCTGCTTCCGCGGCATGCGGCATCGCCGCGGCCTGCCGGTCCGCGGGCAGCGCACCCGGACCAACGCGCGCACGCGCAAGGGCCCGCGCAAGGGC
This sequence comes from Vicinamibacterales bacterium, assembly GCA_035315685.1. GTDB lineage: Bacteria > Acidobacteriota > Vicinamibacteria > Vicinamibacterales > CAVVIG01 > QHWK01. The sequence continues at coordinate 775 of DATFXR010000714.1, read as the reverse complement.
GCGATTGCGAAGAAGAAGGTCGTGTAGGGACTTATGGCCAAGAGCGACGCGGCGCCGGAAGGCGCCACACCAGAGAAAAAAGAAGGCGCCGGCAAACGCAAGAAGACGTTCAAGAAGCGCGGCGAAAAGCGCGTCGTCCATCACGGGCTGGCGCACATCCACGCCTCGTTCAACAACACCACGGTGACGATCACCGACACCGAGGGCAACGTCGTCGCCTGGTCGAGCGCCGGCGGCATCGGCTTCAAAGGATCGCGCAAGGGGACGCCGTTCGCCGCGACGCAGGCGGCGCTCAACGCCGGCAACGCCGCGAAAACCGTCGGCATGCGGTCGCTCGACGTCCGCGTCAAGGGGCCGGGCTCCGGCCGCGAGTCGGCGATCCGCGCCCTGCAGACCGTCGGCCTGGAAGTCAAATCGATTCGCGACGTCACGCCGATTCCGCACAACGGCTGCCGGCCGCCGAAGCGTCGCCGGGTCTAGAGCGCAACGCGCGAAAGGCTGCAACGAATACGATTCTTTCGTTGGCTGTGGAACGGCGGGTAATGTCGTGAGTTTGTCTACTAGAGGATTCTGAATGGCTCGTTATATCGGACCCGTCTGCCGTCTGTGCCGCCGCGAGGCGATGAAGCTGTTTCTGAAGGGCGAGCGCTGCTACACCGAGAAGTGCGCGATCGAGAAGCGCAACTTCCCACCCGGACAGCACGGCAAGACGCGGAAGGCGAAGCTCGCCGGCTACGGCCTGCAGCTGCGCGAGAAGCAGAAGGTGAAGCGCATC
>DATFXR010000713.1:0-4456 GCA_035315685.1 Vicinamibacterales bacterium | reverse complement strand
GGAGAGCTCGTCGATGCCGGCGACCCCGCTGATCGCCTCCTCCATCGGCTCGATCACCGACGAAGAGATCTCGTCGGGGCTGGCGCCCGGCAGCGACAGCCTGACGTTGACCGTCGCGGGATCCGCGCGCGGGAAGAGATCCACGCCGAGGTCGCGGAACGAGAAGATCCCGAGCACCACGAGCGACATCACGAGCATCGTGGCGAAAACCGGACGTTTGACGCAGAGTTCGGACAACATCAGCGAATCCCCGGAACAGCTGGCCCCTAGTCCCTAGCCCTAGTCCCTAGCCCTAGCCCCTAGCCCCTACTCCTCGGTTTTCTTGCCGGCCGCCGTCGTCACCTTCATGCCGTCGGTCAGCTTGTCGATATCGTTCGCAGCGACCCGCTCACCGGCCTCGACGCCGCTCAGGACTTCGACGCGATCGCCCATGCGCTCGCCGATTTTCAGCTCGTGCGCGGTCAGTTTGTCGCCGTCGATGACGAACACGCGATTGACGCCGTAGCGATACTGGAGCACGGCGGCCGGCAGCGTGAGGACGTCGTCGACCTTGCCGCTCTCGATGTGCACGCGCGCGAAGGTGCCGGGCTTGAGCAGCCCCTCTTTGTTCGGTGCGAGCGCCTCGAACGGAAACGCGCGCGTCGCGGCGTTCACGGCGGGACTGATGCGGGAGACCCTGGCGGCGAACGTCTTGTCGGGATACGCGTCGACGTGCATCTCGACCGGCTGGCCGTCGCGAATCCACGGCGCCATCCTCTCGGGGATCTCGGCGACCACCTTGAGCGGATCGACACGCACGATCGACATCACCGGCATCTGCGTCTTGACCAGCTCGCCGAGGTTGACGAGCCGTTTCTCGACATAGCCGTCGAACGGTGCGCGGATTTCGGTGTCGCGCAGCTGGCGGTCGGCGAGCTTCACGCTCGCCTCGGACGCCTGGATGCTGGCGCGGAGGTTCTTTGCGTTCTGCAGCGAAAGGTCGTATCCAGCCTGCTTCGCCTGGAGCGTGGCGGCGGCGTCGTCGAGCATCTGCTGTGGAACGAGCGCGCGCTTGAACAGCTCGTTCGTCCGATCGTAGGCCTGCTGCGCCTGACGGAGATCCGCGCTCGCCTTCTGGACGTCCGGCGTCTTCTCGATGTCGGGAAGATGCTGCGGATCGGGTGCGCCGTACTGCGCCAGCGCGCGCGCGAGCGCCGCCTTCTGCTGCTCGACGTTGTACTGCTGTTTTTCGCGATCGACCAGGATGAGCGGCTGGCCCGCCTGCACGCGATCGCCCAGATCGGCGAGGATACGGCTCACCTTGCCCTCGGTCTCCGAGGAGATCGTGACCTGATCGACGGCGGCGAGCGTGCCGACCAGGTCCACGGCGCGTACCGTCCGCTCCTTCTTCACGATTTCGACCGTGACGGCCTTGGCGACCGCATCGCGGCCGCGCGCCTGCGCCGTCTCCCCTTTCGAGCACGCCACCGCCGTGACGGAGGCGAGGGTCACGGCCGTCCACCGACACACCTGACGCAAGACCGTTACACGCATAGATAAGGGCGACCTTAAGTAGGCAGAAACTTTAAGAGTATATGCGCTGCATGCGGGCGGGCGATGTAACTGATTGTCTCGGAACGAGTTCTCTCGCTCCGCCGTACGGTCGCGATTCTCGATCACCGGCCGATCCGCAGCTCAGGTCGCCGTTCAGCCGTGTCGCAGTGACTCGCGAAATTGCGATCTTCTGTACAGGAGTTCGATCGTGACCGATCGGTTTATCTGTCTTGAAGTGTCGTTGATCGGCTCGCATTGTCGCTTGCACACTGTCGATGAGTTCCATCTTGTTCCATTATTAATGGCTGTGTTCTAAATGGCATCGCGCGCACGACAACGATGGTCAACGATGTCCACGTCAGTCCCCCGGCGGGTGGCGCGTGATGACGCTGCGGGATCACCGGCAACATCGTTCGTTTGCATGCGCGCCAGGCGTTTGGTCCTGCAGGTCCCCCCTTCGAGGTTCGTGCCCCCTGGTTCGTACGTAACCTGGCGATGGGTGCCGCGTCCGCCCACCGTCCGCGCGCTCACGGGAAGTGTGTGAGCGCTTGCCGACATGCGCTGCCTGCGTGAGCGCGTGACGCGAGGGAGCCCCTGCCGGGCCCGCGCCCGCTCGTAGCCCTCCGCGATTGATTCGCTGGAAAGTGCCTCCCCTTTCGTCGGTTCACGCCGAGTGGATGGAGGTGTGCCCGCGGGTCGATCGTGCGGACGCGAACGGGGCGACGGCTGTTCACGGGAGTGGAAGGAGTAGAGCGCCATGAGCCGGATGTACCTGTCGGGGAACGCGTCGAGAGCTCGCGTCCAAACCGCCGAGCGCGCGCGCCGGAATCGTGCGGAGATCGTCCGCGAGCTGTCGTGGGGCCGCGTGTCGCGGCGGGATCTCATCAAGTGGGGGCTGTTCACGAGCGCTGGTTTGCTGGCGCCGATCGGCGGCCTGAATCCGTTCGTGCGCAGCGCGGCGGCGATGGACGATTCCGGGATCCCGCGCAGTCCGCTGTTCGGCTGCCGGCCGTTCACGCAGCCGATGCCGCGCTTCGACGTCCTGCCGCGGCTGCCGGTCGCGGCCCTGACACCGGCGCCGACCGCCCAGTCGAACCAGACGCAGCAAGTCTTGAATCCGCTGCTCGGCACGGGGACCGGCCCGATCGAAGGCCGTCCGCCGGGCGCGGTGTGGGCGCACCAGCGATTCGCAGATTTCCTGCCGGCAGTGGCCATCGAGGTGCAGCAGAAGCCCGCGTGCGACAACGCGGTCTACAACCCGCAATGCGATCCGAGCTTGAATTCCGGCATCGATCCCTCGCAGTCGATTCCGCTGAAGTTCCATCCCGGGATGCCCACGCAGAATCCGAGCTCGGTGTGGACGTTCAATGGCTGCATTCCGCCGAAGCTCGTGCAGGGACGCTACGGCGAACCGATCCTCTTCCGTCACCACAACCAGCTGTCGTTCGATCTGCGCGACAACAGCGGCTTCGGGCGCTACACGATCTCGACGCACGAGCACAACGGCCATCACGGCGCCGAGAACGACGGCTTCACCGGCGCGTACTTTTTTCCGGGGCAGTTCTACGACTACCACTGGCCGATCGTGCTCGCCGGCCACGACTCGGTGAACACCGGCGCCAGCGACCCGAAAGCGAGCTCGCCGGACGGCAGCGAACACCTCACGCTGATTCCGGGCGACTGGCACGAGACGATGAGCACGCACTGGTTCCACGATCACATGTTCAGCTTCACGTCGCAGAACGTCTACAAGGGCAACGCCGCGATGTTCAACATCTACAGCGGGCTCGATCGCGGCAACGAAGCGATCGCGGACGGCGTCAACCTGCGGCTGCCGAGCGGCACGGCAAAGGACTGGGGCAACCTCGACTACGACGTGAACCTGATGCTCGCCGACAAGGCGTTCGACAGCAGCGGCCAGCTGATGATGGACATCTTCGACTTCGACGGCTTCCTCGGCGACGTGATGACCGTCAATCTCGTGTACAAGCCGTACTTCAACGTCGAGCGGCGCAAGTACCGCTTCCGCATTCTCAATGCGAGCGTGGCCCGGTTCTTCAAGCTGGCGCTGGTGAATGCCTCGGGTGAGGCGCAGCCGATGGTGCAGATCGCCAACGACGGCAACCTGCTGCCGCACCCGGTCACGCTGACCGCGCTGGACGAGCAAGGCATTGCGGAGCGCTACGACATCGTGATCGACTTCTCGACGTATTCGATCGGCGACAGGCTCCACCTGGTGAACCTGTGTGAGCACGAGGACGGACGCGCGCCGAAGCAGGACCTCAGTGTCGCGGCGGCACTGTCCGGCGCATCGCCAGACCCGTGCGTCGGCCGCTTCCTGCAGTTCGTCGTCGTGCGCAACCCGGCGTCACCCGACGTGAGCCAGATCCCCGACACGCTGATCCCGAATCCCGACCTGTCGGCGATTCCGGTCGCCCGCGAGCGGCAGTTCGTGTTCGGCCGCGGCGCGTCGCAGAGTCGCGTCGCCTCTCCTTCCTTCGGCGGCCCATGGGGCATCGGCACGAACGGCGGTGGGAAGCTCAACGCCGACTACGGACGGATTTCCGCGGCGCCTCAGTTCGGGACGCGCGAAGTGTGGACGCTCGTCAACGACGGCGGCGGCTGGGACCATCCGATTCACATCCATTTCGAGGAAGGACAGATCCTCGCGCGCAATGGCAGCGCCGCCAACGTTCCCGCGTGGGAGAGCGGCCGCAAGGACGTCTATCGGCTGCATCCGGGCGGCAGCGTCACCGTCTCGCTGCAGTTCCGCGACTGGGGCGGCATGTTCATGGAGCACTGCCACAACACCACACACGAAGACAACTCGATGCTGCTGCGGTGGGAGATCGACGGCAGCGGCACGGCGTTCCTGAAGCCGCTGCCGACGCCGATTCCGACACCGAACGGCGTGACCTTCGAG
>DATFXR010000712.1:0-3408 GCA_035315685.1 Vicinamibacterales bacterium | reverse complement strand
CACGCGCGCCGACGGGTTCGGCGCGCCGAAGGTGGCGATCGTCAACGAAGCGTTCGCGAAGAAATTCAATCTCGGGCGCGACGTCGTGGGCAAGCACATGAGCAACGATCGCGGCGCCGGCACGGCGCCGAAGCTGAACATCGAGATCGTCGGTTTCGTCAAGAACGCGAAGTACAGCAACGTCAAGCCGGAGATTCCGCCGCAGTTCTTCCTGCCGTACCGTCAGGACGAGCGCCTGGGATTCATCAACGTCTACGTGCGAACCGCCACCGATCCGAAGCCGTTCATGTCGAACATCCCCAAGGCGATCGCCCGGCTCGACCCCAACCTGCCGGTCGAGCGGCTGCGGACGCTGCCTGACCAGGTGCGGGAGAACGTCTTCCTCGATCGGTTCATCAGCGTGTTGTCGACGGCGTTTGCGTCGCTGGCGACGCTGCTGGCGGCGGTCGGACTGTACGGCGTGCTCGCCTACACCGTGTCGCAGCGGACGCGGGAGATCGGCCTGCGGATGGCGCTCGGCGCGGCGCCCGGGCGCGTGCGCGGCATGGTGCTGCGGCAGGTCGGACTGATGACGGTGGTCGGCGGCTGCGTCGGGCTCGCTGCGGCAATCGGCCTCGGCCAGCTCGCGCAGTCGCTGCTGTTCCAGATGAAGGGATGGGATCCGCTGGTGCTCGCGTCAGCCGCCGTCGCCCTCGCCGCGGTCGCACTCGCCGCCGGCTTCATCCCCGCGCATCGGGCTGCCCAGGTCGATCCGATGCGTGCGCTCAGATACGAATAGCGCAGTCGTCAGTCGCAAGTCGGACGTCGCAAGTCAGTCGCACGTCGGAAGTCAGCAGCGTTGTCAGTCACAAGTCGGGCGACCGACGACTGACTTGCGACTGACGACTGGCGACTTGCGACTATCTCGCCGGTAGCCGCGCCGCAGCTCTTCCGTCGAGTTCGACGCGATCGTGATCGTTGGCACTGCGGGAGCGGCGTCACGATACCACGGTCCCGACGCGACGACGGATGCGGTGCTCGAGGAATTGATTGAGCGGAAAACGGGTTCAGTCGCTGCCGGAGGTCAGCGGGCAGGGCCGTTGAGCCGCTCGCGCAACGCGCGAATCTGCTCGGCCTGGGCGCGAATCTGCTCGGCCTGGGCGCGAATATCCGCGGTCTGGGCGATCACCAGTCCCTCGAGGCGAGCGACCGTCTCCCGGAGATCCTCGTGCTCGTCGCGCGCCGACAGAACCGCATCCGCGAGCTTCTTGATGCCTTCGTTCGCAACGATCAGGCCGTCGGCCACTTGCTTCAATCCTTCGAAGGCTGGACGGAACGGATCAGCCATGACTGGGATGCGTCTTCCATCGTAGCACGCGGTTGGATCAACCCGACCGGTCGCTGTAGCCTCCGCGCATGCCGACGATCGACGTCAACGGCTTCTCGATGTACTACGAGGCGCGCGGCGAGGATCAGCCGCTGCTGCTGCTCCACGGTGGCTCCGGCATCGGCGCGGATTGGGCGCATGTCTTCCCGGCCGATCCGCCGGGCTATCGGGTCGTCATCCCTGATCTACGAGGCCACGGGCGCTCGACGAACCCGTCGCGACAGTTCACGTTCCGCCAGTGCGCGCGCGATGTCGTCTCACTGCTCGATGCCCTGCACGTCGATCGCGTGAAGGCGATCGGCATGAGCATGGGCGCGAAGACCCTCCTGCACGTCGCGACCCAGCACGTCGATCGTGTCTCGTCGATGGTCCTGGTCAGCGCGACGCCGTACCTTCCTGCCCAGATGCGCGCGATCGCGGCGACGTTCGACGCCGACAAGCTATCCGAAGATGAGTGGGCGGCGCTCAGGCGGCGTCACGTGCACGGTGACGATCAGATTCGCGCGCTGTGGGAGATGACGCGCGGATTCGCGACGAGCTACGACGACATGACGTTCACGCCGCCGCTGCTCGCGACGATCCGGGCACGGACGCTCGTCGTGCACGGCGATCGCGACCCGCTTTATCCGGTGGAGCTGGCGATCGAGATCTATCGGAACATCCCGACCGCGGCGTTGTGGATCGTCCCGAACGGCGGTCACGGCCCGATCTTCGGCGCGATGGCGCCGCGCTTCGTCGAGACGGCGCTGGCGTTCCTGGCCGGCACACCGACGCTGAGCGTATGACGTCCCGCCATGGGACGCCACGAAGGCACGAAGGCACGAAGAACAATTTTGTACAAGCAAATCTTCGTGTCTTCGTGTCTTCGTGGCAGCGCGCAGCCTTGTCGTCACCGCTCGCGCAGGAGCTGACGGATCTCCTGCTCCCATTTCTCTTTGTCGACGACACCGGCGTGCGCATCGGCAATGCGGCCGCGGCGATCGATCAGGAGGGTCACCGGCAGATTCTTGATGTCGTAGGGCTGCACGAGATCCGGGTTGCCGATCACGATCGAATAGGGGATCGGATGCTCGGCGAGGTACGGCTTCACCTTCGCCCATCCCTCGTCGTCCATCGCGGCGCCGATCGAGGTCAGCCCCTGTGACGCGTACACCTTCTGGAACTCGATGTACCACGGGATCTCGACCTTGCACCCGGTACACCACGTCGCCCAGAAATCGAGCAGGACCACACGCCCTTTGTATCGCGACAGCGCAACGCGATCGCCACGCGCGTCCGGAAGCGCGAAATCCGGCGCGATTGTTCGCGCGGCTGTCGGCTGCAGGCCTGTCTGAGCCGGCTGGCTCGCAACGCCGGCTGCAGCCACGAGCGTCAGCTGCAGCCCGACGGTGACGAGCGCGAGCATGAGGCGAGAGCTCATCGAGATCTCCTGTCAGGAACTCTGCGATGGTAGAAGGCGAGTCTTGTACAAGAAGATCTTCGTGCCTTCGTGCCTTCGTGGGCAACCGCAGGGGCGGGCGGCTCGGCTCCCACGCGCGAGAGCCGTACTACTGATCGCGCAGCACCGCTGCCGGATCGATCCGTGACGCCCGATACGCCGGCACGCCGCCCGCGATTGCGGCCACCATCGCGAGCACAACGCAGGCACCGGTCAGCGTTGCCGGATCCCGGGGACCGACGCCGTACAGCAGCGACGCCGTCAGCTTGGACGCCCCCACGCTGGCAACGGTTCCCACGCCGATGCCGCCGGCCACGAGCAGCGTGACGCGTCCCAGAACAATCCGCACGATGCCGACCGGCGTCGCGCCGAGCGCCATCCGGATTCCGATCTCACCGCGCCGCTGCGCGACCGCATGGGCCGTTACACCGTAGAGCCCAAGCGCCGCCAGGAGAAGCGCGAGCGCACCGAAGAATCCGGCCAGGATCGCGACCAGGCGATCCTGCGCCAGCGACTCGTTCACCTGATCGGCGATCGGCCTGAACGTCAGCGTCAGGTCGGGATCCATCGCGTGCAGCGTTGCCGCCAGGCTCTGCGTGAGCAG
>DATFXR010000711.1:0-3191 GCA_035315685.1 Vicinamibacterales bacterium | reverse complement strand
TGGTGGGCGAGTACCGGCACACCCGCCAGGAGAAGACCGATTGCCGCTGGGACGATTTTTCTCATCGCGTGCACCTCAGTAGCCACCCGTTTTCTTCTTCGCTTCGTCCGCTTCCTTCAGGCGCGCCCCGCGCAGGATGTTACCGAGCGCGTAGTTGCCCTCGTGGCAAGCGTACTCATAGAGTAACTCATCGGTCGCCGGCCACGCGTACTCACCCGTCCACGGCTGGGTCCAGGTATCGGGATCCTCGACCGTAAACCGATACAGCAGGTTTTTCGCGTCCACGCGCGTGAACCGCTCCACGATGTGGAGTTTCTGCGTCGAGCCGCGGAACCGCGTCTTGTCGGTGAAATTCGTCGTGTCCACCACGAGCGTATCGCCTTCCCACCGCCCCACGGAATCGCCCATCCATTTGCGGACCGTCGGCGGCAGGTGCTCGGCGTTCATCCGGACGATGCGCGCGTCGTGCACCATTTCGGTGAGGATCACCACCGAGTCCGGCGTCTGCACGATCTGATGCAGGTTGTTGTAGAAGTAGTTCGGCAGCACGGGTGGACCTGACGTCGACCCGAATCCTATCAGGCAGCGCTCACCGAGCGGGCGCCGCTCGGGATCGTCGTAGGCGCCGTTGCCTTCGAAGCCCGGATCGTCTTCGCGCGCCGTCTGGTCGGAGGTCGGCCGGTTGACGTTGCGGGCGAAGCGCTGGCGCGCCTCGGGTGTCATCTGCGGCACACGGCCGTCCGGCGGATCGATCAGGATCGACGCGCGTTTCCGCCCATCGACGACGCTGTAGAGCGATCCCGCGTCGATCCAAAACGTGTTGTACCCGCCGACGTTGCCCGCAGGTCCCGGGGATCCGTCTCCGCCGACCGGCGGCGCCGCGCGGTCCGCCTTCAGCGGCGTATCGCCGTATGCCTTCCGCGCCGCCGCGGCCTGCTCGCCCTTCTTCGCTTCTTCATCCGTGAGGACGAGCGGCGAGTTCGCCTGCCGTTCGACCGGCGTCAGCGTCGCGAGATCGTAGGTCCCCTGTAGATTCGGGTGGCCGTCCTTCAGGCGCGGGATTGCGCTCTTCGACTGACCTGCCAGCGGGGCGAGCGAGATGGTGGCAATTGCCGCGGCGATTCCCGACGTTATCAACTGGTGTGTGATCTTCACTGGGGTTTCTCGCGTCAGCGTCAACACTACTCCTTTGACAACGGCTTCTTTCGGTACGCACCGTAGAGCAGCTCTTCGACGAACTCCACGCATTTGAAGTCCATCAGCTGCGCGTTCTTCTCGAGCCGTCGGAACAGCGGCATGCTGATCTTCCACGGCCGCGTGAACGTCTCGGGATCGGTCATCGTCGCTTCGTAGCTGATCACGTCGGGCGCGGTGCGGGTGTACCGCTCGACGACCTTCAACTGATCACTGTGGAAGTTGCCCGAGCGGTCGAACCACGTGCTGTCGTTGAAGCCGCTCGCCTCGATGACGAACGACTCGCCTTCCCAGCGGCCGACCGACTGGCCCATCCACGAATCGACGGGCGCCGGCCCCGGATCCTTCAAATAGACGTTCCGCACGGCGCCGGCGTACTGGTACGCGAAGAACATCGCACTCTGACTCTGGAGAATCTGGAACGGCTGGGGCATGTAGTTCGCCCGCGGCACGCCGGGCAGATAGCACTTGATCTCGGGATCCCGCTCGAGCCACTTGTCCTGGTTTTCCTTCTTTTTCGCGAGCGCTTCCGGCTTGTAGGGAATCGTGCCGCCTTCGACGACGCCCATGCCCGGCGGGACGGAACCGACCGCGCCGAGCGCCAGCACCGGCGCCGCCGGCAGCGGGCCGTACGGTCCCGTGCGCAGCGCCATGGCGGGGCGCGCCATGTGCATCTCGAGGTCGTAGTTGGCCTCGTTCATCGCCTGCCAAATCCCGTTCAGATCGGGCTTTCCGTCGGCGGTGCGCGGGGCGCGATAGGCGGCCGGCGTCTGTCCGGCCAACGGCGCGGCCCACGTGGCGACGAGCGCGCCTCCGGCCGCCGCAGCGATCGCAATCAGAACGCCACTGAACGTCTTGTGCACGGCTGACTCTCCTCCAAGCAGGCGAACATCCTCGCCGTAGTGCACTGGAAAGTCAACATTTTACCGTTGACACTCGCTGCCGCGCAGCCCGAGTATCGCGCTGCGCGCCGCCATGGCTTATGGCTGATGTCTTGTGGCAATGGACAAGGGCGAATGGGAAATCGACGACCAGCCATGCCATCAGCCATCAGCCATCAGCCATGACGGCGAAGGAGGTGACATGCGTCGAGTGTTTCCGGGCATCGTCGTGATCATCTCTGCCGAGGTATTGCTTCTCTCTGCTCCCGCCGCTGCGCAGGAGCGCGCCAGCATCGTCGGCGTCGTCCAGGATTCGTCGGGCGCCGTGCTTCCGGGCGTCACGGTCGAAGCGTCGAGCCCCGCCCTCATCGAGCGTGTCCGCGCGGGCATCTCCGATGGATCGGGCCGCTACGCGATCATCGACCTCCGGCCCGGCATCTACACGGTGTCGTTCTCGCTGCCGGGATTCAAGAGTTACAAGCGCGAGGGCATCGTACTCGAGGGCGCGTTCGCGGCGACGGTGAACGGCACGCTCGCCGTCGGCCAGGTCGAAGAGACGGTGACGGTGACCGCCGGATCGCCGGTTGTCGATCTGCAGAGCACGCAGAACCAGTCGGTGATCAACCGCGAAGCGCTCGACGTGCTGCCGGCCGCGCGCACGATGCAGGGCGGAGCAAGCCTCGTCCCGGGTGTCGCCTTCTACAGCCAGGGCTTCACCAGCAACATGTCGATTCATGGATCGGTGCGCGAGGATCAGCACATCTACTTCGACGGGATGAACATCGGCCAGAACCTGACGCAGAACGGCCAGCAGGGCAACGGCGTCAGCGTCAACGAGCTGGCGCAGCAGGAACTGGTCTACGACGCCGGATCGCAGTCGGCCGAAGTCGCGATTGGCGGCGTGCGCATGGATTCGATTCCGCGCGAAGGCGGCAATCAATTTTCGGGCATCGTGCGCGTGTTCGGCGGCACCGGATCGCTGCAGAACGACAACATCACCGACGAGCTGCGTCCGTACATCAGTGCAGGCAACGCGCTCGATTACACCTACGACGTGAATGCCGTGTTCGGCGGACCGATCAAGCAGAACAAGCTGTGGTTCCTGCTCGCCCAGCG
>DATFXR010000710.1:0-2455 GCA_035315685.1 Vicinamibacterales bacterium | reverse complement strand
GGGTCTGCTCGCTCGAGATCATGGTGCCGACGCCGGCGATTCGCAACCTGATCCGCGACGACAAGATTCACCAGATCTACGGCGCGATGCAGGCCGGCCAGGAGAAGCTCGGGATGCAGACGGCGAACCAGTCGCTGGCGAGCCTCTACATGCAGCGGAAAATCTCGCAGGAGGTCGCGCTCGGCGCATCGTCGAACCGGGACGAGCTGCTGGACATGATCAACCGCGGCGTGGGCGTCGTCGCCGGCGCCGGCCTGAACCGCCCGGGCGCGCTGCCGCGCCCCGCTCCGGCTCGCGGGTAATCAGCAATCAAGAATGTGGAATTTGGAATGTGGAATTCGTGAACCGGAACCAGGAACCAGGAACCGAGAACTCTAGAACGTTTGAACGCTAGAACCTCGGGAAAGCAGCTATGCCGACGTTTGCGTATTCAGGACGGACGCGCGCGGGACAGACGGTGACCGGCGAGCGGATCGCCGACACGATGGATGCGGCGGTGTCCGCGCTCCGCCGTGAGCAGATCAACGTCACCCGCATCACGCCGGCGGCGGCAAAGGCCGACGCGAAGGCCGACGCCAAAGGCAAGAAGGGGACGACCGGCAAGAAGGTCGCGGCGAAGAACCTGGCCGTCTTCACGCGGCAGTTCTCGGTGATGATCGACGCCGGCCTGCCGCTGGTGCAGTGCCTCGACATCCTCGGCAACCAGGAAGAGGACAAGAACTTCGCCGCGGTGATCCTGCAGACGCGCAGCGACGTCGAATCGGGCGCGTCGCTCGCCGACGCGATGCGCAAGCATCCGAAGACGTTCGATCCGCTGTTCACCAACATGATCGCCGCCGGCGAGGCGGGCGGCATTCTCGATACCATTCTGAAGCGGCTGGCGACCTACATCGAAAAGGCCGTCAAGCTGGCCGGTCAGGTGAAGTCGGCGATGATCTATCCGGTCGCCGTCATCGTCATCGCCGGCGGCGTCGTCGGGGTCATTCTCTGGAAGGTCATTCCGACGTTCGCGTCGCTGTTCTCGGGCCTCGGCGCGGATCTGCCGCTGCCGACCCGCGTCGTCATCGCCCTCAGCGACAATCTCGTCCGCTATTTCCCGTTCATCTTCATCGCCGGCGGTGTCGCCGCCTACACGTTCAAACGGTACTACGCCACCGAGAACGGCCGCCGCGTCGTCGACGCGACGTCGCTCAAGGCGCCCGTGCTCGGCAACATCCTCCGCAAGATCGCCGTCGCGCGATTCTGCCGCACGCTGTCGACCCTGATCAGCTCCGGTGTGCCGATTCTCGACGGTCTGGACATCACCGCCAGGACGTCGGGCAACGCCATCGTCGAAGACGCGATCATGACGACGCGCAAGAGCATCGAACGCGGCGAAACGATCGCGGTGCCGCTGAAGGAGACCAACGTGTTCCCGCCGATGGTGACCCAGATGATCGGCGTCGGCGAGGCGACCGGCGCACTCGACACCATGCTCGGCAAAATCGCCGACTTCTACGAAGAAGAGGTCGACACGGCGGTCGCCGGGCTGCTGACGCTGCTCGAACCGATTATGATCGCGATCCTCGGTGTCGTCGTCGGCGGCATCGTCATCGCGATGTATCTGCCGATCTTCGATCTCATTGCGAAGCTGACCTAGGGACGTGGATGCGACACGGGCACGGCACGCTTGCGTCCTTGAGGGGCCCGCAGCCAGGCGACCCGCAGGCGGTCGAGCCGAGCCTGCGGCAACAGGTGTCGCGGCTGATGATTGTGCGCTTCATCATCAGCACGCTCCTGCTCGGATCGGCGATCTTCATGCAGATCACGGCGCCCGGCTCGTTCGCCGTGAACCCGTACTTCTCGCTGATCGGCCTCACCTACGCGCTGACGATCGTCTACGCGCTGACGCTCCGCTACGTCGATCGCTACCGGTGGCTGGTCGATCTCCAGTTCGGCACCGACGCGCTGATCGTGTCGGCATTCATCTACTTCACCGGCGGCATCACCAGCTACTTCACGTCGCTGTACGTGCTGCCGGTGATCGCCGCGAGCACGATCCAGTTCCGCCGCGGCGGCCTGATGGTGGCGACGTTGAGCTCGGTGCTGTACGGCGGGCTCGTGCTGGCGCAGTATCTCGCGGCGTCAGGCCTGCGGACCGATCCCTGGCTCATCTCGGCGTCGGTCGTGCTGCCGCCGGCGTCGGTGGCGCGCTACACCACGGCGTTGAATATCTTCGGTTTCTTTGCGGTTGCGCTGTTGAGCGGCTCGCTCGCCAACAGCCTGCGCTCGGCCGGCGTCAAACTCGAAGAGGCATCCAGCGAGATCGCCGACCTGCAGGCGCTGAACCAGCACGTGATCGACAGCCTGTCGAGCGGGCTGGCCACGACCGATCCTTCGCATCGCATCGTGACGTTCAACCGCGGCGCCGAGGCGATCACCGGCATTCCGTTCCGCGAAGCGGCGGGACGTCCGA
>DATFXR010000709.1:0-16774 GCA_035315685.1 Vicinamibacterales bacterium | reverse complement strand
ATGGGTGCAGAACGGCTTCTGCAACAAGGACATCAGCGCGCCGCTCGGCATGCAGCGCGCCATCCGCACCGACTATGAGTCGTTCTTCCTGCTCCAGAACCTGATGCTCGTCGCGCACGCGATGGGCCTCGGCGGATGGATTCACTCATCGGTGTTCGCGCCGTGGATTCTGCACAACGACCCCTCGAAGGGGTGGCACGGCCTCGGATTCCGCTTCACCACTCCGGATCGCGAGTGGGGCCTCAACTGGCCGCCGCTGCCGTCGACGCAGCCGAACCCGGTCGGCATCGACGGCGTGCTCGAGGGTTTGTGTCCGCCGTACGTCGCGTCGATGAACGACGCGGTCGACATCTTCATCCAGGAGAAGTACGGCCCGCAGGGGATGTACGGCGACCACGACACCTTCGCGCTGCCGTTCAAGAACCGCGCAGACGCCGACGACTATCTCCGCAACCAGGTGCCGTTCTCGCCGAAGGCGATCGAATATTGCAAAGAGGTCTGCACCTACCAGATCGAGAAGTACGACCGCTTTCCCGCGTTCGTCGACGCGTTCTACGTGCCTGGCATCTGGCTCCAGGTCTCGCACCTCGAGATCGAGTACTACCAGAAGTTCTTCAAGCCGTCGTTGTACACGCGGCAGGCCGCGCACGCCCGGACGTGGGGCGAAACGACCTGAGCTTCGGCCACAACCGGAAAGCAACCGCAGAGCGCGCAGAGATCGCAGAATTTCTTCTTCAAAAGCGATCTCCGCGGCCTCTGCGTTCTCTGCGGTTGCTTTCCTTGCGGTTGCTATCCTTGCGGCTGCGACGGGTTCAGAAGGTGTATCCGGTGCCGACGCCCGCGACGATGCCGGTGACGATGCCCAGACACACCGTGACGACGACCATGACGAGCGCGGAGACGACCATGTAGGGAATCACCTGGTCGCTCGGCGTATGCATCAGGTGCGGCAGACCGAGATAGAACACGTACACCGCGTACAGCGCCGCGATGATGATCAGCGGCGACAACGCCGGAATCAGGTTGAGGACGCCGGCCACCCATACCGGCGTCGACGCATAGACGACCAGCTTCAGCGCTTGAATCGTGCCGCCGCTCGACTTGAATGTCGGCGCCAGCTTCTCGATCACCAGCGCCGCGATGTAGGCGCCAGCCAGGGCGAACACGAAATAGACGATGGCATTCGCCAGTCCGCGGACGATGCCGACGCGGAAGGTGCCGACAAACGGCACCGACATCCCGATCACGCTGAATCCGATCCACCGGCAGATCGCCGGAATCGCCGCGAGCGGCGCCGCGTAACCCTGGAGCAGCGACGCGACGTCGGCCGGTTCCGCCGCAATCACCGGCCACTCGCTGGCGGGCTGCTTCAAGATGTTCGTCACGCGCGCCTGCAGATTCGGGCTCAGAGCCATGTCGGATCGTCTCCGGACCGGGGGTTGAGCGAAGTGCGAAGTGCGCTGATTCTATCAGCGGTACGCGGCCGCCTGGATGCCGTACAACTGCGCGTACTGGCCCGCGGCTGCAATCAATTGTTCGTGGGTGCCGACTTCGACCAGCCGGGCGCCATCGAGGACGACGATCAGATCAGCCATGCGGACGGTCGAAAAGCGGTGCGAGACGAGAATCGTAATCCGTCCGCTGCCGTCGCCGCCATCGCGCGCGGCCGCCGCGTAGCGTTCGAATAGAGCGTGCTCCGTCTCGGCGTCGAGCGCAGCCGTCGGTTCGTCGAGCACGAGCAGCAGCGGCGTCTCGCGCATGAACCCGCGCGCCAGTGCGAGCTTCTGCCACTGGCCGAACGAGACGTCGACGCCGCCGGGCCACGACGGTCCGAGTTGCGTGTCGAGGCCCGCCCTCAACCGCGCCACTAAATCGTCGGCGCCGGCACGGCCGACCGCAGCCACGACGGCTGGCTGATCGTCGATGCGCCGCACGTCGCCCAGCCCCACCGTCTGGCGGGCGACGAACTCGAAGCGGAAGAAATCCTGGAAGGCGCCGGCAAGCCGCGCGCGCCAGGCGTCCGCGGCGACCCGTGCGAGCGGCACATCGTCGACGAAGATCGCGCCTGACGACGGCTCGTACATCTTCGACAGCAGCTTGACGAGCGTCGTCTTGCCCGCGCCGTTTTCGCCGACAATGGCGACGACCGATCCCGCCGGCAGCGTGAGCGAGACGTCGTCGAGCACGCGCCGCGATGTGCCGGGGTACGCGAACGATACGCGATCGAGTCGAATGGCCTTCCGGATGACGTCCGGCGCGGCGCGGTCCGCCGCGGCCGCCGACGCCGCCGCATAGTCCTCGAGCCACGCGAGACGCCGCGAGCCGTCCATCCAGAAACCGCGCAGGAATCCCACCTCGGTGACCGTCGCGGCCACGTACGCCGAGAGCCGCGAACCGGCGGCGAGCACCAGCAGGACGGAGGCCGCGGGCGCGCGAAGCACGGCGGCGACGAACACGACGGCGGCCACGAACGCGCCACCGAACACGGCCCAGGCCAGCGCGTGCCACCACGCCGACGACCAGCGGACCGCGGCGATCGGCAGGTGACCTCGCCGCCACGCCGCGCGGCGATCGGCGACGAGCCGATTGCCGATGCCGGTGACGCGCACTTCTTTTCCTGCGGCGGCGGTGGTCGCCAGCGTGAAGAGGTGACGCGCCAGCCGATTTGACGGGGCGCTGCGCTCCTGGGCCGTCCGCTCGACGGCGGGGCGCCATGTCGACGTCAGCACCGTCGGCACTGCGAACGCTGCGAGCAGCGTCAGCGCCGGATGGATCGACCCCAGCAGCGCGATGGTGACGCCGAGGCGCAGGATCCACCCGCAGGTGGCGAACACCGACATGTACATGTGATCGAGCACGAACACCTGATCGCGGAGCATGGCCAGGCGATCGAGGTACTCGGGTCGCTCGTGATGCGCGATCGTCGCCACCGACGCCTGGAGCCGGGCGACATGCGCTTCGAGCGCGATCGTCACCCTGTCGCGGAAGCGGCGCTGCACGCGCGTGCTGACGATCCGCAGAAACCAGGTCGCGGTGGCGGAAAGCGCGAGTCCGACCGCCGCGACCTGGACGAGCACCGTGCGGTGATCGAGCAGGCCCTTGCCGAGGAGCGCGAGCCACAGCGCGAGCAGCGCGTCGGGCAGCGCCGAGAGCTGCGACAGGACGAACGCGACGAGCATCAGACGCGGCTCGTGACGGTAGCCGAGCTTGCAGAGCCGCCACATCGACGACAGCGCCGGCGGCAGCGGGCCGATGTCAGGCGAGGACGTCATAGGTCGTCCCCTCCTCGTCCTCGGCAGTGAATCGCTGCGCCTGCAGGTCGAACATCGTCTTGTAGCGGCCGCCGAGCGTCATCAGCTCGTCGTGCGACCCGAGCTCGACCACGCGGCCGTGCTCGAGCACGCAGATGCGATCGGCGTGCCGGACGGTCGAGAAGCGATGCGAGATCAGAATCGTCGTGCAGTGCCGGGTGGCGGCGAGAAGTCGATCGAAGATCTCGGCCTCACCACGGACGTCGAGCTGCGCGGTGGGCTCGTCGAGGAGTACGACGCGCGCGCCCGTCCGCACGGCGCACATCGCACGCGCGAGCGCGACGCGCTGCCACTGGCCGCCGGAGAGATCGGTGCCCCCCTCGTAGGCCCTCGACAGAATCGTGTCGAGGCCGGCGAGGTTCGCCGCGCCGGCCGATTCGAGCGCCCCGCGGATGTCCTCGTCTGGCGCGCCGGACGGCGCGATGTTGTCACGGAGCGGCAGCTCGAAGCGGACGAAGTCCTGGAACACCGCGGCGACGCGCGTGCGCCACTCCGCGATCGACAGGTCCCGGAGATCGGTGCCGTCGATCTCGATCGCGCCCGCCTGCGGATCGTAGAGTCGACACAACAGTTTGGCGAGCGTGGTTTTCCCCGCGCCGTTCTGTCCGACAATCGCCAGCGACGAGCCGGCCGGAATCGTCAGATCGAAATGCTCGAGCACGTTCGAACCATTCGGATACGCGAACATCACGTCGCGAAACCGGATCTCGTGCGCGTCCTGTCGGGGCGTCCGGTTGCCGGAGGTGAGCGTACCGGCGGGCCGCATCGCCGCCTCGAGCCGCAGCACCGCTGCAACCGGCGGCGCAGCGGAGTCGATCGCCCAGCTCAGGCCGCCGAACGCAATCATCGACGCGCCCGCCGCCGCCTGCGCGAACGCCACGACTTCGCCGAGTGATATGGTGCCGGCCGAGGCTGCTGCCGCGAGCGCCCAGAAGACGACGATGTTCGCGGCGACGACCAGCAGAAGGCTCACCGCCATCGGCCTCTCGCGCAGACGCGTCGCCTCGTACTGCAGCCGATGCAGCGTGGTCCGCCGCTGCACGAAACGATCGAGGGTCCAGTGCGCAAGGCCGAACAGCCGCAGTTCCTTCGCGGACGGCGCGTCGACGGCGAGATTGAACGCGTAGTCGGCGTCGCGCTGAGCGGCGCGTACCTGTTCGGTGTTGCGATCCCGCCAGACCGCGCTCTCGCGCAGCAGCCAATGCGTGGCGATCCATGCGCCGCCGAGCACCAGCGGCGCCCACCACGCGAACGCGAACAGCAGCGCCGCGCAGGTGATGCCGCCGACCATCTCGACCATTCCACCGGCGATGAAGTCCATCGAAATCGAGATCGGCGGCCCCATCATCCCGAGATCGAAGTCGCGCGCGAGCGTGAGGTCGCTCATCAGCCGCGGGTCCTCGAGGTGGCCCATGCCCGGTGGCCGCACGCAGGCCTCGGTCAGCCGGTCGTACAGCCATGCAGAGGTGCGCTCGCCAAGGTTCAGGCTGATCGCGTTGTGAATCGGAGTGAGGACCTGCAGCAGGACGAAGAATGCGCCGACCAGCGCCAGGGGCTGACCGAGTGGCGCACCGCGCTGCACCGCGCCGACGAGCGATCCCATCGCAACGGCGAACAATGCCGGGAGCACACCGCGAAGGATCAGAACCACCCACCACGCCGCGGCCAGCGCGGAGTCGGCCTTCGGCAGAACCGAGAAGAACTGCCACTCCTTACGTGCGCGGAGTGCGGTCAGCATGGGCGACACGGCGGAAGCGGCGCGGCGACATCCCCGCCGCGCGATGGAAGGTCCGCACGAAGTTCGAGAGGTCGCCAAAGCCGACGTCGTAGGCAACGTCAGTGATCGCCCGATCGGTCCCGGCGAGCAACCGCGCCGCGCGCCGCAGCCGCGCGCGCAGCAGGTACTGATGCGGCGTCACGCCGACGACGGACGAGAACACGCGGAGGAAATGAAACGCGCTCATGCCAGCCGCATCCGCCGCCGACTGCAGATCAACCGGCCTGTGGAGGCGGCTGTCGAGCCACTCGGCCGCTTCGACCGCCCGCCGTCGATCACGGGTCGGCGCGGCGGACGGCTGGCTCTTGGCGCCTGAGGCAAGCTTCACGAACCGCGCCGCAAAGAATAGCGCCTGCTCGTCGAGCGACGGCGTCGAGAGCCCGGCTGAAACGTGGCCGGCTCCCGACCTCCGTTCAGCGGCCGCCTGCGCGACCCGTTCACCGGCGACAACGAGTTCCGCGACAGGCGGCAGCGATCCGATCTGCCAGAACCGATCTCTGCCGCCGATCGACTCGACCAGCCCGGCCTGAAGCTGAATCGACAGGCAGCGATCGCCGCATACGTGATCGTGGGTACACCGGTACTCGTCGCCAGGACCGCCGAGGAGAATCGAGCCGGGAACCAGCTCGTACTCGGCACCGCGAATCCGATAGCCAAAACTGCCGTTACGGACGTACGCCAGCGAGTACGACGTGTGCCGCTCGGCCACCGGACGTTCGTGCAGCCGCGCGTCGCAGCGGTAGTCGACGACGGCGAGGCCGCCGCGCTCGAAGAGAGTGATCGCCGGCACGATCGATTGAGTGTAGCAGCGTCGACCGGAACCGCGAAGCGGCGCTCGGCGAGCCGGGCGCCGCTGATCAGGTGCTACGCGTTCGAGCTCGGGGGTTTGCGGAAGTCTCCACGCGAGAAGTACTTCTCCAGCCAGACGTACAACACGATGAACAGGTAGCGCGCGCCCATTTCCTTGATCTTCAGCTTGGCGACACCGCTGCGACGGTTCCGCCACGAGATCGGAATCACCGTCCACGAGTAGCCGCGCACGATCACTTTCAACGGGAGTTCGACCGTCAGATTGAAGTGGGGCGCCAGAAACGGCCGCAGGCCGTCGAGCGTCCGCCGCCGATAGGCCTTGAACGCGTTGGTCGTGTCGTTGTACGCGTACCCGAACATGAGGCGCAGCGTGAAGTTGAAGACACGGTTGAGAAGATATTTCGGCAACGGGTAGTCGACTGCCTGAGCGCCCGCGACGAAGCGGCTGCCGAACACCGCGTCGTAGCCTTCGCCGAGCTTCTCCCAGTAGGCGACGACGTCGCGACAATCGTCGGACTCGTCCGCCATCATGATGACCACCGCGTCGCCGGACGCCGCATCGATGCCGGTGACGACGGCGCGGCCGAATCCGTTCGGCCCGTCGTTGCGAATCAGCCGCAGTTGAGGAATCGAGTTCGCGAGATCGCGGACCACAAGTGACGTCGCGTCGACACTCCCATCGTCCACGACGATGATTTCGTGCGGGATCGACCGCCCGGCAAGCGCTTGGTGCAGATGTCGCACCGTCTCGCCGACCGAGCCCTCTTCGTCGCGCGCGGGGATGACGACGGTCAGCGTGTGAAGTTGGCCATCGATCGGGCGGGTCGTCGCCGACATCGCCGAGCTACGGGATTCCCGACACGCCGAGCCATTCGGGATGCCGGTCGTGGTGATCGGCGATCTCGCCGAGGATATCGGCAATCGATCGCGTGCGGCGCCACCCGAAACGGGTCGCCGCGGCCGTGGCGTCCATGACGATCCATGGCACGTCCCAGCGCCGCGTCGCCGAATCGACAGCGACGTCGCGCTGCCCGAATCGATGGCGGCACCATTCGCTGAGTCGTGCGAGGGACATCGCGTTCCCGGCGCCGCCGCCGATGTTCCAGACGCCGCCCGCCTCCGCGCCGTCACGGATCTGCCGCTCGATCAGGTCGGCCAGATCACGCGGATGCAGGGCGTCCCGCACTTGATAGCCGCCGCCGCCGAACCCCGAATACTTCAGCGGTCGTCCGGCCGCCCAGGCGCGGACCCAGTAGGAGAAGATGCCTTGCTCGGCCGTCCCGAATTGCCCCGCGCCGGCGAGCACACCACATCGATTGACGACAACGGGAAAGCCGTACGCGTCGCCATATTCGAGGGCAACAATCTCCGACGCGCGCTTGGTTGCGCCGTAGAGCGACACCGGGCTTGCAGTCGAGAACTCCTCGCGCAGGCCGTCGGGCCCTGCACCGGACGGCCACGACGAATCGGCACGCGGAACGAACGCGTCGGATGACACGGCGAGCGGCAGCGCCTGGAGCGCGGCGACACTGTAAACGCGGCTCGTGGACAGCAGCACGAAGCCGACGCGGCGCCGCGCGCAGTACTCGAGGAGGTTCACCGTGCCGAACAGGTTGTGCTCGACGACCTGGCGGCCACTGCTCCGTCCGTCCACGCCGGCAAGCACGCTCGGGTTCGCAGCCGCGTCGATGACCCAGTCGGCGTCGCCCAGCGCGTCGACGTCGCTCGCACAGCGGATGTCGCCGTGCCGCACCGGGATGCCCGCACGCTCGAGTACCGGCCTGGTGCGCTCGCTCCCTCGCCGGCTGAGATTGTCGATGCCGGCGACGCGCGCGTCCGGAAAGCGGGAGCGCATCTCCGTCGCCAGCTCGCTGCCGACAAAACCACAGATGCCTGTGATGACGATGTTCATCGGGCGGACAAGCGGCCGACCCACGTCTCGACGATCTCGCGGACAGTTTCCTCCAGCGAAACCTCGACGCTCCATTCCGGGTAGTGCGATCGCGCCTTCTCGAGGTTGCTGTAGTAGCAGATGTGATCACCGCGGCGCGCTCGATCGACGTACGTGAACTGCTGCGGGTGCCCGGTGATCGACTCAGTCAGCGAGAAGGCCTCGAGAATCGAGCAGGAGTTCGCCCTGCCGCCGCCGATGTTGTACACCTCGCCGCTGCGCGGCCGCTCGCAGAACGCGCGCACGAATGCGGCGACATCCCGCGCGTGAATGTTGTCGCGGACCTGCTTCCCCTTGTAGCCGTAGACGCGGTATTCGCGCTGCTCGACGTTGCACTTCACCAGATAAGCCAGGAAGCCGTGGAGCTCCACGGCGGCGTGGTACGGACCGGTGATGCATCCGGCCCTGATGCAGCAGGTCGGCAGGCCGTAATAGCGCCCGTACTCCTGCACCAGCACGTCCGCAGCCAGCTTCGACGCACCGAACAGCGAGTGCAGACACTGATCGACCGGGAACTCCTCGCCGACGCCTCCACTCGCCGCCCCGTCGTACTCCCAGCGCGTGGGCGTCTCGACCAGGGGAATGGTGTTCGGACGATCGCCGTACACCTTGTTCGAGGACATGAACACGAACGGTGCGTCGGCGCAGTGGGCGCGGGCGGCCTCGAGGAGATGCAGCGTGCCGACCGCGTTCGTCGTGAAGTCGTCGAACGGAATCGCCGCCGCCTTGTCGTGCGATGGCTGCGCCGCCGCGTGGACGATTACCGATGGCCGCGCCGTGCGCACCACGTCGCTCACGCGCGACCGATCGCGGATGTCGGCGTCATGCGCGTGAAAGCGCGCCACCGTTTCCTGCAGCCGCCTGGTGTTCCAGCCGGTATCGCCGCCGGCGCCGAAGAACACCTCGCGCTGGTTGTTGTCGATGCCGTGCACCTCCCAGCCCTCGCCACCGAAGCGTTCGACGATCGCCGACCCGACGAGGCCGCTCGACCCGGTCACCAGACACACAGGGATCCTGCTCACGCAACCTGCCTCATGGATGAACGCCGAACATCAGCGACGACTGCCGCGGATCGAGCAGCGGCGTCCAGTAGTGGAGCGCGTCGCGCGCGACAATGAACTGCTCGACCGGCGCGGCGACCAGCGCGAACCCGACACTGCATCCGACGACCAGCGCGGCGCGCCACCGATGCCGCCGAATCTGATCGTACAAGCCGCGCTCCAGAAGGAGCGGTATGCCGGCGACCACGGCCGACACTCCCGCAGGACCTGCAAATCGACCGGCGCTCGCGAAGACGATCAGGAAGATCGGCAGGTCGAACAGCAGCGGCCACCCCAGGAGCACCGATCGACGGCGTTGATGATCGACGGCGATCGACAGGGCGACGGCGGTGATCAGCACCAGAAAGCCGCCGCGCTCACGCGCCCGGATGAATGGCGCGTTGAATGGCGTCTGAAAACCGGGCCACGCCCAGTCAAAAACGAAGCGCCGGAACTTGAACCACACCATCAGGACGAAATGAACAGGGTACGTCATCCAGTGCCGGATCACTTCTCTGACGGCGCGATTGCTCGTGCGCGCGCTCGTCGGATCACCGGGGCTGATCCGCGCCGCCCACTCGAAGTATCCGGTGTCGGTGCATGGGTAGTGAAACGCGCCGGGGACCTCGCACAGGCTCAGGAACAGGACCTCGCCGGTGTTGGTGGGCAGCAGATCGAACTCGTGCCGGTAGTGCCGCTTGTACAACGCCCACGGGATCGCGATCAGCCCTGCGGCGCCAATGGTCAGAAGGACGAGCGGCCAGCGTCGCCTGGTGAGCAGCGCACTGATCGCCAACCAGCCCGGCAGCACATCGTTGCGGATCGCAAACCAGCCGGCAAACGCCGCCATCGCGAACCGAGACCGCGTCAGTGGTGCGGAGCCGTTTCCACGATCGGCGGCGCACACGTGAAGGAGCGCGGCGAGACCCAGGATCGCGATCGGCACGACCAGCGAATCGGCCTGCGTTTGCGCGATCTGTTTCGGCATCAGCACGAGCAGCACGCCGAGCAGCCACGCGACGGTGATGCCGAAGACCGGTTGGGCCGCCGCGACGAGCACACCGACGGCGACGCTGTACAGCAACGCCTGCAGTCCGATCACGACGACGGCGATGTCGATCACGTCGCGGCTACGTCCGATGAGAGCGGCGATCGCGCAGAAGATGCCATAGCCCGGCATCCGGTGCCACTCCACGATGCCGGGCGGAACGGTAATCCCGAGACCGTCAGCGAGGCGGGCGCCGACGTAGAGGCCGCCCGTCAGATTGCCGGTCGCACCCGACGACTCGAGCTCGATCGCGTATACAGATCGGAGATCCCGGCTCCAGTACGGCGAGAACGTGGTGCCGAGCTCGAGGATGCAGACCGACCAGCAGAACGCCGCGATCGCGACCGGACCAAGCCACCGCCGTTCGACCGCCGGCATTGTCGCCGCCACGATGACGATGAATGCCGCGACCGCGAGGACCACCAGCATCGCGTAGACGGAGTAAAAGCGCGCCGGCGGAATGCGTTTCAGCGGCTGCGCCGCTGGTCCGCGCACATCGTCGGCCGCCTGAAGGAGGCCGAACTCGCTGACGATGATGCGTGCGTCGGCCTGCGCCGGAACGACTGTCAGGCGATCCCAGTGAGATCCCGCCGGAACGGCGATGACGGTACGGCGCGACTCGGCGGCCGCCGTGAAGGTATTCGACCCGGACTCGAGGAGCAGTCGCGCGCCGGCGTCGAGGCGAATCATGACCGCGCGCGCGCCGGTCGCCGCCGTATCTTCGAAGCCGATGGTCAACGACCGCGCAGGCGCCGCGGTCACGACCCGGAATCGTCCGGGATTGAGCCTGGTGATCGCCGCCGCGCAGCGCCCGTCGCCCGACTCACACACCGCGCTGACAGTGTCCAGAGGCACCGTCGGGCCGGTGCCCGTGAACACATCTCCATAGAGGGGAGCGGCCGCGTATCCAACGATGACGACGGCGCCGAGGAGTCCGATCGCGACCAACGGACGGACGCGTCGGTCGTGTGCATACGGCGCCTGGGGCGCCACACTCGACATGCGGTTGCGCAGCATACCGAAATGGTCGGACGCGTTCAACGGACGATTGCCGTATCGGGACGCGCGGTGTGGTAGGTTGCGCGACGAATGCTCGCGCTCAGTCGGCTCCGCGGCCTGCGCCAGTCGGCATGGTGGCGACCTTCGGTCGCCGCATACCGTCTCGAATTGCGGCGGGCGCGTGCCATGCCCTCCTCTGACACCGATGCACTCCGCGCCGCCGCTGCATGGCTCGCCCGCGCGCAGGACGCAACGGGAGACGGCGGTGTCGCCGGCCGATTTCGACTCACCAGCGGCTGGTCATCGTCGTATCCCGAGACGACTGGTTATCTGATCCCGACGTTTCTGACGCTCGCCAGCGTCCTCGCAGACGCGGCGTGGCGCGCGCGCGCAGAGCGGTGTGTCGATTTCCTGCTTTCAATCCAGCTGGCATCCGGCGCCTTTCCGGCGCTGGAGCTCGCGGACAACCGATCCGAGCCGTCGCCGTTCAACTCCGCGCAAATCGCACACGGACTCCATGCCTGGTTCCGGACGACCGGTGATCGCCGGGTGCTCGACGCGATCGTTCGCGCGGCACGATGGATCGGCGGTGTGCAAGATCCGGACGGCGCGTGGCGCCAGCATTTTTACCAGCACATCGCCTGCGCCTACAGTGCACATGCGGCGTGCTGGCTCGCCGAGATCGGCGGTGACCTCGAGATGCCAGAACTGCTCGCCTGCGCCGAAAGAAATCTCCGCTGGGTACTCCGGCTCCGCGATCCACAGACCGGATGGATCGATTGCTGCGGCTTCTCGAGCAGCGATCACGCGGCGCGGCGTGCCCATACCCACACGATTGCGTATACGTTGGCCGGCGTTCTCAGGATGTCCGAACGCCTTCACGTCGCCGAAGGCGTCGAGGCGGTCGAGACGGCGGCCGAACGCCTCCTGGAACGGCTGGAGCGATCGCGAACGCTGCCCGGCGTGCTCGACTGGAACTGGCGGCGTCAGGCCGACTACGTGTGCCTGACCGGCAACGCGCAAGTCGCGCTGATCTGGCTGAACCTCGCGGCGCGAACCCACGACGTGCGGCTGGTGAACGCCGCCTTCAAGGCGATCGACGAGATCAAGCGCGCGCAGGTCACCGGCGCCGCCCTCGCCGGTGTGCGTGGTGGCGTGCCTGGATCGTTCCCGATCAGCGGTGGTTACATTCCCTACGCCTTTCCAAACTGGGCGGCAAAGTTCTTCGTCGATGCACTGTGCGCGAAGGCTGCCTGGCTGCGCGATCCGGCGCCGGTGAGCCGACCGGCCGTGCCGATCGCGGCGCCTGCCGTCACCATCGCCGAGTCGTCGTCCGCGACTGCGGTCGACCCGATCGATTGTTCGGTCGTCTACACGACGCGGATCTCACCGAAGTTCGCGGCACTGTCGGCGCGATGGCAGAGTCGCGGCTTCACGCCGTCGCTGGTCGTCATCGAGACCGGCACCACTTCGCGGTCACGCCGGCTCGCAGCCGCGATGCGGCGCCGCTCAGACGATTCGATCAGACGGTGTCGCCTCCTCGGCTGGGCGTACGCGCTTGCGCCCTCCGTGAATGCTGAGAAGGCGCTGATCGCGATCGCCGGCGTGAAGCCGGCGCTCGCCATTCACGCCGGCGCCGGAATCCTGCGCGAGGCGGCGCTGGCGCTCCCCCGGCTGGGGACGATCGGCGCGCACATGGGCCTGCTGCCCCGATTCCGCGGGATGAACGTCGCCGAATGGGCCGCGCTGACCCGATCGCCGGTCGGCTGCAGCGTCTACTGGATGACGCGCGGGATCGACACGGGTCCGATTCTCTCGACGCGCGAGGTCGATGTCGCCGGCTGCACGACGATCGAGGAACTGCGTGCCCGCGTCGACGCTGCGCAGCTAGACGAGCTGGACACGGTCGTCCGGCTGATTGTCGAAGAAGGACGCAGGCCTCAGGCGCACCAGCAACGCGCCGGCGACGGTCAACAGTTCTATCGAATGCACGCCGACCTGCGTGCGCTGCTGGAGTCGCGGCTCGGCGACTCGCGCACAGAGGAGCGTCGCGACGGCATCACGCGCGCGACGTGAGGGGACTGGCAGCTGGGGACTGTAGCTGGGGCTGGGGGCTGGGAGCTGGGGGCTAGGGCAGTAGTGTCCGGCTTTAGCCGGACTTCTCAAGGTCTGCTGATCATCGCGTCGCGCGAAGGCTTCAGCCGAGCGATCAGTTAACCCCAGCTCCCCAGTCCCCGGTCCCCGATCAGCACGACACGCACTTGTGATTGTTCTTCGAGCCGAGCTTCTCGAGCAGAGCGACCGCTTCGGGGAACGGCTGAATGCGCTGCACCGGGCCGTTCGCCATGTCCGCCGTCGTGCGCCCTTCTCGCGTGACCGCCTTTACGTCGGCGCCTTTGGAGACCAGGTATTGAATCATCTCGATGTCGCCGCGCGCCGCAGCATGATGCAGCGCCGTGTTGCCTTCGTGATCGTAGGCGTTCACGTCGGCGCCGAGCTCGTCGATGAGATATTTCACCGCGGCCAGCATGCCGCCTGGCGCGAACCGATGTGAGTTGGCGGCAAAGCCTTCGCCGTACCCGACGCCAGCCGCCGCCTGCAATGGCGTGACCGCCGGGCCGCCGACTGGAACCGGCGGCAGACCGGACACATCCTTCATTTCGCGATCGATGTCGCCGGCGCGCGGCCGGCCGGCGGACCGCTTGGTGCGGATGTTCGGGTCGGCACCGTAGGACACGAGCAGCTTCATCGCATCGACGTCGCTCGCGTAGGCGGCACGCCAGAACGGCGTTGCGCCGATCTCGTCAACGCCGGACAGATCGAAGCTGTAGCCCGAGTACCACACCTTCTTGTTCAGCCGGACGTTCGGATCTGCGCCCTGGTCGAGGAGCGCCTTCATCACCTCGAGGTAGGTCGTCTTCTGGTTGACGTACGCGCGCGGCTGGGGATACAGCGCCTTCGGCGCCCACTCGCAGTTGATCGCGGCGTAGAGCGGCGTGCCGTTGTTCTCGGCGGCGAGATTCGGGTCGGCGCCGTTTTCGAGCAGGATCGTCGCGAGGTCGAACTGGCCGTTGATGGTCGCGATCAGCAGCGGGCTCGTCCGATCGCCCGCACTCGCCTGGTTGACGTCGGCGCCCGCGTCCAAGAGCGCTTTCACCGAATCGAGATGGCCCTCGCGCGCCGCCAGCAGCAGCGGCGTCATTCCGCCCTGCGCGGCAACCAGCTCGTTCAGCTGGAAGTTGCGATCGACGCCGGGCGTCTGCGGTCCGCGGCCCCGTCCAGCCGCCGGCCCGCTGCGCCCGCCCTGCGGCTCGACGCCGGGCGGAGCCGGATTGCCCTGGGTGAACTCGCGGAGCGCCGCCGGATCGCGGCTCAGCGCGGCGAGATCGGTCACCTTCGATGTCGCGTGCAGGTCGGCGCCGCTGTCGGCCAGCAACGCGAGGGCGGCGGCACGATTCGACGCTGCCGCGAACATCGCCGGCGTCAGCCCGCGGATCGATTCCTTCGCGTTGACGTTGGCGCTGTGTTCGATCAACGCCTTGACGGCGGCGACGTTGCCCGACGCGGACGCGAACATCAACGACGTCGTGCCGTTCGACGTTGCCGCGTCGACGTCGGCGCCCGCTTTCACGAGCGGATCGATCACTTCGGCGTTCCCGTTCTTCGCCGCCAGCAGCAGCGGCGTGTACGCACCGATGCGCGTCGCCGCCTTGGCATTGGCGCCGGCGAAGAGGAGCGTCTGCACGAGCTCGACGTCGTTCTTCATCGCCGCCCAGTGCAGCGCGGTCATGCCGTCGCCCTGTGCCGCGTTGACATCGGCCGCCTGCTTCAGCAGCGCCTTCACCGCATCGCGGTTGCCTTCCATCGCCGCGTCGGCGACCGGCGCACTGGCAGCCGCGTGCACCATGGCCGTCAGCACGAGCGCGCCGAAGAACGAGAATCGCATCGTTCGCATCATCTTCGAATCTCCAGCCCCTACGCCTTCTCAGTCGCGACCGCCGACACATTGTTCAGCTCGAGCTCACCCGTCGAGTCGCCGAACGACGGCATGTCCAGACCGACCTTGTGCGCAATCGTCAACATCGCATTCGCCATCGGCGTTCCGTCCGCGGCCCTCACGTGCATGTTGCCTTTCAGCGCACCGCCAGCGTGGCCGGCGATGAACAGCGGCACCCGCTTGTGATTGTGCACGTTCGAGTCGCCCATCGGCGATCCGTAGACGATCACCGAGTTGTCGAGGACGTTGGATCCGTCGCCGTCGGGCGTGTTCTTCAGCTTCTCCAGGAAGTACGGCACCAGGCTGACGTGATACTTGTTGATCTTCGCGAAATCGAGGATGCGCTCTTCCTTCTCCTGGTGGTGCGATGCGGAGTGGAACGCGCCCTTGAACCCGCTCTCCGGATAGACGCGGTTGGACGCATCGCGTCCGAGCTTGAACGCGAAGACGCGCGTCAGGTCCGATGCGAAGGCGAGCGCCTGCAGATCGAACATCAGCTTGACGTGGTCGGTGAACGAGTCGGGGACGCCGATGGGCGCGCCCGGGAGCTCACGCGGCTCGCCGCTGGTGTTGTAGGCCTCGACCTTTTGAATGCGGCGCTCGATTTCGCGAACGTCCTCGAGGTAATCGTCCAGCCGGGCGCGATCGGCGACTCCCAGATCCTTCTTCAGCCGGTTCACCGACGTGTCGAGCCAGTCGAGGATGCTGCGATCTTCCGCCCGCCGCTCCTTCCGCTCCGCCGGCGTCGCGCCGACGCCGAACAGCTGATCGAACACCAGGCGCGGATCGCGAATCATCGGCAGCGGCTGCGACGGCGACGCCCAGCTGATCGAGTCGGTGTAGGCGCACGAATAGCCGTACGAGCAGCCGCCCGATTGATCGACGTTCTCGATGCACAGCTGCATCGACGGAATCGGCGTCTCCTGACCGTATTTGCCCGCGAAGATCTGATCGATCGAAATCCCCGCGTGGAGATCCGAGCCCTGCGTCTGCTTGGGATGCGACTGCGTGAGGAAGACCGCGCTCGACCGGAAGTGATCGCCGCCGATCTCCGGCGCCGTGAATGCTTCCGCGTTGCGGACGTCGGTGTTGCTCACGATCGTCAGCGCGCTCCGGAACGGCTCCAGCGGACTCAGCACGCCCGGCGACAAGTCGAACTCGCTGCCGACCGCGGCGGGCGCCCACAGGTGCTTCTGGATGCCGATCTGCGTGCTGCCGGCCGATCCGTGAACCATTTCCAGCGCGACGAACCGCAGCTTGCGGCCGGCGGCCACCCCAGCCGAGGGGCCCTGCGCGCACGCGGTGCGCGCCGGAATCATCGCTTCCAGGAACGGCAGCGCCACCGTCGCGCCGATACCGCGCAGCACGGTGCGGCGGGACAGGTGCTTGTTCGAGATAAACATTCGCGTCTCCTCTACCGTGAGCTCGAATTCGACTTCGGCGGGCCGCCGGCGTCGGTGGCCAGTTGCTGCGGTTCGGACGCCTTGGCCATCCGGAACGCGGCGCTGTTGGCTACGCCGAGAATGAACGACGACATCCGGTTGTTGTTCTTCGCCGCGTCGCGCACGATCGCGCGAATCGCCGGCATGTCGGCGTACTCCATGCGCCGGCCGAGCGCGTAGGTCATCAGGTTCTCGGTGAAGCTCAGCAGGAACACGTCCGAATGCTTCAGCAGCGCCTGCTGCAACCCGCGCGGTCCCTCCATCTTCGTGCCGTCGTAGAGATCGCCGACCGAATCCACCGGAACCTCGTTGTCCTTGATGCGCCACGCGCCGGTCGCGTCGAAGTTCTCGAGCGCGAGGCCGAGCGGATCAATCACGCGGTGGCACGACGTGCACGCC